>NZ_NCVH01000031.1:0-312938 GCF_002096855.1 Streptococcus mitis | reverse complement strand
ATTTTTATCGCTCTGAATATCAAAAAAGAAAGGACGAAATTTGTCCTTTCTAGATATTAGCTTTTCTTCAACCCACTACAGTTGACAAAGAGCCTGATAAAACAGGCCTATTTAAGCCTGTTTTATCATTTTCTTCTTATATTAACGTCCTATAAACAATAAAAAACTTTTCTGAAGACTTATTCTTCATCCATGCTCAAAACGCTGAGGAAGGCTTCTTGTGGGACTTCTACTGATCCGATAGCTTTCATGCGCTTCTTACCAGCTTTTTGTTTTTCAAGGAGTTTGCGTTTACGAGAAACGTCACCACCATAACATTTAGCAAGTACGTTCTTACGAAGGGCCTTGATATCAGTACGAGCCACAATTTTGTGTCCAATTGCTGCTTGAATTGGCACCTCAAATTGTTGGCGAGGGATAATTTTCTTGAGCTTATCAACGATGAGTTTTCCACGTTCGTAAGCAAAATCCTTGTGAACGATAAAGCTGAGGGCATCCACCTTGTCTCCGTTGAGAAGGATGTCCATTTTGACCAGCTTAGATGGGCGGTACTCTGACAATTCGTAGTCAAAGCTTGCATAACCACGAGTTGAAGACTTAAGCTTATCGAAGAAGTCAAAGACGATTTCAGCCAGTGGAATTTGATAGATAACATTGACACGGTTATCATCGATATAGTCCATAGTCACAAAGTCCCCACGCTTACGCTGAGCTAATTCCATGACTGCCCCGACAAACTCCTGTGGTACCATGATTTGCGCTTTAACATATGGCTCTTCAATGGTCGCAATCTTGGTTGGGTCCGGGAACTCAGATGGGTTAGACACATCCATAGACTCACCATCGGTCAAATTAACCTTATAAATAACGGATGGAGCTGTCATAATGAGGTCGATGTTGAACTCACGTTCCAAACGTTCTTGGATAACATCCATATGGAGAAGGCCAAGAAAACCACAACGGAAACCAAATCCAAGTGCCTGAGATGTTTCTGGTTCAAACTGAAGACTAGCATCATTCAGTTGCAATTTTTCAAGAGCTTCACGTAAGTCATTGTACTTGTTTGACTCGATAGGATAGAGACCCGCAAAGACCATAGGGTTCATCTGCTTGTAACCATGTAATGGCTCAGCCGCAGGATTGGTTGCCAAGGTAACGGTATCACCCACACGAGTGTCCTGAACCGTCTTGATAGAAGCCGCAATATAACCAACATCACCAGTCGCAAGGAAATCACGACCAACTGCTTTGGGTGTAAATATACCGACTTCGGTCACATCAAAAGTCTTGCCATTGCTCATAAGCTGAATCTTATCGCCAGGTTTGACCACCCCATCCATGACACGCACTTGGAGAATAACCCCACGGTAAGCATCATAAACTGAGTCGAAAATTAAGGCCTTAAGTGGTGCTGTCACATCACCTGTTGGGGCTGGTACTTTTTCTACGATTTGCTCAAGGATCTCCTCGATACCGATACCAGCCTTGGCAGAAGCCAAAACTGCTTCACTGGCATCCAAACCAATGACATCCTCAATCTCTGTACGCACGCGCTCTGGATCTGCAGCAGGCAGGTCAATTTTATTAATGACTGGCATGATTTCCAAATCATTGTCCAAGGCTAGATAAACGTTGGCAAGTGTTTGAGCCTCAATACCTTGAGCGGCATCGACCACCAAGATCGCTCCCTCACAGGCAGCTAGCGAACGTGAAACTTCATAGGTAAAGTCTACGTGCCCCGGCGTGTCAATCAAGTGGAAAATATAAGTTTCCCCATCTTTTGCAGTATAATTCAGCTCGATGGCATTGAGTTTAATGGTAATCCCACGTTCTCGCTCTAAATCCATGCTATCCAAAAGCTGGGCCTGCATTTCACGACTTGAAACGGTCTCTGTTTTTTCCAAAATGCGGTCTGCTAGAGTCGATTTCCCGTGGTCAATATGGGCGATAATAGAGAAGTTACGGATCTTCTCCTGTCGTTTTTTCAATTCTTCTAAGTTCATGATTCTCTTCCTTTCAGGGTATCTATTTATTATAAATTGTTTTTAACATTTTGACAAGACCATACCCTGCTAGGAGTACTAATCTTCAGCGACAAAACCGTCATTTTCGATAAAGTGGTGTTCTGTCATTCCTTGGTCTGTAAAGACAATCCCATGAAGGACACCACCATAAACAGCTCCTCCATCCATTCCAATCTTGCCATCTTCTGTAGTCCAAAGCTCAGCAGTACCACGCTCTTGCTTTAACAAACCATAGACCGGTGTATGCCCAAAGACAATGATTTTTCCAGTATGATTTTCTGCTTCGTGGAATGGTTTTCTAAGCCAGACTTTTTTATAATCTGTAGTTTCACGCCAGTCATCCAAGGTCAAATCAATACCAGCATGTACAAAGATATACTTGTCTGTCTCTACTACAAATGGCATTTGACGAATAAATTTGACCAAGTCTGCTGCTTCAGTAGCAACACGCTTGGCATCCTCAACTCCATCAACCGGTGCATCCAAGGGACGACCTAGGATAGAGTTAATGGTTGTATCTCCACCATTGCGACGATAGTGGTCATAGCTTTCTTCTGGGTTATCGAGCCAAGTCAAAAACATATACTCGTGGTTTCCTGACAAACAGATTGCCCCTTGATTATCGACCAAGTCCTTAACCATCTCTAGGACACGGCGACTATCTTCACCACGGTCAATCAAATCCCCTAGAAAGAGTAACTGGGTCTGACCATCCCATGTTTTGAGAAGGTCTTCCAGCATCCCAGCTTTTCCGTGAACATCTCCAATTACATAATAGTCTGTCATCTTATTTCTCCCTGTTTCTCAACAATTCTCTGGCTTGCGTCAGGGCTGCTTCCGTCACATCATCACCTGCCAGCATCTTGGCAACTTCTTCCACTCGCTCTTCAACCGTCAAGAGACGAACAGTCGAAACCGTTGAATGCTCATTGCTAATCTTCTCAATAAAGAATTGATAATCTGCAATCGCAATCACTTGTGGCAAATGGGAAATAGCCAAAACCTGACCATGCTGACCAATCTTGTGAATCTTCTGCGCAATAGCCTGAGCAACACGACCTGAAACTCCCGTATCCACCTCATCAAAGACAATGCTAGTCTTGCCTTCTTTACGTGAAAAGGCAGATTTAATGGCTAGCATGAGACGGGATAATTCCCCACCAGACGCAACCTTGACCAAGGGTTTAAAGTCTTCGCCAGGGTTGGTTGAAATGTAAAACTCAACTGTTTCATTACCTTCACGGCTGAATTTGCCCTTACTAAAACGAACTTGAAACTGGGCTTTTTCCATATAAAGGTCTTGCAGTTCTTGTTTAATCTCTGCTTCCAGCTGCTGAGCCAAGTCATGACGAGCAGAGGCAAGTTGACCTGCCAAATCTACAAGATTAACTTCCAATTTTTTAAGCTCTGCCTCCATGTCCTCAGACGAAAGGTTATTGCCTGTCAAGAGATTGTATTCTTCTGTAATCTTAGCAAAATAAAGTAAGACATCGTCTACAGTCCCACCATACTTACGGGTAATAGTATGAAGGAAATCCAAACGATTCTCAACCTGCATGAGACGATTGCCGTCAAAATCAAGGTCCTCAATAATAGCTTCCAGACGCTTGCTAATGTCTTCTAAGACATAGTAGGTCTCAGACAGTGAGCTTGAAATTTCACGGTATTCAGGGTCGTACTCTTCGACACTTTCCATGTCATTCATGGCTGAACGAACATTGGCCAGACTTGAAAAATCTTCATCGTCCAACATACTATAGGCATTGGTCAGCGTATCCGAAATATTTTTATGATTGAGAAGTTTATCACGCTCTTGATTGAGAGCCAGATCTTCACCTGCTTGCAAGTTTGCTGCCTCAATCTCTGCCATTTGAAATTCCAACATTTCGATACGTGCCTTGTGTTCCTGTTGGTTTTTCTTGACTTCCAGAACCTGCTTACGCATTTTACGGTAGGCATCAAAACTCGTTTGATAGGTTTCTTTCAAACCCCAAAAAGCTACATCGCCGAATTCATCCAACATTTGAATATGAAGTTGAGGGCGCATTAACTCTTCTTGGTCATGCTGACCATGAATGTCCACAAGATGTTGCCCAATAGCACGCAAAACAGACAGATTAACCATCTGGCCATTGACACGACTAATACTACGACCATTTTGCAAGATTTCTCGACGGATGATAATTTCATCACCCATTTCCAAACCTTGCTCATCAAAAATTTCCTGTAAAAGACGACTATTCTCAACTGAGAAAAGCCCCTCTATCTCTGACTTTGGCGCACCATGACGAATAACATCTGTCGTAGCACGAGCTCCCAACATCATATTCATGGCATCAATGATAATCGACTTCCCTGCACCCGTTTCACCAGTCAGGACAGTCATCCCCTTTTCAAAATTGAGGGAAATAGCCTCAATAATGGCAAAGTTTTTTATCGAAATTTCAAGTAACATATAGACCTACCAATTTTTTACTTGTTCAAAGATTTCCTCAGCTAGACTTTCACTTCTGGCAATGACTAAAATCGAGCTATCATCAGCCAAACAGCTAAAAATTTTGTCCGCAAATGTCTCGATTAACTGAGCTTTTACAAAAGCCGTATTTCCTGGAATAACTTGGAGATTAATCATCTTATCCATCAATTCAGCTGACTCAATATTGTCTTCAGCCAATTGCAAACTTTTTACGATTGATTTTGGCAATTCATAGACATAGGTATTGTCTCTCAAAGGAATTTTGACAATGCCTAGCTCTTTGATATCTCGGGATACTGTCGCTTGAGTGGCAGTGATTCCTGCCTCTTTCAAATGTTCTACGATTTCTTCTTGTGTACCGATTTGATAATCTGTCACAAATCGTCTAATTTTTTCAAGTCTCTCTTTTTTATTCATTTTTAAATTGACTATGCGCCCTCTCTACTACTTCTTCAATCTCAGCAAGAACCTGATTGCTTGCTGACTCTTCTTTTTTCAAATACGCTAAAAACTCAATATTTCCATGACCGCCTTGGATGGGAGAAAAGTCCAAATCAAGAACTGAAAAGCCTTCCTCTACTGCCATAGCTGTGACAGATTCAAGGACATTTTGATGGACATTGGCATCGCGAATAATTCCATTTTTCCCAATCTGCTCACGTCCTGCTTCAAACTGAGGCTTAACCAAAGCCACGACCTGCCCTTGATTAGCCAAGACACGGTGCAAGGCCGGCAAAATCAGACTGAGGGAAATGAAACTTACATCAATACTGGCAAAGCTCGGCTCCTGCTCGAAATCAGTCTTTTCAGCATAGCGGAAATTAAACTGCTCCATGCTGACAACTCGTGGGTCTTGGCGTAATTTCCAAGCCAACTGATTGGTACCAACATCAACTGCAAAGACAAGTTCAGCACCATTCTGTAACATGACATCGGTAAAACCGCCAGTAGAAGCCCCAATATCAATCGTGGTCGCCCCATCCACTGATAAATCAAAGACCTGCAATGCCTTTTCCAGTTTCAAGCCACCACGACTGACATATTTGAGTTTCTCCCCCTTGAGTTTTAGCTCGGTGTCATCTGGAATTTTCTCTCCTGGCTTGTCAAACCGTTCTCCGTTAAGGACTGCTACGACTAGGCCAGCCATGACACCGCGCTTGGCCTGCTCTCTCGTTTCAAACAAGCCCTGTTTATAAGCTAGTACATCCACTCTTTCCTTAGTCATTGATTCTCAAACTTTCTACTACTTTTACAATCGATTCTGTTTCAAAGGGAACCTGCTGGGCGATTTCTTCTAATTTGGCATTAGCTTGATCCAGAGTTTGGTTACAAAAGGCAATAGCCTCTTCCAAGCCCAACAAGGCTGGATAAGTTGATTTTTCAGCCTGTAAGTCCTTTTGAGGCGTCTTGCCGATTTCCTCAAAACTAGCTGTCACATCCAGTACATCATCTCGAACTTGAAAAGCAAGCCCAATCAATTCACCAACAGTTTTCAGTTTTGCTTGTATTTCAGGTGCCAATTCAGCTATGATGGCAGCCGCTTGAAAGGGATAGGCTAGTAGTTTCCCAGTCTTATTAGCATGAATGGTCTGAAGTTCTTCCAAAGACAAATGCTGGTGTTCACCCTCCATGTCCAAAACCTGCCCTGCCACCATGCCCAGACTTCCTGAAGCAAGCGATAAGTTAGCAATCAAGTCCACCTTGATCTGACTTGGCAAATCTGCCTGCGCAATCAAGGCATAAGGATCTAGGAACAAAGCATCTCCTGCCAAAATGGCCATAGCTTCACCGAATTTCTTGTGATTGGTCAATCGTCCCCGACGGTAATCATCATCATCCATAGCAGGAAGATCATCATGAATCAAGCTCCCTGTATGGATCATTTCCAAAGCAGCAGCCACCTGCGCGTGAGCAGGTTTGATAGCAACCTGCAAGGCTTCCAGAACTTCTAACAAGAGAAAAGGCCGAATACGCTTGCCACCAGCATGAATGGAATAGAGAACAGACTCTCGCAAACTAGAGGCAAACTGCTGGTCTCCATAAAAGTCTTCCAAGGCCGACTCGACAAGAGCTAATTTTTCTTGCTTTTTCATTCAAAATCACTTTCTGTTCCGTCTTCTTGCATAACCTTAACCAAGGTCTTCTCAGCCTTGTCCAGCGTCGCTTGGAGCTCTTTTGACAAGACCATGCCCTTTTGAAAAGCAGCAATCGCATCTTCCAGAGCAATTTCACCATTTTCTAAACTTTGGACAATGGCCTCCAGTTCTGCTAGATTTTCCTCAAATTTCTTTTGTTTTGACATCTTTAACCTCTAATTCTACTCGACCATCTCGCATTAAAAGCGTCACTTGGTCTTTTTTCTTCAAACTCTCAACCGAATCAACTACGGACTCTTCTTTTTTGACAATAGCATAGCCTCGCGCAACAATCCGGCTCGTATCCAACATCAGGAGTGCTTCTGAAAGCCTCTTGACCTCAGCAACTTTGGCATCATAAACCAGCGCCATTTGGCTACGGAGGAGCTTATCCAACTGGCCTAGACGGTCTTGATAACGTTGAATTTTGGTAACAGGTGAAAATTGGACTAGTTGATGCGTCCTTGCTTGTACTAGCTGTTTGTTATCGGAAATCTGTGTTCGCAAACTTTGTTTTAAGCGCAGTTGCAGTTGATCCAAGCGTTGCAAATAGCCATCATACAAGCGCTCTGGCTGTCTAAAGATGACTGACTGACTGCATTTTTTCAAAGCTTCTTGTTTCTTCGATAGGATATTTCTGACTGCTGTTGCCATCCGTTTTTCCTGATTTTGCAAATGAGCTAATAGATCCAACTTGGTCACAGGTGTTGCCAGTTCAGCAGCTGCTGTTGGTGTGGCAGCGCGGCGATCCGCCACAAAATCTGCCAAGGTCACATCCGTCTCATGCCCCACACTAGAGATAACTGGTAAACGAGATTCAAAAATCGCTCGTACCACGATTTCTTCGTTAAAGGCCCAAAGATCCTCGATAGAACCTCCACCACGACCAATAATCAACAAATCCAAATCGTCCCGTTGATTGGCACGCGCAATATTTCGAGCAATTTCCTCCGCAGAACCTTCACCTTGAACCTTGGTCGGATAGAGCAGAATATCGACACCTGGAAATCGCCTGCTGATGGTCGTGATAATATCTCGAATAACGGCTCCACTGCGACTGGTCACTACACCAATTCTCTTAGAAAATTGGGGCAGAGGTTGCTTGAATCGTTCTTGAAACAGGCCTTCTTCTGTCAATTTTTTCTTGAGTTGTTCAAACTGAATCGCAAGCGCACCAACCCCATCAGGTTCTGCCTTTTCAATGATGATAGAGTAGCTACCACTTGGTTCATAGACCTGTACACGCCCAATTACATTGATTTTCATCCCTTCTTCAAGGTCAAAGCCTAATTTCTGATAAATGCCAGACCAAATAGTCGCTTGAATAACTGCATGGTCATCTTTTAGGGAGAAATATTGGTGAGTAGGTCGTTTACGAAAGTTGGAAACTTGACCAGTTAAATAGACCCGTTCCAAGTAAGGGTCTTTATCGAATTTCATTTTCAGATACTTGGTCAAAGTTGTTACCGATAAATACTTTTCCATCTCCACCTACTATTCATTTTCTTGCTCTTTCATGGGTATTATTATACCAAAAATATGCCTAAAAATCTCCATTTATGTACCATTATGAGGGAAAAATAGAAAAAGGAGGCAAGGCCTCCACATCTGATTATTTGCTATTTCGGGCTTCTTCCAAAATCTTTGCAATCTTAGTCGTCAAAAGGTCAATAGCAACAGTATTGCTGACTCCCTCAGGAATGACGATATCAGCATAACGCTTGGTTGGCTCGATAAACTGATGATACATAGGTTTAACCACACCCAAGTACTGATCAATAACGCTATCAAGGCTACGGCCACGTTCTTCCATATCGCGCTTGATACGACGAATAATGCGCACATCATCATCCGTATCCACAAAAATCTTAATATCCATCAAATCGCGCAGGCGCTTGTCCTCCAAGACCAAAATGCCCTCAACGATAAAGACATCTTGAGGCTCCTGACGATAAGTCTTGCTGCTTCGTGTATGCTCTGTATAGTCATAAGTCGGAATATCCACTGGACGCCCTGCCAACAATTCCTTTATCTGCTCAATCATCAAGTCTGTATCAAAGGCAAAAGGATGGTCGTAGTTGGTTTTGACACGCTCTTCAAAGGTCAAATGAGACTGATCCTTGTAGTATGAATCATGCTCAATCATGGAAATCTTTTCATCAGGAAAATGCGATAAAATGGCTCTTGAAACACTGGTCTTACCTCCACCAGAACCACCTGTCACTCCGATAATGATTGGTCTATTTTGCATGCTATCCTCCGTTTTTTTATCCGTCGTCTATTCTATCACATTTTTTGCAAAATTTATAGTCTGATTTGGATAGTCTAGGAGAAGAATTCCATCCCCACACTCCAGTTAGATTAGATAAAAACCTTCCTTGGCTTGTAGAGATTGTCCCGTTTTTCTAGAATGGCTAGCAATTTATCATCTTCAAAGGCAGCTAATTCTTGTTCTATTTGTTCGAGTTCGATAAAACGACCAAAGCGTACTTCTGTAGCCTCTTCTTGAGTTAGGAAAACTTTGACAAGGTCGCCTGTCCCAATCTCTAGAGGATGAAGAAAGTCCAATTTACCAGCCTCCACTTTTTCAGCAATTTCTTCCAAGGTAAGAGCGTCTTCTAGCTGCAAACCTGCAGCACTTGTTCGTGTCAAATGAGACATATGAGCCGCATAGCCCAATTTTTCTCCCAAGTCAACCGATAATGTACGGATGTAAGTCCCCTTACTACATTTCACACGAAAAGTAAAGCGTGCAAGATGACCCTCATAAGTAATCGGACTTGTCCGTTCAAATTGATAAATGGTCACCTGACGTTCTGGACGCTCCACTGCCTGACCAGCACGCGCATACTCATAGAGCTTGCGACCATTAACCTTAACAGCTGAATACATAGGCGGAATCTGAGTAATAGGCCCAGTCAGATTGGCTATCGCTTCATCGACAAGCTTTTCATCCAAGGGCGACAGAACGGGTGTCTCAGCGACCACTTCCCCACTGGCATCCTCAGTCGTCGTGGAAAAGCCCAGAGTGATTTCCCCCTCATAGACCTTGCCCTCGTCCTGCATAAACTCGACCATGCGTGTCGCCTTGCCAACTGCAATGGGCAAAACACCCACCACATCCGGATCCAAGGTCCCACCATGACCAATCTTCTTGGTTCCCAAAATCTTACGCAGTTTAAAAACCGCATCATGCGAGGTCATCCCCGCTTCTTTTTTTAAGTTGATAATACCGTTCATATCTTTTTTTCTCACTCCCCCTTCAGTGCCTCAAATTTCGCTTTCATGGTTGGATTTTTACGGGTCAATTTTTTGACCGAAACATCTTCCAATTTGTTGTTAGCTAGACGGAGTTGATTTTCGGATGTGGTTAGGAATTTCTTGACCTCTTCCATGCGTTTGATGGCCTTGTCGATTTCATCAATAGCTTTACCAAAGTTGGTCGAAGCTGAATTATAGTTCTTAGCAAAGGCCTGTTTAAAGGCATCCAAGTCTTCCTCAAAATGCGTAATGTCGATATTTTGCTCGCGAACCAAGGCCAACTCCTGCTTGTATTTTAGGGAATTTAGCGCCGCATTTCGCAGGAGTCCAATCAACTGGATAAAGAATTGAGGACGAACCACATACATCTTTTCATACTCGTGGCTGACGTCTACAATTCCTGTGTTGAAGTAGTCATTATCTGCCTCAAGCATGGTCACTAAAACTGCATACTCACAGTTCTTCTCCCGACGGTCCTTGTCCAATTCCTTGTAAAAATCTGCATTCTTGTGCTTCTTCTCTGTTCCGTCAGCTTCATTTTTCATCTCAAACATGATGGAAATGATTTCCACTCCATTTTCATCACTCTCACGGAAGATAAAGTCCCCTTTGGAACCACGCGCAGAGACCTTGTTATCCTTCTCAAAGTAAGCATTTGGAAATGCAAAACTACGGACCTTGTTAAACTCACTCTCTGCGTAATGTTCCAGACTTTCCCCGATAGCTTTTGTAGATTGTTGGGCTTTGAAATTCTTATAAAATTCGACTTGTTCACTGGCTGCTTTGAGCTGAGCTTCATAGTTTTGTTTAACTGAAGCAAGAGAGAGTTCGTTTTCTTTTTCTTGCAAGAGAAGCTGATTTTTAACCTGGTCTCGTTCTTTTTCTAGGTCGGAGAGGGTCTTCTGTAGTTGATTTTCATGCTCCAAACGCAAGGTGGCCAATTGGTTTTCCAAGGCCTGCACTTCCTTGTCTTTTGCTAATAAAGCCTGATGGCTTGTCTGTTCAACCTCTTTCTTGGCCAATTCTTTTTCTGTATCAAAGTTTTGGATTTGACTCTGTAATTGCGCAATTTCTTGGTTTTTTTGAGCTAGTTTAGACTGTTGTTCATTCATGGCCTTTTGCTCAGCCAAGGCCAGTTCCTGCTTCATCCGATCGTGCAATTCCTTATCAAACTCTGCTGTTCTCACTTGAGACAAAAGTTCAGCATACTGGCTCTCATTTACTGTAAAGACTTCCCCACAATTAGGACATTTGATTTCGTTCATATCGTTCCTCTTTCTAGACTTCTGTAACCATTATATCATGCCTAAAGGAAAATCAAAAACAGCGAGTCGAAACCCACTGTTTATCTTCTTTTTCTTTAAATTTTTTCCAATGCTAATCGCAAGTCTTCAATCAAATCATCTACATTTTCAAGACCGATAGACAAGCGGATTTGGTTTGGTGTGACACCTGCGGCTTCTAAGTCTTTTTCTGACAATTGACCGTGAGTAGTTGTTGCTGGGTGAACAACAAGAGACTTGGCATCTGCCACATTTGCAAGGTCAGAGAAGATTTCCAAATTATCAATAACCTTGCGTGCTTCTGCCTCCCCACCTTTGACATGGAAAGTAAAGATTGAGCCCACACCTTTTGGCAAGTATTTCTCAGCCAAGGCATGATAAGGACTGTCTGCAAGTTTTGGATAGTTTACCTTTTCTACCTTAGGATGGTTGACAAGGAAATCAACAATTTTCTCTGCATTTTGCACATGACGTTCGACACGAAGAGAAAGGGTTTCAAGTCCTTGGAGCAAGAGAAAGGCATTAAATGGCGACAAGGCTGCACCTGTATCACGAAGTAATTGGACACGGACAGCGATAATAAAGGCTGCTGCACCCACATCACGAGTATAGCTCAAATTGTGGTAACTTGGGTCTTCCTCAACAAATTGAGGGAATTTCCCTGAAGCTGCCCAGTCAAAACGACCGCTATCGACAATCACTCCACCAATAGTCGTACCATGCCCACCAATAAACTTAGTCGCAGAGTGAATAGCAATATCTACACCGTGAGAAAAAACGTTAATCAAATAAGGTGTAGCAAAGGTATTATCCGAAACTAGTGGAATCTGGTGTTTATGTGCAATCTCAGCCAATTTTTCCAGGTCAGGAATGTTAATCAAGGGGTTGCCCAAGGTTTCAATCAAGACAAGCTTGGTATTATCATTGATCGCTACTTCTACTGCCTCCAAATTATCAACATCGACAAAGGTTGTTGTGATACCATAACGAGGAAGGGTTTCCTTCAAGAGATTGAAGGTTCCACCGTAAATAGTTGAGGCTGCTACTACATGGTCACCTGCATGTGCAAGCGCCAAAATCGTATAAGTCACTGCGGCCATACCTGATGCTGTTGCAAGAGCTCCAACACCACCTTCAAGGGCAGCAATTCTTTCTTCAAAGGCAGCTGTTGTAGGGTTGGTGATACGAGTATAAATGTTCCCTGGTTTTCTCAAGGCAAAAAGATCTGCACCTTCCTGCGTGTCATCAAAAACAAAAGATGTTGTTTGATAAATCGGCACTGCACGAGACTTGGTAGCTGGATCCACAACTTGACCAGCATGCAGTTGCAAAGTTTCAAATTTAAAATCACGAGTCATAAGGCGACCTCCAAATAGTTTGATTAAAGATATTGTAGCACCTTAAGGTATAGTTTACAAATATCAGTTTTCTATATTTTGATATAGTAAATAACTATTACCTTATTTTAAAAATGAAAAAAGCACGACTCAATCGTGCTCATTTTCTTAATCTACATAAGTATCTTCATTTTTATTGAGGAAGGCATATGGAAGACCCATCAAGAGGCCTCCTCCGATAAAGTTTCCGATGAAGGTTACACCCCAGTGGCGAAGCATATTTCCAATACCGAAGTTGGCAATTGAGTCAGCAGCAACACTGAATTTTACAATCGCGAATGAAGCAAAGTTCGCCGCAATGTGCTCGTTTGTTAAGAATACAAACATGTAAATCGCTGATAAAACGAGCCATAGTTTAGCGCCGCCATCTTTGACCAAAACAAATGAAAGAATCGCAATATTAACGAAAATATTTGCCAAAATAGCCTCAAGTAAGATTAATTCATTTGAACGGCCTAACTTCATCTCAACAACCCCTGAGATGAAACTATCGTGAGTGAGATGTGCATAGGCTGCTGAGTGGGCAAAGCCCCAACCTGCTATCAAAGCCCCGATAAGGTTGAACAAGGTACAGTAAAGTAGAATCTCAGCTGTTTTTCTCCAAGAGATTTTTTTCAAGAAACTACCAGCAGTCAAGAACATCATGTTTGATGTAACCAACTCAGCATTCAAGAAAACAATGTAGGCCAATCCCCAAGCAAAGACAAATGGGAAGAGGAAGCGTCCACTACCTGGTGCAATTTTATTAATCAAGTCAGCCCCAACTGCACCAGCAGCAGTACTGAAGGTTAAAAATGCACCTGCGAACATAGAACGAATCGCATACTTAAATTTGCTTTGAGTATAAAGACTTTCTTTTTTCTTACAAGCAAATTCAATCTTTGAGATAAATTCTGAAGAAACCATAATAAACTCCTAAAATTTTTTTACCTGATAATTATATCACAAACTTTAGAATTAAGGAAACGTTTTCTGTATTTCATAACAGTTTATTTTGAAATTCAATCTATAAAAAATCAGTAAAACCTAAGATTTTACTGATTTATCTTTAATAACGTTGTTTATATGGTTGATTAAAAGCTGTTAGAATCTCTTCAGGTGTTTGTGAATAATCTTTTGTATCTTTCAAGTCACCTTTTACGATAATACGTTCTGTCGCATCATAGTCAACACAGGTTACAAGTGTGATTTCATCAACTCCAGTACGGTCATCAATCTCATCAACGCGATCTGGAGTCACATGCTTCACTTCACGGATTTCATAGGTATAAACTTTATCCTTATCAGTTAGATAAATTTTCATCCCATTTTTAGCGCGTGATAATGGAGAAAAGAGCATTTGGCTGGCATTTTCCGCCGTGAAGATGTGATGGCTCGCAAGGGAATAGTTTCCTTTCCCCATCACTTGATCACGCTTCATTGTACCAGCTCCATAGAAAAGATTGACATTATCAAGCCCCTTAAAAATAGGCAAGTTAATTTCTACCTCAGGGACAGCAATTCCACCGATAACTGGCAATTTTTGCGAATCCCATTGTGATGATAAGACAGCTTCTGACGAGATAGCTTTTACGGAATCAAAGTCAAAATTCCCTTCTGTATCTTGATTTTCTTCCAATTTTTCTTTTGATACCTGGCTGACTTGGTATTTATTGGTATTCCAAACCATGAACATATCACGAATTTTTGAATTGAAAATCAAAGCTATTGACAAGATGATTAAGAATCCTGCCAAAATATTGATTAGTAAATTTTTACGGTTTGTTTTCTTTTTATGAGACATTATGCTTCACCTTCTGTTTCGTTTTCTGTCCCAACTTCTTCTTTTTCTGCAGCTGCAACCGTAGTAAAGGTTACAATTTTAGCATCTTGGTCTAGGCGCATCACTTTAACTCCCATAGTTGAGCGACCTGTTTGTGAAATATTGGCAACGTTGGTTCTAATCATGACACCAGTATCAGTGATAATCATCAAATCTTCATCGCCTTTAACAGTCATAAGACCAGCAAGAGAACCGTTCTTTTCTGTAATTTTAGCGGTTTGCATCCCTTTACCACCACGACCTTTAGTTGGATATTCGGTCGCAACTGTACGCTTACCATAGCCCTTTTCTGTGATGATAAGAACCTCGTCCTGGTCTGTAATCACACTAGCACCAACAACTGTGTCTCCGTCACGAAGGTTAACACCTTTCACACCAGTGGCAATACGACTCATACCACGAACGGCTGATTGATTAAAGCGAACTGAATAACCAAACTTGGTACCAATGATAATATCCGTGTCCTCTTCTGTCAGTAAGACATTAATCAACTCATCTTCATCCTTGAGGTTCAAAGCCTTGAGTCCATTCTGACGAATATTAGCAAATTCCTTAACGCTGGTTCTCTTCACAATACCATGACGAGTTGTGAAGAAGAGATAAGCGTCATCACTGCGTTCAGACTCAACATTGATGATGGTTTGAATACTTTCGCCTTCATCCAATTTCAAAAGATTGACAATTGGCAATCCCTTAGCAGTACGGCCATACTCAGGAATTTCATAGCCTTTCAGGCGATAGACACGTCCTTTATTTGTAAAGAAGAGTAGGTGATCATGGGTGCTGGTTGACACTAACTCACGAACAAAATCGTCATCCTTAACGCCTGTCCCTTGGACACCACGACCACCACGTTTTTGAGCAGTGAATTCTCCTTGATCCAAACGTTTGATGTAGCCTTTGTTAGAAAGTGTAATTAAGACATCCGATTCTTCAATCAAATCTTCATCTTCAAGAGTCAAGACTTCTCCCACCATCAACTCTGTACGACGATTATCTCCAAACTTACGCTTAACTTCATCCAATTCATCTTTAATGATTTGAGAAACACGTTCAGGCTTAGCTAGAATATCTGCTAAATCTGCAATCAGAGCCAAGAGGTCATCATACTCAGACTGAATCTTATCGCGTTCCAAACCTGTCAAACGACGAAGACGCATATCAAGAATGGCTTGACTTTGACGTTCAGAAAGCTTAAACTTGCTCATCAACTCAGCTTGTGCTTCCGCATCCGTTTCACTAGCACGGATGATACGAATCACTTCATCGATATGGTCTAGCGCAATCAAGAGACCTTCTAAGATATGAGCACGCGCTTCTGCTTTTTCCTTATCAAAACGAGTACGACGAACAACCACTTCTTTTTGGTGCTCGATATAAGCATCCAAAATCTGACGAAGGGACAAAATCTTGGGTACACCATTTTGGATAGCAAGCATATTGAAACCAAAGTTGGTTTGCATCTGGGTCATCTTGAAGAGATTATTAAGGATAACATTGGCTGAGGCATCGCGCTTGACCTCAATAACAAATCGAACCCCTTCGCGGTTTGACTCATCACGAACTGCTGTAATACCCTCAATGCGTTTTTCCTGAACCAAACGAACAATATGCTCATGCACCTTTGTTTTATTGACCATATAAGGAAATTCTGTTACAACAATACGCTCACGGCCAGTCTTAGTTTCTTCAATTTCAGTACGAGAACGAAGGACAATAGAACCTTTACCTGTTTCGTAGGCCTTATGAATACCTGATTTCCCCATAACAAGAGCACCAGTTGGAAAATCTGGTCCAGGCAGGACTTCCATCAAGTCCTTAGTGGTCACTTCAGGATTGTCCATGACCAACTTCACTGCATCAATGGTTTCACCAAGGTTATGAGGTGGAATATTGGTTGCCATCCCAACCGCAATACCAGTTGCTCCATTAACCAAAAGATTAGGAAAACGTGCTGGCAAGACCAAGGGTTCACGTTCATTGGCATCATAGTTATCAACGAAATCAACTGTATTTTTGTTAATATCACGAAGCATTTCCAGAGCAATCTTGCTCATACGTGCCTCAGTGTAACGCTGGGCGGCAGCACCATCACCGTCCATGGAACCAAAGTTCCCATGACCATCTACAAGCATGTAACGGTAACTCCACCATTGAGCCATACGGACCATGGCTTCATAGATAGAGGAATCCCCGTGTGGGTGATATTTACCCATGACATCCCCTGTAATACGAGCAGATTTTTTATGAGGTTTGTCTGGAGTAACACCCAGTTCATTCATTCCGTAGAGAATCCGACGGTGGACGGGTTTCAAGCCATCTCGAACATCAGGAAGAGCCCGCGCTACGATAACACTCATAGCGTAGTCAATAAAGCTGGTCTTCATCTCCTTTGTCAGATTGACATTCACTAAATTTCTATCCTGCATTAATAAATGCCTCATTTCACTATTAGTAATTAACTATATTATACCATAATGTCCGCTATATTTCAGGTATCTAAAACCACTAAAACGTTTACATCAAGAACTGAAATGTATATCCGTGACAAAGCTTTTCAAAAGTGATAAAATTGAAATAACTGGGGAAATCCCTGAATAAAATTAAGGAGATGTTTAGAATAATGACTTCAACTAAACAACACAAAAAAGTTATCCTTGTCGGTGATGGTGCTGTAGGTTCTTCTTACGCTTTTGCACTTGTTAACCAAGGAATTGCACAAGAGCTTGGAATTATCGAAATTCCGCAATTGCATGAAAAAGCTGTTGGTGACGCGCTTGACCTTAGTCACGCCCTTGCCTTCACTTCACCTAAAAAAATCTATGCAGCTCAATACTCTGACTGTGCAGACGCTGACCTTGTTGTAATCACTGCAGGTGCGCCTCAAAAACCAGGTGAAACTCGTCTTGACCTTGTAGGTAAAAACCTTGCTATCAACAAATCAATTGTAACTCAAGTTGTTGAATCAGGTTTCAAAGGTATCTTCCTTGTTGCTGCTAACCCAGTTGACGTCTTGACTTACTCAACTTGGAAATTCTCTGGATTCCCTAAAGAACGCGTTATCGGTTCAGGTACTTCACTTGACTCAGCTCGTTTCCGTCAAGCACTTGCTGAAAAATTGGATGTTGATGCTCGTTCAGTCCACGCCTACATTATGGGTGAACACGGTGACTCTGAGTTCGCTGTTTGGTCACATGCTAACATCGCTGGTGTAAACCTTGAAGAATTCCTTAAAGACACTCAAAATGTTCAAGAAGCTGAATTGATTGAATTGTTCGAAGGTGTTCGTGACGCAGCTTACACAATCATCAACAAAAAAGGTGCAACATACTACGGTATCGCAGTAGCACTTGCTCGTATTACTAAAGCAATCCTTGACGATGAAAACGCAGTACTTCCACTTTCAGTATTCCAAGAAGGTCAATACGGAGTTAAAAACGTCTTTATCGGTCAACCAGCTGTTGTAGGTGCACATGGTATTGTTCGTCCAGTAAATATCCCATTGAACGACGCAGAAACTCAAAAAATGCAAGCATCTGCAAATGAATTACAAGCTATTATTGACGAAGCATGGAAAAATCCAGAATTCCAAGCAGCTTCTAAAAACTAATTTAGATAGTAATAACTCCTTGAGTCATCAGGGAGTTATTTTTTATCTCTATCTTAACTAAACATTTTATGAAGTTTACGTAAAAAACAACATAACTTTAAAAGCTATCATGTCACAGTTTGGCTATAAATCCGAAAACTACCAATTAGATCTATGCTCACGTTACAAAAAGTCTGAAGCAAGCAGTATTTGACGCACTTGATACCGTCCCATTAAATCGAAAGTAAAAAGTTTTGCCCCATTTGTGCTCCATAGACAAAAAAAGAGCCCATCATACAGGCTAGAAAGCTTGATATGATAGGCTTTTTTCATTTTGATTAGCGTACTGTACGGATACGCATTGTGTTTGTACGAACAGCTTCTCCAACTGGTACACCAGCTACGATAACGATATCGTCACCTGATTGTACAAGACCTGCTTCAACTGCTTTACGTTCAGCGATTTCGAACATATCGTCAGTTGATGATGGAGCATCTGTCAACATTGGGATAACACCCCAATTCAACATCAACCCACGTTCTGTCAATTCGTCGAATGTCAATGCCAAGATATCAGCATTTGGACGGTATTTAGAGATCAAACGTGCAGTGTGACCTGTCTTAGTAAGAGTTACAACCAATTTAATGTCCATTGAGTTAGTAGCATCTTTAACAGCTGAAGCCATTACTTCTGTCTTAGAGTTACGTTCAAATGAATCTGAGTTCAAACGACCGTATTCATTAAGAAGAGTTTGAGCGTTTTTGTCGATTGTAGCCATTGTAGTTACTGACTCAAGTGGGTATTTACCGTTCGCAGACTCACCTGAAAGCATTGTAGCATCAGTACCGTCGATAACAGCGTTAAATACGTCTGATACTTCTGAACGAGTTGCACGTGGTTTTTCAGTCATTGTTTCAAGCATGTTTGTTGCAGTGATAACAACTTTACCTGCAGCATTTACTTTAGTGATAATCATTTTTTGGTAAACTGGAACCATTTCGAATGGTACTTCGATACCCATGTCACCACGAGCAATCATGATACCATCAGCAGCTTCAATGATTTCATCCAAGTTATCGATACCTTGTTGGTTTTCGATTTTAGCGAACAATTGAACGTGTCCGTTTCCAGTTTCTTCACAGATTGCACGAACTTCATTCACGTCTTTTGCAGTACGTACGAATGAAATAGCGATGAAGTTGATACCTTGTTCAAGACCGAAACGGATATCGTCGTTATCGCGTTCAGCAAGAGCTGGGAAAGGAATTTTAGTGTTAGGAATGTTCACACCTTTTTGTTTAGCGATGATACCATCGTTTTCAACTTCAACTTCAAATTCACGAGTTGCGTCATCTTTAGCAACCACACGAAGACCAAGTTTACCATCGTCAACCAAAACTTGACGACCAACTTCAACATCATCATAGATATCAAGAGCACCAGCAACGTTCAATGCAATCACTTCACGAGTTGATTTGATTCCTTGTTTAGTTGCAACACGGATTTTCTCACCAGTTTTGTATGAATACTCTTTAGCTTCACCTTCGAACAATTCTGTACGGATTTCTGGTCCTTTTGTATCAAGAAGGAAACCAACTTTTTTACCTGCAAGTTTTTCAGCAAGTTTAACAGTTGCCATACGCTCACCTTGTTCTTGATGGTCACCGTGTGAGAAGTTGAAACGGAATGTGTTAGCACCAGCTTCAATCAATTTAGCAATGTTTTTAGCTGAAGCTTCAACATCAAGTTTTTCACCCCAGTATCCGTCCTCACCGAATTTTTTACCACCACGGATTTCTACCGCAGGACCCAAAGTTGCAACGATTTTTACACGTTTGTTCATGATTTTTGTGACTCCTTTATATATATGACCTTTTTGGTCTTATTAACTAAATTGTAAATTATGACAAGCTCTTATTCAAGCTAGATAGCTCAATGTCGGCTTTGTGTGGGTTATTAACCACAATCTTACCTTCTACAGTAAGGCTAAACAATGCTCCTTCTTCTGCAGTACCAAGAATTGGATTTTCAACCATTTTTTCGTTACGGATACCAACCGCAACACCACCGATGCCTTCTTTAAGAAGTTTAACAGCATGCGCACCCATACGTGACGCCAATACACGGTCACGCGCAGTTGGAGAACCACCACGTTGAATATGTCCAAGTTCTGTCACACGAAGGTCGCTTGTATCCCCAGCTTCTTTTAGTTTTTTACCAAATTCAGCTGCTGACATCACACCTTCTGCCAAGACGATGATATTGTGTTTTTTACCACACTCATAACCACATTTAATGCTTTCTACGATATCTTCAATCTTGAATCCTTCTTCAGGAATGATGATTTCATCAGCACCAGTTGCAATACCAGCCCAAAGAGCGATATCACCAGCGTTACGTCCCATAACTTCAATAACAAAAGTACGACGGTGACTTGATGATGTATCACGAATCTTATCGATAGCATCCATAGCAGTTGTAACCGCTGTGTCAAAACCGATTGTAAAGTCAGTACCAACGATATCGTTATCGATTGTACCTGGAAGACCGATAGCTGGGAAGCCATGTTCAGT
The DNA here is from genome assembly GCF_002096855.1 of Streptococcus mitis. Classification (GTDB taxonomy): domain Bacteria; phylum Bacillota; class Bacilli; order Lactobacillales; family Streptococcaceae; genus Streptococcus; species Streptococcus mitis_Y. The sequence goes on along the minus strand of NZ_NCVH01000031.1, from coordinate 292,377 downwards.
CAAACGCATAGCGCCGTGGTAAGATCCGTCACCACCGATAACAACTACACCTTCAATTCCGTGTTTTTTCAATTGCTCAATCCCTTTAAGTTGCCCTTCAAGTTGAGCGAACTCTGGGTAACGAGCTGAGTGAAGGAAAGTACCACCACGAGAAATGATGTCTCCTACTGAAGCTGCATCTAGGGGATGAATTTCACCGGCAACCATACCAGCATATCCGTCATAGATACCAAACACTTCCATTCCTTCTGAAATTGCTTGACGAACAACTGCGCGGATAGCAGCGTTCATACCAGGGGCGTCTCCACCACTAGTCAAAACAGCAATACGTTTCATATTGGTTATGCTCCTTTTTCTTTTAACATTCTTATTAATTATACCACATTTGATTTTAAAATTCTTCTATTTTCCGTATTTTTAGCGATAAATCGTTTTCATAACGATTTCATTCAACTTCGCTTCTAATTCATTGGATTTAGCTACAAAATGATGGGGAGAAACGATTGTTTTCTGTTCCTCTTCATACCTGATGATGACTGGGATTGAGCCTTTATACTGGTCTAAGATATTTGAAATTTCTTTATCATATTCATGATTTTTAACCTGAATCCAGAATCGTTCAGCCACTGCTTCTTTCAAATCTTGTGCAATCATTTGCAGACGGTCATCTCTTGATTGAATCTTACCGTTGATGTAGTAGAATTTTCCTTCAGATAGGATAGAGGAAAATTTTCGATACTGATCTGAAAATACTGTAACATCCATCAGAGACTGACTGTCGTGAACCTGTAGAAAGGCCATATTCTCGCCTTTTTTAGTTCGAATAACTTTTATTTTTTGCACTTCAACTAGAAGAGTTGCATGAACCCCCTCAATAAGATTAGCAATTGGAGTTGTCGGATATATGGATTGTTTAGCGAGAGTTTGTAGAGGATGGGCACTGATACCTACCCCAACCAGTTCTTGTTCCTTGTAAAACTTCTCTGCCTCTGTTAAATCATCAGCCTCAGTCCAACTATAATTTGTATCTGCAAAGAGCCCACCCAACTCCTCAACGAAAACAAATAAGTTAGGTAGGTTCACTAAAATCTTCTGGCGATTTTTGTCAAATTCATCAAAGAGCCCCAATTCAACTAAAGGCGTCAAAAGTGAGAGTTTCTTGTAATTCTTAGGAAGACGCGTGACGAAATCTTCAATACTTGAGAAAGGACGGTTTTCAATAATCCAATAAGAAAAATCTCTTGATACCCCCTTAATCGCTTTCAAACCTAGGTAAATTTTCTTTTGAACAATCTTATCATGATAGGGAATACTATTGATCGCTAAAGGTGCCACTTCAAATCCCATCTGCAATGCATCTACAATATAATCACTGTTTGAATAATTCAACATGACTTGAAAGAAAATAGCAGGATAGTGCGTCTTGAAATAAGCAAGTTGGAATGCCAGTGCTGAGTAAGCATAGGCGTGGGATCTATTAAATCCATAACCCGCAAACTTTTCCATCACTGCAAAAACTTGGTTGGCTTTCTCTTTTGAATGACCGAGTTTAACTGCACCAGTGATAAAATCTTCCTTCATCAAATGCATCTCTTTAGCATTTTTCTTACCCATGGCACGTCTGAGAATGTCGGCTTTACCAAGACTGAATCCTCCAAAGCGCTGAGCTACCTGCATAACTTGCTCTTGATAGAGCATGATACCGTAGGTTGATGACAGGATGTCCTCCAAGGAAGGATCTAACACCGTCACTTTTTCTTTGCCATGCTTGCGAGCCACAAAATTATCGATATAATCACTAGCACCTGGTCTGTTAAGGGATGTTGTTGCCACCACTTCTTCGAAGACTTGTGGTTTGACCCGTTTTAACAGTCGAATGGCTCCAGATTGTTCAAATTGGAAAATCCCTTTCGTATTTCCAGCTGCAAAGAGATCCAAGGTTTCTTTGTCTTCCAGATCAATCTCTTCGATTTTGAGATGAACACCCTCTGACTCCGCAAGTAATTCCTGCATTTTTTGTACGAAAGTCAGGTTACGTAAACCAAGAAAATCCATTTTTAGAAGTCCATTAGCTTCAATACCATGAGCATCGTACTGGGTGATGAGCATATCCTCACCATATTTTAGAGGAATATAGTCTGTCAAGTCTTGGTCACTCATAACGACTCCTGCAGCATGGATAGAGGTCTGACGAGGATAACCTTCAATCTTTCGAGCAATCTCAAAAGCTTTTTGGTACTCAATCTTACTATTTATGACCTGTCTAAATTGCAAATTCTTTTCATAGGCCGTCGTTAGCGTATCTCGGAAACTGATTTTTTTCGTAATATTTGTTAATTCGTACTCTGGAACACCATAGCGTTTGAAAACATCACGAATTGCCTGTTTTGCTCCAAAGGTCGAATAAGTGACAATCTGCGCCACATGTTGACTGCCATAGCGATCACGAACATAGCGAATGAACTCTGGTCTATAAAGGTCTGGAATGTCGATATCGATATCGGGCATGGTATAGCGTTCACGATTGAGGAAACGTTCAAAAATCAGATTTTTCTCTACTGGGTCAATCCCTGTGATATCAAGTGAATAGGCGACCAAACTACCCACAGCAGAACCGCGCCCCATTCCCATATAGTAGCCTTGGGAACGTCCAAAACGCAACAAATCCCAAACAACTAGGAAATAGTCATCAAAGCCCATATCATGAATAACAGCCAACTCTTCATTTAAACGCTTTTGATAAAGAACTGAGGTTAGCCCCTTGACTATCAGTCCCTGCTCAGCCCTCTCTCTAAGTTCTTCTACTGCAGGCCTTTCAGGGTTAAAGCGAGGGAGTTTTAAACTTGGATCAAGTTGGTAGCTAACATTCCCTATCAAACCTTGGAGATTGGCAAGCGCCTGAGGGAAGCGATTTTTAAACCGAGCTTCTAAATCTGAGGCAGGTAAAAAAATCCCTGGTTGTGAATGCACATCCACTTCTCTCAGACTGATATTATCCTTGACTGCCGACAAGATTTGCAAAACCTGTATGTCTTCTTTCTCAAAAGAGTTGACCTGATACAGTGGAAGAATAGGTTTGGTAAAGACTTCTTGGTGAGTATCGGGACTAACCCCAATAAAATAATCATGACCTAAATCCAGCTGATCGATTCCATCAAAATAAGAAACAATAACAGCAACATCCTCAAGGTGACTGGTAAAGTCAGACCAATTTTTTCGTCCCGTCATTTTTAAAGTGGATAACTTCATCAACTCTTGGTAACCTTTAGTAGATAGAGCTAGAAAACGAAAAGAGATCGCCTTCTCGTCTATAATCAAGGTCATTTCAAGACCAATTAGAGGTTGGATTCCATATTTTCGAGTCACTTCTAAAAAATGATAGGCTCCATAGAGATTATCCACATCCATAATAGCAAGGTGAGAATAACCATAGTTTTTAGCTATTTGTACATATTTTTCAATCGAAACTACACTTTCCATAAAACTATAAACTGTTTTGGTGTCAAGTTGTGCAATCATGAACTCACCTCTCCTATTTTGATATATTTCTATTATACCATTTTACACCCCATATTTCTTAATCAGTCCATTAAGTACGAACTGATCATCCTTATCCAATTCTAAACAGTAGTATAAAACAGATTCTACAAAAATTAATTTATTTTTATATTATTATGTTTTAGATAAAAATTCAAAACATTTTTATACTATATAAAGAATAATAAAACAAACATATATATTTTTTGTGATTTGGAAATCTTTAAACATGAGTATATTTTGTATTTTATTTACTGTAGATTATCATAAGTAACAGTAAATCTATACTCTTTTTTTAAATTTATTTCATTAGGGTTTATTTATTCCATTTTTTCCATTTTTTTGATATAATAAATTTAGTGTTTTTTTAAAGGAGAATACTATGCATTTTAATCAATTCAGCTATCTAGCATTTTCTAGTTCGCAATTGTTAAATGAATTGGAAACGCTAGGGCTAAATCTAACGCCACATCTGCCTTCAAAAAAGCAGTTTGAACACTTCATTCGTTGGAGTTTTTTTACTTACTCCAATACTGACTATGCTCTATCTACAATCTCGATAGATAAGGACACTGACTTTCTGACTTTTTGTCAGTCAGACAGAGAGTTGACTGCAGATATTTTCTATACTGTAGCCTTTCAACTCTTAGGTTTTTCTTACTTGTTTGACTTTGAGGACAGTGATGTTTTTCGTAAAGAGACTGGTTTTCCCATTATATATGGTGACTTGATTGAAAATTTCTATCAGTTACTCAATACTCGCACCAAAAAGGGAAATACTCTTATCGACCAACTTGTCAGTGACGGTCTTATTCCGGAGGATAATGACTATCACTACTTTAACGGTAAGAGTTTGGCTACTTTTTCTAGCCATGATGTCATTCGTGAAGTCGTTTACGTTGAAACTCGTGTCGATACTGACCAAAAAGGGCTACCAGACTTAGTCAAGGTCAGCATTATTCGTCCTCGTTATGACGGACAAATCCCTGCTATCATGACGGCCAGTCCTTATCACCAAGGAACAAATGACAAGGCAAGCGATAAGGCTCTTTACAAGATGGAGGGCAATCTCGAGGTTAAACCTGCTCACAAGATTGAACTAGAGGAACCTCAACTAAATCTAGTCCAACCTAAAGGTCAAGCTGAGCTTGTGTCAGAAACTGAGGAAAAGCTAATGCACATCAACGCTAGCTATACACTCAACGACTACTTCCTTCCACGAGGTTTTGCTAATCTCTATGTCTCAGGTGTTGGTACCAAAGACTCTACTGGTTTTATGACTAATGGGGACTACCAACAAATCGAGGCTTATAAAAATGTCATCGATTGGCTTAATGATCGTTGCCGTGCCTTTACTGACCACACGCGCCAGCGTCAAGTTAAGGCTGAATGGTCCAACGGAAAAGTAGCCACAACAGGACTCTCCTATCTAGGTACCATGTCCAATGGTCTTGCAACTACAGGCGTCGATGGGTTAGAAGTCATTATTGCCGAGGCTGGAATTTCCTCATGGTACAACTACTATCGTGAAAACGGTCTGGTGACTAGCCCAGGTGGATATCCAGGGGAGGACTTTGACTCTCTTGCTGAACTAACCTACTCTCGTAATCTCTTAGCTGGCGACTATATTCGTAATAGCGAAGCTCACCAAGCTGATTTGGAAAAAGTAAAGGAGCAACTGGATCGCAAGTCTGGCAACTACAATCAGTTTTGGCATGACCGCAATTATCTGCTCAATGCCCATAAGGTAAAGGCAGAGGTTGTCTTTACTCATGGTTCACAGGATTGGAATGTCAAACCACTTCATGTTTACCAGATGTTTCACGCTCTTCCTACTCATATAAATAAACATCTCTTTTTCCATAATGGTGCCCATGTGTACATGAACAACTGGCAGTCCATTGACTTCCGTGAATCCATGAATGCCTTATTGACTAAGAAATTACTGGGACAAGATACAGATTTTCAACTTCCGACTGTTATCTGGCAGGACAATACAGCTCCTCAGACTTGGTTATCACTTGATACCTTCGGTGAGCAAGATAATTTTAAAACCTTCGCACTTGGTCAAGAAGAGCAAGTTATTCAAAACCAGTACCCAGATAAAGATTTTGAGCGTTATGGTAAGACATACCAGACCTTCAATACAGAACTCTATCAGGGGAAAGCCAATCAGATTACTATTGACCTTCCTGTAACCAAGGACATTCACTTGAACGGTCGATCTCAGCTCAATCTTCGTATCAAATCCAGTACAAACAAGGGGCTCTTATCTGCCCAACTGCTAGAACTTGGACAAAAGAAATACCTACAACCTTATCCAGCTGTTTTATGTGCTAGAACCATTGATAACGGTCGCTACCATATGTTGGAAAATCTCTGTGAATTACCATTTAGACCAAATGCACAACGAGTCGTGACAAAAGGCTACCTCAATTTACAAAATAGAAATGATTTACTGTTAGTAGAGGATATTAAGGCAGATGAATGGATGGATATCCAGTTTGAACTGCAACCGACTATTTACAAGTTAAAAGAAGGAGATACTCTTCGTTTAGTACTCTATACTACTGACTTTGAAATCACAATCCGTGATAACACCGCTTACCACCTGACTGTTGATCTTGAACAGTCTACTCTTATCCTACCTTGTCAAAAGGCATAATATATCAGACTTTCTATATGGAAGATTTCCACTTAAACAGTTGAAACAAACATAAACTTGGTATCAAATGCAATCCCGATATAGGCTTATGATAAGTCTACACGGGAGCTTGGACAAAAGATACTAAGACCCTAACCAACATGTGTACTCATTAATAATACTCGCTACCACACCACATGTTGGAAAATCTCTGTGAATTGACATTTAGTATAAATTCACAACAAGTCGTGACAAAAGGCTACCCTAATTGAATGATTCACTGTCATTAAAGAACATCAATGTAGAAGAACGGATAGATAGCCTATTCATCTACACTCAACTAGTGACAAGTTAAAAGAAGGAGATTTCCTCCGTATAGTTCTTTATACTACTGACTTTGAAATCATCATACGTGACAATACCGCTTACCACCCGACTGACGATTTCGTTCAGTCCACGCTTTCTGTACCTTGTACAAGGAGTAATATTTTATGAATAAATCAGAACACCGACACCAACTCATAAGAGCTCTTGTAACGAAAAACAAGATTCATACTCAAGCTGAGCTACAAGCTCTTCTTGCTGATAACGACATTCAAGTTACACAAGCTACACTTTCAAGAGATATTAAAAACATGAACCTCTCAAAAGTACGAGAAGAAGACAACTCTTACTACGTGCTCAATACAAGTTCTATCTCAAAATGGGAAAAACGTCTCGAAATTTACATGGAAGATGCTCTTGTCTTGATGCGCCCAGTTCAACATCAAGTCCTACTAAAAACCCTTCCTGGACTTGCTCAATCCTTTGGTTCTATCATTGATGCTTTGAGCTTCCCTGATGCTATTGCTAGCCTCTGTGGCGATGATGTCTGTCTTGTCATCTGTGAAAATGCAGAAGGTGCTCAAAAATGCTTTGAAGAACTGAAAAAATTCGCCCCACCATTTTTCTTTGAAGAATAAGAAAATTCCGTGTCTGATGTGGCACGGAATCTTTTTATCTATTTTACTGAGATGGCTTGTCTTTTTTAGTTCGTGTTAATCTCAGGGCACGATTTGGATTGAGACGATTAAATAGTTCTTCCAATTTCTTTTCATTCCAAACATCTGCGGCGGAAACAAAGTTGCCATCAGCATCTCGGAAAGATATCGGTTTATCTCCCATATCAGTCTCCTAGTCTACAAATTCAAACTCAAATTTACCAATTCGGACCAAGTCACCATCTTTAGCTCCACGCGCACGAAGGGCTTCATCAACCCCCATACCACGTAATTGACGGGCAAATTTCATGACTGATTCGTCACGATCAAAGTTGGTCATATTAAAGAGTTTCATCAGTTTTTCACCAGAAAGTACCCATGTAGCATCGTCATCACGACTAATTTCAAAGGCTTTTTCTTCCTCGTCAAATCCATAATAAGCTTCTTCTTCCATATCTGACTCATCATAGAGCAAGAATTCTGGTGTCTTATCTAACAATTCAGCTGTAGCATCCAAAAGTGTAGCCAGACCTTTCTTGGTCAAACCAGATATTGGGAAAATAGCTGGTAGCTCTTCAAATTCATCGTAATTTTCAGCTAATTTCTTCTTGAATTCTTCAAGATTTTCCTGACTTTCAGGCATATCCATCTTATTGGCTACAATAATCTGTGGACGCTCCATGAGGCGAAGATTGTATGACTCCAGCTCTTTATTGATCGCTAGGTAGTCCTCATATGGATCACGGCCTTCGCTAGCTGACATATCAATGATGTGAAGGATGACACGTGTACGCTCGATATGGCGGAGGAACTGGGTTCCCAAACCAACACCTTGACTAGCACCTTCAATCAAACCTGGTAAATCAGCTACTGCAAAGGATTCACCTGATTGGGTACGAACCATTCCTAGATTTGGCACAATAGTCGTAAAATGGTAGGCACCGATTTTTGGTTTAGCAGATGTGATAACACTTAAAAGTGTTGATTTCCCTACAGATGGGAAACCTACTAAACCGACATCCGCAAGGATTTTAAGTTCTAACTGTAACTCACGCTCCTGACCTGGTTCTCCATTTTCAGAGATTTCAGGTGCAGGATTTTTTGGTGTCGCAAAGCGGATATTTCCACGTCCACCACGACCACCGTGTGCAACGATAAATTCTTGTCCATGTTCAATCAAATCTGTCAAGACCTTGCCAGTCTCTGCATCACGCACAGTCGTACCTTGTGGTACTCGAACTCTGAGGTCTTCTGCACCACGACCATGCATTCCTTTGGTCATCCCTTTTTCACCAGAATCAGCCTTGAAATGGCGATTGTAGCGGAAATCCATCAAAGTACGTAGTCCTTCGTCTACAACGAAGACCACATTACCTCCACGTCCACCGTCACCACCCCAAGGACCGCCATTAGGGACGTATTTTTCACGACGAAAGGCAACCATACCATCGCCACCATTACCAGCCTTGACCTTAATCTTGGCTGTATCTAAAAACATACTCATTTTTTCTTCTCACTTTAAAAAAGGGCTGGGAAATCCCCCAGTCAATAAATGTGCTCTAGTAGAAATTAGATTAAAACTTAAAATCTACTAAAAGCACCAAGCGCTGTGGCAAAAATCCCTGCCAAAGTTACAAACAACATTATTAGCACAACAATCAGTGTTAATTTTTCAAACATTGTTTTTTTACGTTTTCCATTATCTCCAAATGCCATTATTTTCTCCTTTTACTTTAATTTTTCTAATATTCTGTTGAAACTGGTGCAATTATCCATAAAATAATATAAGCTACAATTCCTGCCCCGTAACAAAATGCAAGAACACCCCATATTACACGAACAATAGTCGGATCAATATCAAAATAATTTGCGACCCCAGCACATACTCCAGCAATTTTTTGATCACTACCACTTCTCATCAATTGTTTTTTCATAGCTATTCCTCTTTCTATTCTTCATGGTCTTTCCAATAATCTCTGATGCTGATTAACTGTGTTTTTGAAGCTTTCAGCATGCGTCTAGATCCTTTTACGGGCACAGCAACCACCTGTTGTGGTAAATACAAAACTGTCTTAAAGATACGCTGGCTTACCGTATCATCTTTGGCTAAATCTTTCTGGAAATTATTTGAAATAATGGCATCCAGATAAAACTCATGCACTCGTTTTCCAAAGTTCTCAGCTGAAATCTCGTACAATTTCTCTGATAAGGTATGCTCATCCATATCTGGAGTTGCAATCAGGGCTTCCAAAATAGCTCCGGCCAAATCATGTTCTCCATAGTACAAGGTTCCAAACATCTTGTCATTGATCAGATTGTCCAGATAAGGATTTCCATGTGCAATGACAGGCGTTCCACTAGCCAAACTTTCCAAGTATGTCAAACCTTGCGTTTCACTTGTCGATGCCGAGATGAAGAAATCCGCCGCCTTATAGTAAAGAGCGGTCTCACTAGGAGCAATCATCCCTGTAAAGACAACAGAGTCTTGAATCTCTAGTTTCTGGGCTTGCTCTTTGAGATCATTCAGATAAGGGCCATCCCCGGCAACTACCAGCTTAACCTTTTCTTCTTCTTTCAGAACATCCGCAAAGGCTGCAAGTACTGCTTGAATATTTTTTTCATAGGAAATTCTGGAAAGACTAAGCAACATCTTTTCATCATCTTGAATCCCTAGTTTACTACGCAGTTCTGTCAAATTTTCCTGCTCTATTTCCGGACGCTCAAACTTAGCTAATTCAATCCCAGTTGGAATGACCCGCTTTTCAACCTTAACTTTATAGTCAGATAGCAAGTCACGAACAATCTCACTCGGGCAAATAACCCCATCCACATCATGCAGGAAACCTCTAACCAGATACTTGACCATACTAGGACGAATCAACATCCCCTTGGCAATATAATGTACATAGTCTTCGTATTGGGTGTGATAGGTATGGATGACTGGAATCTTCAGTTCACGTGCAATCCAAATCCCCAACAAGCCAAGAGAAAATTCTGTCTGAGTATGGATAATATCCAGTTGATATTGTTTAGCAATTTCAAGCGCCTTGCTGAAGCCTCGATAGGCAAAGCGGCGATCCTTAAAAGCAAAGAAGGGAACACTTGGAATGCGGATAATTTGCCAATCTTCATAACGATTGACATCCTTATCTGTCGTTGTAAAGATAAAAACAGCATGTCCCTGCTTTTCAAGTTCGATTTTCAAGGTTCGAATACTGGTCGCAACACCTGAAACCTGAGGAAAATAGGTATCTGTAAATAAACCAATTCGCATAGATTACCTCACTTTTTACTTTCTCCCTAAAGCGGCTTGTTTCTCATAAAAGTCCAACCAGATTTGTAACAGATGCTCTTCAGAATACTCTCTAGAAATATTCTTAGCTTTTTCTTTCAAATCTTTTAAAGCAGCAGGATTCGCTTGATATTCCAGAATAGCTTCTTTCATCTCTTCTCTATCTGCTGTCGCCCGATAATCTCCATCCAAAATTACCTTATAAAGATCTAAATCACGCAACATAATCGGAGCTTCACAACTGGCAGCCTCTAAAATCGTCATCGGAAAGAGCTCATTATAACTAGGCAACAAGAAAAGATCCGCTAGGGCATACAATTCGCGCATCCGCTCTGGCGATACAATACCTGGAAAAATCAAATTTTTAGGGGGATTCTCCATGATTTTCTTATAACGTTCATAACCATCTGTCATACCACCAAAAGAGAAACCACCCGCCCATATAAAGGTAATCTGAGGCAATTCCTCAGCCAGACGGATAAAATCATCAATCCCTTTTCGCTTCTGAACTTGACCAGCACCTACTACGATAAACTGATTGTCACTAAGACCTAGCTCTGTACGCAGTATCGCTAGCTCTTCCTGTGGAAGAGGATGCCATTTTTCCTTGTTTACAAAGTTAGGAATATAGGTCACTTTTTCACGTGGAATACCAGCTGCCACTAAATCCTCGATAAACATAGGATTGACCACAACCAAGTGCTCCATCCGGTTGTAAAAAGAAAATACATAGCGTTTCACAATTCCCTTTAAGAAAAATGGAATTTTCAAACTCCCCTCAAGAGTATCAGGCAAGAAGTGCACATAACCAATTTTCCTTCCTGAGCGTTTCTTTTGGAAGGTTGATAAATAATAGGGGAAATCAATTGTATGAAAGTGAGTCACATCTGCCTCTATTGGAAGATTTTCTGTAACAATCAATTGGTCCTTGGCATCACGGTGAAGAAGACGAACTAATTCACGGTAAGCACCTGAAACTCCTTGTCCTGCTACTTTCTCACTTGAACTCAACATATTGATGCGTAATTTCTTTTTTTCCATAACTACTATTATATCATTTTCTTTGAATAAAATCAGCAAAAGAAAGGAGAGACTAGGGAAAAGAGAGGAAATTTCCTCGCTTTTCCAATAATCTCTCACATGCTTTTATTTGTTTACTTAATGCCTAGGGCAATGCGTGCATAGCGACTCATTTTTTCAACAGTCCAGGCTGGATACCAAACTAATTTGACCTCAGTATCCGTTACTTCTGGAACCTCTGTCATGGCATCATAAATCTGGTCTGTCAAAAGATCTGCCAGGGGACAACCCATAGTTGTCAACGTCATATCAATCTCTGTTTGCCCTGTGTCGCCGTCAAAACGAATCTCATAAATCAAACCAAGGTTGACAATATCGATTCCCAACTCAGGGTCGATGACTTCTTCTAAGGCTGTTAAAATCCGTGTTTTAATATTTTCAATTTGCTCTTCTGTATAAGCCATATTCATCCTCACTCTTAGTCTTCAATAAAATCACGAAGCGGTTTGCTACGACTTGGTTGGCGTAGTTTTCTCAAAGCCTTAGCTTCAATCTGACGGATACGCTCGCGAGTCACGTTAAAGACTTTACCCACATCTTCAAGGGTACGCATTTTTCCATCATCTAATCCAAAACGTAGACGCAGAACATTTTCTTCACGGTCTGTAAGAGTATCTAAGACTTCATCCAACTGCTCACGCAAGACGATACGAGTCGTATAATCCACTGGATTTTCAATCACTTCATCTTCGATAAAGTCTCCAAGATGGCTATCATCCTCTTCACCGATAGGAGTTTCAAGGGATACCGGTTCTTGGGCAATCTTCAAGATTTCACGAACCTTGTCAGGGGTCATATCCATTCGTTCAGCGATTTGTTCTGGTGTCGGATCTTGTCCCAATTCTTGAAGGAGATTACGCTGTTCACGAACCAATTTATTAATAGTTTCAACCATATGGACTGGGATACGGATGGTACGAGCTTGATCCGCAATAGCACGAGTGATAGCCTGACGAATCCACCAAGTTGCGTAAGTTGAGAACTTGAACCCTTTAGAATAGTCAAACTTGTCAACCGCCTTCATCAAGCCCATGTTTCCTTCTTGAATCAAGTCAAGGAACTGCATACCACGGCCGACATAACGTTTAGCAATAGAAACAACCAAACGAAGGTTGGCTTCCGCAAGACGTTGTTTGGCTTCGATATCACCAGCTTCAACAGCCAGTGCCAATTCTTTTTCCTCTTCATTGGTCAAGAGAGGAACGACCCCGATTTCTTTCAAGTACATACGGACAGGGTCGTTGACCTTAGCCGAAGTTGACCCAATCAAGTCCTCATCGCTGAGTTCTGGCTCTTCTTCAGTGCTCAGAACACGCGCACTCGGATTTCCTTCGTTATCTGTGATAGAAATTCCTGCATCCTGAATTCGTTGCAAGAGATCTTCAATCCCATCAGCATCCAAGGTAAAAGGAATCACCAGACTTGCATTAATTTCATCATCAGTTGCTGTCCCTTTTTGTTTATGATTACGGATAAATTCTGCTACTTGTACGTCAAATGTTGTTACTTCTTTTTGTTTTGTTGCCATTATTACTCCATTCTTCTCTTTTGGGAAATTAAACGTTCCAATTCTTCTAGGGCTGTGTCGGTATCTCCTACATGGCTAGCTTCCTGCACTTTCTTTTTAATCCTTAAATTGTCCTTACTGAGGAGGGCACGGTTTCGAGATTCTTCCACTTCCACTAGTTCCTGAGGTAAGATTTCAGATGGTAAATCAAGAGCAAGCACTTGATACCAGGCAGTTTCAACTTCAGGGGACTGATGGGAGAGGTCCTCTGATCCGATTTTTCCCTGCTCACTTAATAATTCGTAAAGAATCTGAAATTCTGGGGTATCAAAGAAAAAATCATCTCGCAAACGATAATCATTCAAAACAACTGGATTCTCAGCCATCCTATAAAGGAGATGAGCTTCTGCTCTCATAACTGCTGTCAGTTGCCGCGTCACAGGTAAACTGATCGCTACTGGTGCAGGACGCTCCTTGACCCTCTCCTGCCTTTGGACAATCCGACTTTCATTTACAATCTGTTCCACCTGCTGATAATCAAAGGAAGGCAGGTTGTCCGCCAGAATGTGGATGTAAGAATTTTGGGCAGTGATAGACTTTTCTTTGGCGATTAAGGGTGCAATCTTTTCAATGAACTCAATTTGCGCCTGCAAGTTATCGCTATTTTCCGGCTTAAGTTGGTGAATATAAAATTCTATGGGACTAATCCGAGTCTTGGTTAAGAGATAAGCCAGATCTTCAGCAGAATTCTTTTGTAAATACTCATCTGGGTCCATGGAATCAGGTACTCGGACAACTTCCACTGAGAAATCTTTTAATTCCTCCAACGCTTTTGCTGTTGCTGCCTGCCCTGCCTTATCACCATCGTAGCTGAGGACAATCTTTTTAGTAAAGTGTTTGAGATGGTCAACATGTTCCTTGCTCAGAGCCGTTCCCATGGAAGCTACAGCATTCTCTATACCAGCACGGTAGGCGGCGATAACATCCATAAAACCTTCCATCAAGTAGAGTTCTGGAATTTTCCCGGTTCCTTTTTTAGCCTTGTCCAAATGATACAATTCATAACTCTTGTTAAAAATTGAAGTTGAGCGACTATTTTTATACTTGGCAGTCTGATTATCTGTTTCTTGCCAGATACGACCTGAAAAGGCAATGACCTGCCCCTTATCATTGGTCAAAGGAAAGATGATACGTCCGAAAAAAGTATCATGAAACTGATTACCGTCCGACAAGTAAAACAAGCCCGAATCCAGTAAATCCTTTTCCTCAAACTTATCAGCCAAACGTTGATAGAGATAGGTTCTCTCAGATGGAGCCAACCCAATCTGGAAGTGCTTCAAAACTTCGTCTGTCAACCCTCGCTTATATAGATAAGCCCTTGCTTCTTCTCCCATCTTGGTCGTCATGAGAATAGCGTGGTAAAATCGTGCAGCTTCTTCATGCATATCATATAGAGCCTGATGAGGGGAAACCTGTTGAGGACGAGACGGAACAGGCATCGTTAATTGAATACCGACACGCTCTCCTAAGAGCTGGACAGCCTCCATAAAGGGAACCCCTTGGTACTCCTCGATGAACTTAAAGACATCACCTGAGCGACCACAACCAAAACAGTGGTAAAACTGCTTGTCCTCTACAACGTTGAAAGAAGGTGTTTTTTCACCATGAAAAGGACAGAGCCCTAGATAGTTCCGTCCTGCCTTTTGTAAAGAAATCACATCTCCTATGACTTCCACAATGTTGGCATTGTTTTTGATTTCTTCAATGACTTGTTTGTCAACCATACACAATACCTCCATGTTATCATAGTTTCACGTAAACTAGTATAACTTATTTCTGAAAAAAAGTAAACCATTTCATACGCTTTCCGTAATTCTCTTTGCCTATTTTTCTAAATAGAAAATAAAGTTAAAAAACTCAGAAACACTTCCATGTCTCTAAGTTTTGCTTCTCTATTTTTTAAGGAAAATAAAGTTCATCTATTCAAATAATTGATAGTAGTCTGAGATTTTCATCTTAGATTTTTCTTCATTATTGAGGTCTTGAATTATACGACCTTCCTTCATGACAATCAGACGATTACCATATTTGAGAGCATCTTCCATATGATGAGTAATCATAAGGGCTGTCAGCTGATCTTTCTTGACAAATTCATCTGTCAACTCCATGAGTGCGACACTTGTCTTTGGATCAAGGGCTGCAGTATGCTCGTCTAACAAGAGTAATTCAGGACGCTTCAAGGTTGCCATCAAGAGACTCAAGGCTTGTCTTTGTCCACCAGATAAGAACTCAATCGGTGTATTCAAGTGTTTCTCAAGACCGTTTCCCACTTTTTCAATAGTTGCCTGAAACTCATCCTTATAGCTAGCCAGACGTCGCGGAAACAGTCCACGCTTTTCACCACGAAACTTGGCAATCAAAAGATTTTCAGCCACCGTCATACGGGGAGCTGTCCCCATCTTGGGATCTTGGAAAACTCGAGACAGATACTTAGCCCGCTTTTCTGGTGAAAACTTGGTAACATCTTCACCCAAAATACGAATAGTCCCACTAGTTAGTGATAAGGTTCCTGCTATAGTGTTAAAGAGGGTCGATTTACCAGCACCATTTCCACCTAAAATCGTGATAAAGTCCTGTTCAAAAATTTCTAACGAAACATCATTTAAAATAATCTTTTCTTCATCAAAGCCATTTTTAACAACTTTGGTTGCATTTTTTAATTCTACAATTGCTGTCATTTGCTTAATTTGGCTCCTTTCAAGATTGTTTGCTTAAATGTTGGAATCATGAGGCAGACTGCTAAAATCACGGCGCTGTACAAACGAAGGTAACTTGTATTAAAGCCAAGCGCAATAACTGCCCACACTAAGAATTGATAGGCGATAGAACCCACAACGATGGCAACCAGACGTTCTGCCAAGCTCAAACTCTTGAAAATAACTTCTCCAATAATCAAGCTTGCAAGTCCCACAACGATAACCCCGATTCCTCGAGATACATCAGCATACCCTTCTTGCTGGGCAATAAGAGCACCTGCAAGGGCAATCACACCATTTGATAAGACCAATCCCATGAGCTCCATGCGTCCAGTATGAATCCCGAAACTTCTAGCCATATCAGGATTGTCACCTGTAGCAATATAGGCTTGTCCGAGTTTAGTGTCCAAGAAAAAGAGCATGAGAACAATAACAAGACTGACAAAGATAAGACCTGTCAAGAGTTGGTTCAAGTCTGAATCAAAAGGTAAAACATCCTGAATTTGCTTAGTTCCAAGCAGTCCTAAGTTTGCACGTCCCATAATCAAGAGCATGATAGAGTGACAGGAAGTCATCACCAAAATCCCTGAGAGCAAAGTTGGAATCTACCCTTTTGTATAAAGAAGTCCTGCTGCCATTCCAGCCAAACAACCTGCTCCTACAGCAACAAGTGTCGCTAAAAATGGGTTCACGCCTTTGGTTATCAAAGTGACAGCAACAGCTCCCCCAAGAGGGAAGGAACCTTCTGTTGTCATATCTGGAAAGTTCAAAATCCTAAATGTCATAAAGATTCCCAGACCTAGAATAGCCCAGACAAATCCTTGAGAAATAATAGATAATATCATCTGTTTCTTAACCTTTTCTATATGATGTCTATTGTAAAAAATTGGAGGAGATGTCCCCAACTCCTCCATTTTAGATTATTCAATCACTTGTCCTGCTTCTTTTAGAACAGATTCAGGAATCGTAATACCTAATTCTTGTGCCAATTTTTTGTTAATCACTGACTTACCAGTTGAAAAGACATTGACTGGAGTATCAGCTGGTTTTGCACCTTTCAAAACTTGCGCAATCATTTTACCAGTTGCCACACCAAGGTCATGTTGGTCAACTACAACTGATGCCAAACCACCAGCTTCTACCATGGCAGTCGCACTTGGGTAGATTGGTTTTTTAGCTGATTGGTTGCTTGAAACAACAGTTGAGAAGGCTGAAGCAATTGTGTTGTCGATTGGAACCCAGATAGCATCGACCTTGCTAGTCATAACGTTAACTGTTGAAGCAATTTCATTTGTTGAAGGAACAGCAAATGTTTCCACTGTCAAACCTGCTTTTTCAGCAAAAGCCTTAAATTCTTCTACCTGTGTTTTTGAATTGTCTTCGCTGCTTGAATAAAGAGCTCCAATTGTTTTCACATTTGGTGTGAGAGCTTTGATGAGTTCAACTTGTTGTTGAGCTGGATTGTGGTCAGATACACCTGTAATGTTGCCACCTGGTTTTTTCAAATCTTTAACCAAGTTAGCACCAATTGGGTCTGTAATAGCAGCCATGATAACCGGTAGGTCTTTTGTGGCACTAGCCAAACCTTGAGCAGCTGGTGTTGCAATACCAACCACAAGGTCATTCCCATTTGCAACCAATTGTTTACTCATTGTCGCAACCTTACTTTGGTCGCCTTCTGAGTTCATAAAGTCAATCTTCAACTGATCATCTTTATAGCCTTCTTCTGCAAGTCCATCTTGTATCCCTTTATAAATCAAATCAAGAGATGGATGGCTCACAAACTGAAGGACACCAACTTTGGCAATTTTCTTTTCATTTTTAGCTTCTGGTTTATTCATTGAAGAGTAAATCAGACTTCCTGCTACTAAGACTGCTAATGCAGCAATAATTCCAATTAAACGTTTATTTTTCATTCTATTTCTCCTTTTTATTTCCTTTAAAATACTTCACTTATCTAATAATCTTCGAAAATCTCTTCAAACCACGTCAGCGTCGCCTTACCGTACTCAAGTACAGCTTGCGGCTAGCTTCCTAGTTTGCTTTTTGATTTTCATTGAGTATAAACAAGTGACGCCATCGTTTTCTTTCCATACTAACCTCCATCAAAAAAGTCCTCACACAAAAAACTTGTGTGAGGACGTCGATGCGCGGTGCCACCTCAATTATAGGGAATTTCCCTATCGCTCTTTCTCGCAATAACGAGATGCACTGTAAGGTGTGCTCACCGAATTTTTATGATTTCAAATTCTAAATAACATCCAGCCCAATTTTCATCATTATCACTTATCTGTTTTCAGCTACCACAGACTCTCTAAAAAGTTTATTATGATTACTTTTCTGAATGGTTAAATTATATCATTTTTCAACTACTTGTCAAGACTCTTTTAGCATTTTTTTGAACTATTCAAAAACTTCCCCTATGGGAAAAGAGGAAGTTTGATAGGTATCAGCCCGAATTACGCAATCCTGTCGCAATTCCGTTGATGGTTGTATGGATTAATTTTTCTTGGTCGCTAGATAATTCTCCTCGGCGTTGACGTTTAATCAACTCCAACTGGATATAGTTGAGAATATTAAAGTAAGGCATACGGTAATCCAAACTCGCTTTTAGATATGGATTTTCAGCCAATAATTCGTCATAGCCTTCGATAGCCAAGATGACTTCCTTGGTAACTTGCCATTCATTTAGAATAGTCTCATAGATTGCTTTTACTTCTTCATCCTCACACAGTTTGGCATATTCAAAAGCAATATTCATATTTGATTTTGACAAGACCATGTCTACATTTGAAAGAAGTGACTGGAAGAAAGGCCAATTTTGGTACATATCTCGTAGGATAGCGATATTTTCTGGATTTTTATCAATAAATTCTTTGAAACTTGATCCGACACCATACCAGCCAGGGAACATGACACGGCTTTGTGACCATGAGAATACCCAAGGGATAGCCCGCAAACCACCGATTTCAGTAATAGTCTTACGAGCAGCTGGGCGAGAACCAATGTTAAAGCTTGAAATAGCCTTGATTGGACTTGACTCGAAGAAATAATCATAGAAATGGTCATTACCAAAGACCAAATCACGGTAGATATCATAACTACGGTCCACCACTTGATCCATAATTGCTTCATAACGATTTGAGGTGTTGGTATCGCTCTTCTTCTGCGTAATCATACGGTTAATGGCCGCTGAAACAAGCATTTCAAGGTTATAGTAAGCTGCGTCTTTGTTACCGTATTTATTCCCAATTACTTCACCCTGCTCCGTCAAGCGGATACGATCTTTGATAGACTTAAGCGGTTGAGATGTGATAGCTTCATAGGTTGGTCCACCACCACGACCGACAGTCCCACCACGGCCATGGAAGAAGGTAACCTTAACGCCAAATTCATCTCCAATAGCAGTCAATTGTTGTTGAGCCTTGTAGAGGGTCCAACATGATGATAGGTAGCCACCATCTTTATTACTATCAGAGTAACCAAGCATGATTTCTTGGTAGTTATTACGTGAAGCAATCCATTTCTTAGCAAGAGGAAGAGAAAGGTATTCTCTCATAGTTTCTTCTGAGTGGTCCAAGTCCTCAATTGTTTCAAAGAGAGGAACAATTTGGACACGGGCTCTTTCTTTATCAACTAACCCTACTTCTTTTAGCAAGATAGCCAATTCCAACATGTCTGATACGCTGGTTGCATGTGAAATGATGGTCTGACGAATGACATCATCTCCCAACTTATCTTTCAACTTACGGGCAGCCTTAAAGATTGCTAATTCTTTTTCAAGTAACTCTGATTTTTCAACATGAGTGGCAGAAAGAATACGCGGATCTTCTTCCAATTCTTTCAAGAGAAGCTGGCATTTTTCTTCTTCACCTAGTTCACTATAATGCGAATGAATACCAGCTGATTTCAAGAGTTCAGCTACACAGGCTTCATGAACACTAGAATCTTGACGCATGTCAATAGATGCCAAATAGAAACCAAAAATTTCAACTGCCTGAATTAACTCAACAAAATCACCAGAAATCAGTGCTTCACCCTTATTTTCTAAAAGGGAATCACGAATAGTAATTAAATCCTTATAAAAATCATTAGCTGTTTCATAGCGAGCCCCAACTTCCTTATCCTCAATCAGATAGGTTTTTGTTGCTTGGATTTTTGATTGAATATCAAACAAGGCACGACGGTAAAGCTCTTTTTCACGATAAATCGAGTTATCCTTGGATTGACGAGCCATTTCTCTGACTTGCTTGCTCACATTGACAATACTGGTTGAGAGAGAGAATTCACGATAAAGTTGGTAAATCTTTTCATCATAGTAGTTCATGATGACTTCACACTGAGTCATAGCAGATTGTTTCAAGGTATCTGCTGTAACAAAGGGATTCCCATCACGGTCTCCACCAATCCACATTCCCATGGTAATTGGTTTAGGATGTTTTAACTCCAAGCCATGTTTTTTAGCCAGACGCTTGTACTCAGCAGTCAAATGAGGAACTGCCTTCAGGAATGAACTATTGTAGTATTCCATAACATTCGTGATTTCATTGGTTACTTTCAATTTCTTTTCACGAATCATGTCTGTCTGCATGATAATCTCAATGTAACGACGGAGATCATTATGCCATTTTTCCTTATTAATCAATCCTAATTTCACATCACGGTACTTACGCAAAAGGGTATGGATATGGTTGGTCAAATCCAACATACTCTTACGTTGCACTTGTGTTGGATGGGCTGTCAAAACAGGAACAACATTCAAGTGTTCTAGAATTTCAACCGCATTTTCTTTTTCTGCAACCATTTTGATCGTTGCTGATAATTTACCAAGATAATCTTGATCGATATTATTTTGATGGTTGATTTCATAGGCCAAATCCACGTCTTCTGAAATATTAATCAAAAGAGGCAAGATAGAGAAATAGCGTGAAATATAAGCCATTTCATCATTTGTCAAACTGGTAACTAATTGATTCAAACCTTGATAATCTTCTTGAGTTGACAATTCCTTCAACTGTATGATTTTTTCAAAAGTCTCTGGGGCAAGCATGTTTTTAGTAATATCTTCTAACAATTCTGTTAAAATCAATACTTCTTCTTGTATAACAGCTTTATTACTATAGTTTTCTAATTTTTGAAGAGACATAGGTCATCCTTTCCACTCTCAGCTCTACATATAGTTTGATGAGTGAGCTTCTAACTCCTCATATAATTGGGCACGTTTTTCACTTGCATCAATATTTAAGACAAAGGCGATGGCTACAGACAAGACTAGGAGACTGTTCCCTCCTTGCGATAAGAAGGGGAAGGTTACTCCTGTCGAAGGAATAATGCCCGAAATTCCGCCAATATTAACAAATACCTGTACCAGCATCATCCCCCCAACCCCAATCGCCATCATGGAATTAAAGGGATTCTTAGCACGAATACCGACTAGGATAATCCGCAAAATCAGGAAAAAGACAAGGGCTAAAATCAAGCTGGCTCCCACAAATCCAAACTCTTCAATGACAATTGAAAATACAAAGTCTGTATGAGCCTCTGGTAAATAACCACGTTTTTCGATTGAATTTCCTAATCCTAGACCAAACCAACCACCATTTACCATGGCAAAGTAGGAATTTGCAAGTTGGTGGCCTGCTCCTGCCAAATCAGCAAAGGGATTAAAGTAGGCACTGAAACGCTTAGCAACGTAACCAAATACTGGAACTTTTGAAAACTTATCAACCCCAATCATAGAAATAGCTGATAAGGATAGGGCTGAAACTCCAAACAATACACCGATAAAGACTATAAACCAACGATGAGCAATCCCACTAACTGTATACATAATCAAGGCGACCAGAGCTAGGATAGTAGCATTCCCCAAATCTGGGAAAATAGCCAAACTTCCTATCATTACCAAGAGGACAAAACGCCAATCATTAAAAGCTCGAGGAATCCATTGATTTTGAGTTAAAACTTGAAAATCGTAAATACCAATTTCATCCTGTTGTTTTGAAAAACGTTGGGCCAAGTACCAGACGATGATAATCTTCAAATACTCCGCTGGCTGAATGGTCAAAGGTCCTACTGAAATCCAACCATAGGCTCCATTGACTGGCGTACCAATTAAGCGAGCCAGAGCTAAGAGAATCAGCTCAACAAACATAACAATAAATAAAAGTCGTTCTTTTCTTAAAAAATTCAGTTTCAGCTTATATATCAAGACAATCAATATTAAACTAAATATCCAAAACATTCCCTGACTTCGAACCAATTGGAGGGCACTTTTACCTTCTTCGATAAGAATGGCACTGGTTGTAGAATAGACTACAATCAAACCCAAAATAGATAAAAGTAAGTAAGGAACTAGAATAGAATAGTTTAACAGGTGCCTCTTACTAATCTTCATAGTATCACCAATCTAATGAGAACAAAAGAAATTATTCCCAAATTCCGTTTATTTTCTAGTTTTGATTGCTATTATACCATTTTTTCCGAAAGAAAAAAACTCTTACCCTTAAGATAGAAGATTTTCTCATAAGAAAAAGAGCACTTGGCTCTTTTCTGTTTTATTCTTTTG
Source organism: Streptococcus mitis (assembly GCF_002096855.1). GTDB lineage: Bacteria > Bacillota > Bacilli > Lactobacillales > Streptococcaceae > Streptococcus > Streptococcus mitis_Y. The sequence goes on along the minus strand of NZ_NCVH01000031.1, from coordinate 270,016 downwards.
AAGAACTGCTTGAGCTTGAATCTCCACCACCGATGTATTGAGTGAAGATATTTTGGAAGGCTTGATCTTTAACCTTGATATTGGCTGCTTGCAATTCTTTTCCGATAATACTTTGAACAAATGATGCGTCGTTTTGTTTTTGAGTTAAGATAACAGTTTTTAATTTTTCTTTGTAATCGTCAATATTAGATGATTTTTCTGTTTTCTTAATCAGTTTAACAATGTAATATTGACTGCTGTAGGCTTGTGTTCCAGTAACGCTAATCACATCAGAAACACCGTTTACATCTAAAGCAAAAGCAGCTTTTTTAACTTGTTCTGGTACTTCTGTTGAAGCAGAATCAAAAGTGATTTCTCCACCATTCGCTTTCGTTTTCTCATCTGTTGAATTATCTTTGGCTAATTGAGCAAAGTCTGCATCACTAGCTTTAGCTTTTTCAAGAATTTCTTTAGCTTTGTCTTCATTGTCCAAACGGATAATTTGAGCAGTCACATCAGGAGTGTATTCGTCAAAGGCCTTCTTGTAAGCATCATCTGTCAATTCAGCTTCTGCTGCTTTCTTAACTGCCAACTCAACCAATTTACTTGTACGAATTTGAGCTTTACGTGTTTCAAGAGTCATTCCTGCTTGCGATAAGACACGTTGGTAGTTCTCACCATATTGTTTCTCTTCTTCGGCAATAGTATCGTTGACTTCTTTGTCATCTACTTCTGAACCGTATTGTTTCTCAAATACTTTTTGGATAGTCAAGTTCAACAACACTTGTTGGGCTGAAGGATTGCTTTTCACTTGCTCATAAAATTGATGTTCTGTGATAACATCTCCTTTCATGCTGATAAGGTCTGCCCCTTCTGAACCTTTCGAACAAGCTGCTAAAGTTGCTACTGATAATAGTGTAATGGCACCTGCCAATAGTTTTTTCTTCATGTCTACTCCTTTGAGATAAGTGTTACCCTATCTATTTTACTATATTTTCTTAAATTTTTCTGAAAATCATTCGCTGTCAGGCAATTGAACATCTGCTACATTTTTACGAAGCATGAGGATGCCGTCACCCAGAGGTACTAATGTTGCAGTGAGTCCTGGATTGTCTAAGGTTGCATCAAATAGTCTTTGAAGGCCTCTGTAAATAGTTCGCTGGCCACGACGGACTTCCATAATATCCTTAGCAACATCACCACCTTGGAAAATATCATCCAAGACAACCACACCACCAATTTCCAAATGTTTGAGGATTTCTGGCAAAAAGACGATGTATTTAGACTTGGCTGAATCCATAAAGACGAAATCATAGGACTCTGTCAAGGTAGATAAGATATCTACCGCATCTCCTTCTAGGAGCGTGATTTGCTTACGACTGTCAAACTTGGCAAAATTTTCCTTGGCAAAACCAATCATTTCTGGATTGCGATCAATGGTTGTAATCTTGGCATTTGGCGCATGTTCCGCCATCAAAAGGGCTGAAAACCCGATGGCCGTCCCAATTTCCAGAATGTTTTTAGGTTGTATGGTTTCCATGAGAAAACGGAAATAAGCAACCGTTTCATGGGGAATAATGGGAATATTTTCCTTGCGGGCAAAGTCTTCCAATTCTTTCAAAGATCCTGTGACTTGCTTTTGGCGCTGACGCATCAAGTCTACAATTTCTTCCTTGACGACAGGACGACGCATGTTATGGTTAGCATTTTTACTATACGATTCAACCATCTTATGCCAATCCCAATTTTTCAACAAGGGCTTCAAACTCATTCAAACGACGTTCAAAGACTGCAAAGGCATCGTTGAGATAGTCTTCCTTCTCCATATCAACACCAGCTTTTCTCATGACATTAAGTGGATAGTCAGACTTACCTGCCTTGAGATAGTCGATATAGCGGTCACGGTCTTCTTGACTACCATGGACAATCTTTTCAGCCAGAGCTGAGGCTGCTGCAAAGCCAGTTGAATATTGGTATACATAGTAGTTATAGTAGAAGTGTGGAATGCGAGCCCACTCGTATTGGATTTCAGGATTGTCTTCCTTACTCAAACCATAATACTCTTGGTTCAAGTCTGCGTAGAGTTTATTTAGGAAATCACTTGTCAAGACTTCACCATTTTGATCCGCTTGGTGAATCGCGTGTTCAAACTCAGCAAATTGAGCTTGGCGGAAAACTGTTCCACGGAAACCATCTAGGAAGTTATTGAGAATAGCAAAGCGCGTTGCATCATCTTCCACTTCTTCCAATAATTTCTCCGTCAAGATATTTTCATTGGTAGTTGATGCAATCTCAGCCAAGAAGATAGAATAATCTCCGTAAACATAAGGCTGAGTTTCACGAGTATAGCTTGAATGCATACTGTGACCTGTTTCATGAACAAGGGTGAAGAGATTGTCTAGATTGTCCTGCCAGTTGAGAAGCATGAAGGCATTGGTATCGTAAGAACCACCAGAGTAGGCTCCTGAACGCTTGCCTTGGTTTTCGTAAACATCAATCCAACGCTCGCTGAAGGCACGTTTAACACGGCTCAAGTAATCCTCACCCAAGACTGCCAAGGCATCTTCTGCTTTTTTCAAGGCTTCTTGGTAGGTAAAACTATATTCAACAGATGAAAGTGGTGTGTAGACATCGTACATCTTGAGGTCTGAAATTCCCAAGATTTTTGAACGAAGTTCAAGGTAACGATGCAAGAGTGGCAAATGCTTGCGAACTGCTGCTACCAAATTGTCATAAACACTCTCTGGAACAAAATTCGCAGCGAGGGCTGCATGACGAGCACTCTTATAGTTGCGAACTTTGGCACGGTAGTTTTGCACCTTAACATTGGTTTGCAAGGTTTTGGCATAGGTATGTTGGAATTGTTCATAAGTCGCATAAAGTGCTTGATAGGCACCACGACGCACCTCACGATTTTTAGACTCCATCAAACGTGTGTAAGTCCCATGAGAGAGCTGAACTTCTTTACCATCATCGTCAAGGACATAAGGGAACACAATATCCGCATTGTCCAAGATAGCGAAGGTTTCACTTGCCGAACCAAAGATTTCTCCAGCTCCAGCCAATAATTCTTCTTCACGTTGTGATAGAACGTGTTCCTTGCCTTGTAAAAGCTTGTCAAAATAGTGTTGATAAACCTGCAATTTTGGCTGAGCTTCTAAAAAGTCAGCATACTGCTTTTCACTGATTTCCATAAATTCAGGTTCATAGAATGAGAAGGCTTGGTCTAGCTGGCTATAGAGAGTCATGGCCTTGGCATAGTACTCTTGGTACTTGGCTTCACGTGTGTCTTGGTCATTCTTCATATGAGCATAAACGTAAAGCTTCTCCATTTGGCGTTCCATTTCAAGAGAAAATTCAGTAATTTCTAGTAGGCTATCCGCACTATCCAAGAGATGACCTTCATACTGGGCTACTGTCTCCAATTGTTCTGTTAAATCTTTTAAGGCTTCTTCCCAAGCCTGGTCAGTTGGGTAGATCGTTGATAGATCCCATGTATCTTTTTCATTTATTTCATGTCTTTGTAATACCATTAGATTCCTCCATCCTTTCTATTCTACCATATTTTTCAAGAAATATTGCTGATAAAAGGCTGGTGGATAAAGCTTTTGCCAATCATTTTGAGGATTTTCTTGGTAATAGGTGTAAAAGTGCTGATAATAGCTGGTCAAATCTTGCTCAATCTGGAAAAATTTGCCTACTAGTGGCCGAATTTGTGGATACCATTCTTTTAGCCCATAAGTCAGGAGATTTTCTCCCTTCTGATAGGCTTCTGCTTGTTCTTTCATCCAAAAGGGATGTTGATAGTACAGCTGTTGCCGGATATAGCGACAAATGCCCTTGTCCTGAGAAACTGTAAAATGAGATATTTTTTGTTTCTTATAAGGAAAACGCAATATTTCCAATAAACTAGCTTGACCATAGGGAAATTCCTTGATTTGATAATGGAGTTTACCACGGAGGTCTTGGTGAATCAGGTATTTGAGCCTTAAAAGCTGTTTTTCCTTATCTAATTCCCAAACATAAAAGCCCATGTTGTGACTAAAATAGAGAAAACCTTGTTGCAGACGAGTTAAACGCTCCTTGAGCCAAAGTTTTTGACCCAGCAACCACAGTACTTGATAACCCTGACTACGATAGCCCTCACTTCGCTCTTTAAGAACTTTTTGAGGCAAGGGGCTACACTGAACCTCTAGAGCTAGATTGCCATTTACAAATACATCCGCAATCTGTTTAAGCTCTGGAAGGGGGTATTCTAATTGAACCTCTACCTCTTTTTTCAACCACTGATAGAGAGATTCCTTATTGGCCAAGTGTTCTGGACTTTCATTTTCAAATGAAAAACCACAGTCTTTTAAAGATTTATGGGCAAAATGGGTCCGTACACTTGGTCCTTGACGCAAACGGAGCTGACCTCCACAAGCGGGGCAGGTATATGCTTGTTTCTCGAGCCTATCCTCTAACACATTTACCAGCTGTCCCCTAGCATCTCTCGCAACAAACATGATTTCCCTCCTTTTTCTATATTATTCGTAAAAAAGAAAAAAGATCAGGAAAATTCCTAATCTTCATTCATGTTTATTTGATTTTCTTAGCTAGCATGGTCGCGAAGCGTAGTTGAATACGATTGCCATTCTCATCGCGACGGTGCAAATGGCCGGGATTTTCATTGTACTTAACCAATTCCCAGTCCTTGTAATAGTCTGCCAATTCTCCTTCTTTAAAGGTGAATGGGAAGTTCACTGAGCAAGGGTAATCTTCCGTATCCATAGCACAAACGATAAGATTGTAGCCACCAATAGTGGTTTTCTCCTGCATATTTTTGATAATGTCAGGAATGCAATCTGCTTGCAAAAACATCAAAACAACTGTTGAAACGATAAAATCATAGGCTTGCCCGATGCTGGCTGAATTGATATCGTATAGTCCTACAGGCATGTCTAGATCCTCTTGTTCCACAATGCTTTGCAAGATTTCAAGGGCCAGTTCATTTTGATCTACAGCTGTCACATCAAAACCTTGCTGGGCTAAAAAGAGAGAATTACGGCCTTGACCACAGCCCAAATCCAAGGCTTTCCTTGGTTTTACTGTCTGCATAGCTTCTAAGACTTCCGAATGGACTGGACTGGTCTGGTATTTCTTAGGGAAATAATCCTCAGGTTTACAATAAAATTCCAAGTACCACTCTACATCTTCTGTGGCTGCTTCTACTCTGTGCCAAGCTTGAGGTTGTGCCATAGGATTATCAGCACCTTCTTCAAAAAAGTGCTCGGCTAAAACTTCCCCGTCTTCAGTCAACTCAATAAACTTAAGAGTCCCTTTTAATACGGTAATCTTGCCCCAGGTTCCGACCTTAGTATTGTGTTTTCTTTGAACAGCCTCTGGCATGGTGTCTTTATTCCAGACAGGCATGCGTTTGTAGGCAACTAGTTTTTCCATATTCTTCACTCTTTCTATCGGTGGTTAACAGCTTTTATAACACGCGCAATATCACGATCTTGCTCGCGGCGTTTGATAGACTCACGTTTATCGTAATCATGTTTCCCTTTTGCAAGTCCTAAAAGAAGCTTGGCATAGCCATCTTTGATATAAACTTTAAGAGGAACCAAGGTCATCCCTGTCCCTTTGGTTTCTTGCTCTAATTTCTGGATTTGTTTTTTATAAAGGAGAAGTTTACGACGACGTTCTGGCTCCTGGTTCCAGATATTGCCCTCTTCGTAAGGCGCGATATGAACATTGCTCAACCAGACTTCTCCATTTTTTACTTGTGCAAAGCCATCCTTGAGATTGATTCGAGCTGCTCGTACACTCTTGATTTCAGTTCCAGTCAGGACCATCCCTGCCTCTAGCGTATCTACGATTGTATAGTCGTGGCGCGCCTTTTTATTTTGTGCGACGACCTTTCCCTCGCCCTTTGCCATGCTTGGCTCCTTTCTTAGCTACTTCCTTGTAAAAAGGTTTCTTTCCTTTTTTCTTCTTGTCTTTTTGTGAATGCTTACGCTTATCATTTGAGCGTCCTGATTTTCTCTTGTCTTCCTTCTTATCTGAACGACGATTTGAACCACGCCCTCTGTCACTGCGATTAGACTGTTTTAAGACTTTTTCAATCACATCAAACTCACTTGGGATATATGAGAAGTCAATTTCACCCGTCATCTTGTCGGCTCTTTCAACTCGGATACGGATTTGCTGACCTACACGGAAGGTTGTTCCTGATTTCTCCCCACGAAGAGTCAAATCCCGCTCATTGAAATGATAAAATTCAGGTAGATTAGTGATGTGAATCAAGCCTTCAACTGTGTTTGGTAATTCGACAAAGAGACCAAACTTGACAATGCTGGATACAACTGCATCGTACTCTTCACCCACGTATTCTTCCATATACTCAGCCTTTTTCATGGCTTCGACTTCACGCTCAGCCTCGATGGCACGACGTTCACGGTTGGAAGACTGGGTCGCAATCTCTGGAATCACTTGCTCAAAATGCTCTGCTATTTCCTTAGAACGTCCGTAGTCCCGAATCATACGATGAACAAGAAGGTCTGGATAACGACGAATCGGACTAGTAAAGTGAGTATAATAGTCAGCCGCTAGACCATAATGCCCGTGATTGTGCTCCGAATAGCGAGCCTGCTGCATAGAGCGAAGAAGCATCAAGGACAATACATCTGCATAAGGTTCTCCCTCAACAGCACGCATGATGTCTTGAAGTGCCTCCTGGCTAATCTCACTGGCAGTCCCATAAATGCGCAAGCCAAAACTCGAAGCATAATCAATAAACTTCTGAACCTTTTCAGCCTTAGGCTCCTCGTAAATTCTATAGATGAAAGGTAGATCCAGCTTGCTAAAATGCTCGGCAACTGTTTCATTGGCCATCAGCATAAAGGACTCAATCATGCGCTCGGCAATGCCACGCTGACGAAGAACGATATCAACAGGCTTACCTTGTTTATCAACTAAAATCTTAGCTTCATTGGTATCAAAATTGAGGGCTCCACGTTTCATACGCATGTTTTCTAAAGTTTCATGAAGCTTGGCCATGAGTTCGATACTTGGAACAATTTTCTTATATTCTTGTCTCTTTTCTTCATCGCCCGCTAAGATATCATTGACATCACTGTAGGTCATCCTGAAGCTAGTCTTGATAACCGTTTGTGTGATCGTGTAGTTGACTACACGACCATGTTTATCAATCTCCATAATGGCAGACTGGGTCAGGCGGTCAACTTGAGGATTGAGAGAACAGATGCCATTTGACAGTCGTTCTGGAAGCATTGGCACTACGCGGTCTGTCACATAGACTGAAGTCGCGCGGTTAAGGGCTTCCTTGTCCAGGGCAGACCCCTCGGTCACATAGTAGGAAACATCTGCAATGTGAACTCCAAGTTCCAGATTGCCATTTTTCAAGGCCTTGATATGCACCGCATCGTCCAAGTCCTTGGCATCAGCACCATCAATGGTAAAGGTAATCTCATCTCTTAAGTCCAGACGACCTTCCATATCCTTTTGAGACGGAGCACCAGGCACACTTTCTGCTTCTTTGACAACAGCTTCTGGAAATTCTGAGACAATGTCCATAGACTCCAAAACCTCAAGAACATCAATTCCGACATCTGTTGAGTGTCCCACCACATCGAGAACACTCGCGACAAAGAAATCATGTTTCTTGCTTGGGTATTTATCGATAAAGACCTTGAGAACTTCGGTTCCCTCGAGTTTAAGGGCTGGTTTCTTAACATAGATCGGTTGACTGATTTTCTGATTTTTTGAACGGATGTAGCCCGCATATTTGGGCTTTTCCTGATCCAGAACGATTTGCCCGACAACTGTCGTCAGACTATGCTCTAGGATATCGATAATCTTGGCTTCTGCTACAGTTCCCTTGTTGCGGTCAGCGACTTTCTTGATAACGACCTCAACGGTATCACCATCAATAGCATAGTTGACATCGTTTTTTCCTACAAAAAGGTCAGCCTCCTCGCCTTCCAGACTAACAAAGCCAAAGCCATTTTTATGAGCATGAAAAATCCCCTTGAGAGTAATCTCATGTTTTTTCTTGACTTCCAAGGTCAGACTTCCATCTTCTTCAAAGCGTATCTGGTGCTTTCTTTCCATTAAGGACAAGGTTTTAATCAACTCACGAAAATCCTTGGACTCGTCTTTTCCCAAAGCCTGAGCCAAGTCATTGACAGTTACCTTCCCCTTATCTTGTAAATATTCTTTTATTCTATCTTTCATATTTTCTTTCTAGATTTTTTATTTTCTTTTACTGTAAAACCTTCTCAAACATCATTTAAAAATAAAAAGAGGCAAAGACCTAGTCCTGCCCATTATTTTCTTATCTACTTGATAATACCGTCAATGCTAAGGCAATGGCTAGCCAGAAAAAGACTAAAATCCCTGTCAAACGCTGCATTACAGCCTCAAAACCGCGTGCTTTACTGCGTTCAAACAAATCACCTGAGCTGGCATCAAATACATTGCTGGATTGGTTTTTAGTTGGTTGCATGAAAATCGCAATCACAATCACAACAGATAATACTAATAAAATGGTTAATAATAGGTTATACATATCAAACTCCTTAAAATCCCTATTATTTTACCATAAATTCTACTTAGATTCAAGATGTAAAGTTACTTTTCTTTCCTTTGGACAATATTTTAACACCTCAATCTTGTCTGGATGAGTTTTGGAGTTCTTACTGGTTAGATAATTCATGCTGCCACAAGAGGAGCACTTGAGATTAATTTTTACTCGCACTAGATTTCCTTTACTTTTAATAATGTTCGAAATTGAAGAAGGTTAAAGAGACAACTAAAGGCAACACAAAGGCTTGTCGCATAAAAGACTGCATGGTAGCCAAATTGACCTGCTACTGCAGAACCTGCCATAGGCCCAACGACACCTCCCAGATAAAAGAATACCTGATTAAAGGCAAAGACCCTCGAAATGCCGGCTTTGGGGGTCATTTTACTGAGAAGGGCATTAACTCCGGGAATCAAGGCACCGGTTCCCAATCCAAAGAGGAAACGATAGAGTCCTAGTTGAAGCGGGCTAGAGGCATTGGCACAGAGGAGATAGATGATGACTGAATAAAACTGGGCTACAACCAAGAGGCGATGGTTCCCCACCTTGTCACCTAGCTTTCCCATGACTCCTGCACTCATCATACTGGAAAATCCCATACTGGATACAATCAAACCAGATACAAAAAGAAGATTCTCTGTCTGGCCTAAGTCGCGTACATACAGAGCTAAGATAGGGCCGATTGATTGGGCTGAAAATTGGATGACAAAACTGGTCAGAAAGAGGTTGACCAAAAGATAGGGATATTTAACTGATGTAAACAATTCTTTTGTTGGGATGGCCTTTTCCTTGGCTACTGGTTGAAAATCTTCCTTAATAAATAAAATAGTTAAAACAGCAGCTAAAAATAGAAAACTACCAACCAGTAAGAAAACTGTACGAATACCAAATAATTCTGCGATAAAGCCACCAATAAAGGGACCAGTTAGAGTGCCTGCAACTACGCCAGTAGACAAAGTCCCGAGAGCAGATCCTGATTTCTCCTTGGGAACCTGACTGGCTATCAAGGCCGTTGCATTGGGAACAAAACCCGCAAATACACCGTTTAGTAAACGGAGAAAGATTAACCAATAAATATTTGGGACAAAGGCTAAGCCTCCCATAGTAATGGTCATGGCCAGGCCAGCCCGAATCATCATGGGTTTTCGACCGTATTTATCAGCAAGGATACCCCAGATAGGAGAAAAGAGTGCTGCGGAAATAGCAGAGACAGAAATAGCTAAACCTGCATAAAAAGCAGCTTGATCACTCCCTACACCCAGATTTTCCACAAAGATGGGCATAAAAGGCACAACCAAAGAAATACTGGCTCCAGTCAGAAAATTACCAAACCAGGCAATGCGCAAATTATCCTTCCAGTTAATCTCTGTCATCTTGGCTACCTCCATCAAGAAGGGAGAACACCTGAGTAAGAAGCTGGTCCTGATTCCCATTGTTGTTTAAAACATGGCTGGCCAAATCTTTCTTTTTCTCTAAAGGCCACTGGGCTGCCAGACGAAACTCAGCTTCATCTTTGGACAACTGGTCCCTTTTCATTAAGCGTTCTACTTGGACATCTCGGTCCACATAGACCAACCAAGTCTCATCAAACCAAGAGACGTAGTCCTGCTCAAAAAGTAGGGGAATATCCATGAAGAAAATCTCTTCTGTCTGAGCCAACTGGTCTCTCAACGTAGCTAGCTCCTCACGGATAATCTTTCCTTGGATTCGCTTAGACCATTCTCGTTCTTCAGGATTTGAAAAGATAAGACTAGCTAGGAGAGGGCGATTGAGTTCTCCGTTTTCAAGGATGATTTCTTGCCCAAAATGCTGGACTAGAGCCTCAAACAGACGACCACCAGGTTTCTGTAGTTGGTGGACGACTGCGTCGGCATCCACTACTTGAAAGCCTTGCTTTCTTAGAAAATTTGTCACGGTTGACTTACCAGAGGCAATTCCCCCAGTGATTCCAATGATTTTTCCCATCAATTCCTCCTTTGGCACTGAGGACAAAAATGGGTGCCTCGTCCACCTAGTTGGATTTTCTCAATGACGGTGCCACAGCGTACACATTCTTGACCAGCCTTGTCATAGACTTGATGAAAATCCTGCATGGTTCCATCTTCCCCAAAGGCATTGGTATAAGTTCGGATGGTGGAACCACCTTTTTCAACAGCCTGTCCCAATACAGCAATGGTCTGGTCATGAATAGCTGTCGCTTCTGCTACTGTCAAAGTCTGGGAAGGTCTAGCCGGATGAACCTGAGCTCGCCAGAGAACCTCATCCACATAGATATTGCCAAGTCCAGCTACCAAGGTTTGGTCTAGAAGATGGGATTTGATAGGCTTTTTAGACTTGGATAGGGTAGCTTGAAAGACCTGTAAATCAAAGTCTTGTTCGCTTGGTTCAGGACCTAATTTTTTAGAAATAAAGTAGGCGTCTAAAAGGTCAGGAGCCAAGAGTTCCATAGTACCAAACTTGCGTACATCCTCATAAACAAGCGTGCCACCATCTTCAAACTGAAAGAAAACATGGGCATGCTTGCGTTCGGGAACTTGATACGGATAGTAAAAATACTTGCCCTCCATCCGCAAATGGGAAATCAAGATCTTGTCTGTCAGGTAGAAAAGCAAATATTTACCACGACGTCCCATTGACTCAACAATCTGACTAGGCACTTCCTTTTGAAACTCGTCCAAATCCGTCTTAATCATCTTGGGATAGCGAATTTCTATACTCGAAATCTTCTTACCCAAAATCAATTTTTCTAAGCCACGACGAACGGTTTCAACCTCAGGTAATTCAGGCATAAGTCCTCCTTCTGTAAAAACAAGAAGCAGGCATGAGCCCACCTCTACTTAGTATTCTTTTTCATTATAGCCAAAGTCAGCTAAATCTAGCTTTTTATCGCGCCAGTTTTTCTTGACCTTGACCCAGGTTTCTAGGAAGACCTTGTCTCCTAGCATGAGTTCAATATCACGACGGGCCATGCTACCAATTTTCTTAAGCATAGCGCCACCTTTACCGATGATGATCCCTTTCTGGCTATCGCGCTCGACCATGATAGTTGCACGAATGTGAACCTTGTCTGTCTCTTCATCTCGTTTCATAGAGTCAACCACTACAGCAACTGAGTGAGGAATCTCTTCACGAGTTAGGTGCAAGACTTTCTCGCGAACCATTTCTGAAACCAAGAAACGCTCTGGATGGTCTGTAATTTGATCAGACGGGAAATATTGGAAACCTTCATCTAGATTTTCACTCAAAATATCCACTAGACGAGAGACGTTATTCCCTTGAAGAGCTGAGATAGGGACAATCTCCTTGAAATCCATTTGATTGCGGAAATCATCAATCTGAGACAAAAGCTGGTCTGGATGAACCTTATCAATCTTGTTCACCACCAAAATCACAGGAACCTTGGCAGCCTTGAGACGCTCGATAATCATATCGTCCCCCTTACCACGCGCTTCATCAGCTGGAACCATAAAGAGAACTGTATCTACCTCACGGAGGGTGCTATAGGCCGACTCGACCATAAAATCTCCAAGAGCAGTCTTCGGTTTGTGAATCCCTGGTGTGTCGATAAAGATGATTTGCTCCTTATCAGTCGTGTAAATCCCCATGATTTTGTTGCGCGTTGTCTGCGCCTTGTCACTCATGATGGCAATTTTTTGTCCCATAACGTGATTTAAAAAGGTTGACTTCCCAACGTTGGGACGTCCTAAAATGGCTACAAAGCCTGATTTAAAAGTCATAATTTCCTCTTACTGTTTAAAATAATAAATCCCAGATTCGTGGGAGAAAAATCAATGCGCCTGTTAAGGCTGCGAAAAGAGAGACCACTAATACCGCGCCTGCCGCCATATCCTTGGCATTTTTAGCCAGCATGGAAAAGTGATAGTGACTGGCCAAATCCACCACATTTTCAATAGCAGAATTGATAATTTCAAAAGCTACTACCAAGAAAATGCTCAATAGGAGAAAGAGCCATTCGATTCGTGACACCTGAAAAACAAAACCTGCAAGAATGACTACAATGGCCGTCACTGCATGTTTTCGCATATTGCGTTCTTCCTTGATAGCAGTAAAAATTCCTGTGATGGCAAATTCTAAACTGGATATCAGGTCACGATTTTTCCATTTTCGTTTATTGTCTTGTGAGTCCATAGGCTGTCAAAATTTCTTCTTGTAAACCGAACATCTCCGCTTCTTCTTCCGGAGTGTAGTGATCATAGCCGTTGATATGTAAAAAGCCGTGTACTGCCAAGAAGCCCATCTCACGCTCAAAGCTGTGACCGTATTCCTCGGCCTGCTCATGAGCCTTATCAATAGAGATGAACAGTTCCCCAATATAGGCATCAAACTCAGACATCATCTCTGCCAATTCTGGATTTTCAAGTAAATCCTCTTCGTCAAAGGCAATTTCTAACTCTGGTTTATATTCAAGGCTGATAACATCTGTCGGACGATCTGTATCACGGTACTCAAGATTAAGTTCATGACTACGTTCATTAGTCACAAAGGTAACTGCCATCTCCTTGTCTTCTTTTCCTAATTTTTGGGCTGCAAATTCCAAAATTTCTTGGGTTTGTTGCAACATTTCTTTTGAAACTTGACCAGTTTCATCTACCATTTCAATATACATGTGCTTCTCGTTTCTCTTTACTTGGCTTTATTATACCACATTTCCATGATTTTATTCTACCTTTTTGATATAATACTATGGAATACAATCACAAGGAGAGAACGATGTCATTTGACGGATTTTTTTTACACCACATGGTTGAGGAATTGCGAAGAGAATTAGTGAACGGTCGCATCCAGAAAATCAATCAGCCTTTTGAACAAGAATTGGTCTTGCAAATCCGCAGCAATCGCCAAAGTCATCGTCTGCTCCTTTCTGCCCATCCTGTTTTTGGACGCATTCAGCTGACCCAAACGACTTTTGAAAATCCAGCCCAACCTTCTACCTTTATCATGGTTTTGAGAAAGTATTTGCAGGGTGCCCTGATTGAATCGATTGAGCAAGTGGAAAATGACCGTATTGTGGAAATGACAGTTTCCAATAAAAACGAGATTGGGGACCATATTCAGGCTACCTTGATTATCGAAATCATGGGGAAACACAGTAATATTCTACTAGTTGATAAAAGTAGCCACAAAATCCTCGAAGTTATCAAACACGTCGGCTTTTCACAAAATAGCTACCGCACCTTGCTTCCTGGGTCAACCTACATCGCTCCGCCAAGTACGGAATCTCTCAATCCTTTTACAATCAAGGACGAGAAACTCTTTGAAATCCTACAAACACAGGAAACGACAGCTAAAAACCTTCAAATCCTCTTTCAAGGTCTGGGACGCGATACGGCAATTGAAATGGAAAGGATACTGGTTAGTGAAAAACTTTCCACTTTCCGAAACTTTTTTAATCAAGAAACCAAGCCATGCTTGACTGAGACTTCCTTCAGTCCAGTTCCTTTTGCAAATCAGGTGGGAGAGCCTTTTGCCAGTCTTTCTGATTTGTTGGACACCTACTATAAGGATAAGGCTGAGCGCGACCGCGTCAAACAGCAAGCCAGTGAACTCATTCGTCGTGTTGAAAATGAACTTCAGAAAAATCGACATAAGCTTAAAAAACAAGAAAAAGAGTTATTGGCGACAGACAATGCTGAAGAATTTCGCCAAAAAGGGGAACTGCTGACAACCTTCCTCCACCAAGTGCCTAACGACCAAGACCAGGTTATCCTAGACAACTACTATACTAATCAACCTATCACCATTGCGCTTGATAAGGCCTTGACTCCCAACCAGAACGCTCAACGCTATTTTAAACGTTACCAGAAACTCAAAGAAGCTGTCAAATACTTGACTGATCTGATTGAAGAAACAAAGGCAACCATTCTCTATCTGGAAAGTGTAGAAACCGTCCTCAACCAAGCTGGACTGGAAGAAATCGCTGAAATCCGTGAAGAATTAATTCAAACTGGCTTTATCCGCAGAAGACAACGGGAAAAAATACAGAAACGCAAAAAACCAGAACAGTATCTGGCAAGCGATGGCAAAACCATCATCTATGTCGGCCGAAACAACCTACAAAACGAGGAGCTAACCTTTAAAATGGCCCGCAAGGAGGAACTTTGGTTCCATGCCAAGGACATTCCAGGAAGCCACGTCGTCATCTCAGGAAATCTTAATCCTTCTGACGAAGTTAAGACAGATGCAGCGGAGCTAGCTGCCTACTTCTCCAAGGGACGTCTGTCAAATCTGGTGCAGGTAGATATGATTGAAGTCAAAAAACTCAACAAACCAACTGGTGGAAAACCAGGCTTTGTCACTTACACAGGGCAAAAGACCCTCCGCGTCACACCAGACCCAGAAAAAATCGCGTCCATGAAAAAATCCTGATTTTACTTGAAATCAGGATTTTTAACTTACTATTCACTCAAATCATATCCAATTATAGGACTAATCTTTGCCACCTAGTTTCTCATTGATTTTCATCATCACACTAGCAATTTTTTCACCCCAATAAGGGTCTGAGGCATATTCAACATTCATACCAGATGCCTTGTTTCCAAGGAAAGTTCTACCCCTATCGATATAATTTTCCTTAATCCACTTGGTTGCACCTAAAATTCCCTTATCCACATCATCAAATGTCTTGGCAGAAAGGTAAGGTGTCGTATCATAGGCTGTAATTCCAAAGAAATTATTCTTATCTTTGGCAATCTTACTTCGTCCCCAATCACTTTCTAAGGCACTATGGGCAAGGAGGTATAGAGCATTGATATGGTAATGTTCTTCTGCTTCCTTAAAGGTAGATCCCTTATTTTCCAAGAGGCTATTATTAATATTTAACAAACTAAATACCTTATCCAAGTCTTCAGCACTATAGTTTGTAGCCTCTGTCAAATCTTTAAAAAGGAAGGGATTTTCAAGGTTAAAACCATCAAAATGCAGCCCATCTGCCGAATAATATTTCTTGCCTACTTCCATATCAGAAAGATGAGCAGCTACTGGGATACTAGCATTCTGAGCCACATAGTGATAAAAACGATGTCCATCACTCTCATAATAAGGGATAAAATCCTTACCAGCATCTAGCGCTTGTAAATCTTCTGTTTTCATATAGCCTGACAAACCAGAAATAGTAATAGCCAGGCGCTTGTCATCACTTTTTCTATCCTTATCTAGCCAAACAACACTACCTTGCGATATATAGGACAGCTTTTCACCATCTGCATTATAGATATTTGCAGTCACTGGAAGGACCTGATAATAATCAGAGCTAGTCTTGGACTCCTTATTCCACTTTCCATCGTTTCCTAGCTGATGACCATCAATAGTCTCATTTTTTGCCATGTATCCACCGGATTTGAAGTAGTACCAGGCTTGATTTTTAGAATCGTATACCCATTCTTTCTCAGCCATTTTGCCATCAGATTTTAGATAAAACCATGACTCCTTATCCAAAATCCATTCATTGGCTGCCATATAGCCACCGGATTTTAGATAATAATAGTGACCATTTTCGAAAATCCATTCTTTATCAGCATGATTTCCATTTTCTTTGATATAAAACCAAGATTGGTATTGTTTGTCAAAAAGCCAACCTTGCTGTACTTTGGCTCCACTAGTACTCACATAAGCCTGTTCAATCCACTGACTTGTCAGTAAATAACCTCCGGATTTGAAATAATAGTCCTTGCCCTTAATTTGGAGCCATTCTTTCTCTGCGTGCTGGCCATCTGCTTTGATATAAAACCAAGCATCATATTGAGAATCATAGACCCAGTCTTCTATTACCTTGGCACCTGTAGCACCGACATAGGAAGCTCCTAGCCAAGCATTTCTTTTCATCTTTCCATCTTGGTCAAGATAATAGAGGACTCCCTTGTCTTCTACCCATTCTGATTTTGCCATATAGCCACCAGATTTGAGGTAAAAATAGTCGTCACCTTGTTTCAACCATTCATTTTCAGCATAGTTAGCATCTGCTTTGATATAAAACCAAGATTGATAATGAGTATCAAAAACCCACTCATTGGCTGCTTGACTACCATCTGCTTTCAGGTATTGTTTTCCTTGCCAAGTACCATCACTAGCCATTGCACTCTCTGGTCTGGCTAAGAAAAATAGCAGAGCTAAAAAAACAAATCTCAATTTCTTCATAAACTTTCTTCCTCTGTTCTTTCCATTTTATTGTATCAAAATTCTCTATAATCAATATTACAAACTGATAAAAAATCAAGAACAGATTGATTGCAGTTTACCTCAGAGACTCTTTTACTTCCTTGCGTAGATTTTCTAGACTGCTGATACCATATTTATCCATAACCTTTGGTAAATTTTCGATAATATCAGGACAGGCGTAAGGATTAGTAAAGTTGGCTGTTCCAACTCCTATGGCAGATGCCCCAGCCAGATACATTTCTAGGGCAGCTTCTGCCGAATCTACTCCCCCCATTCCAATGATGGGCAGGTCTGTAGTTTGGGCTACTTGACGGATGAGCTTGAGAGCTACTGGAAAAACTGCTGGACCAGACATTCCACCTGTTCCATTAGCCAAGATTGGTTTTCTGGTTCTGAGGTCAAGGCGCATTCCAACTAGAGTATTAATCATGGTTAAGCCACTTGCTCCCGCATCTTCTGCAGCTTTTGCGACAGTAACGATATCGGTCACACTAGGGGTTAGTTTGACATAAACTGGCACATCAGAAGCTTCCACAGCTGCTTTCACCACATCATAAGCCAGATCAGGATCTTGACCAATCAAGAGTCCATGATTACAGTGATCTACGTTGGGACAAGAAATATTGAGCTCAATAGCCTTCACATTAGTTGCCTTGGAAATACCATGAGAAACAGCCGCATACTCTTGTTTTGAAAAACCAGCTACATTGGCGATAATAGGAAGATTTGGATACTCTCTTTCTAGCCAAGGTAACTTTTCAGCCAAAACAACTTCCAAACCAGGATTTTGCAAACCGATTGCATTGAGCATGCCAGCAGGTGTTTCTGCCACCCTTGGAGTTGGATTGCCAAAACGGGGTTCAAGAGTTGTCGCCTTGATCATAATAGAACCTAAAAGGTCTAAATCATAGTACTTGGCATACTCTTGTCCAAAACCAAAACATCCTGATGCTGGAATGATCGGATTTTTCAAATCCAAACCAGGTAGAGAAACTTGTAAACGATTTCTAGTCATGATTTTCTCCTTATAATACAACTGTTCCTGTGCGGAAAACAGGACCATCTTCACAGACGCGTTGGCTGACCGTCTCACTTTCTGGTACTTTTAGGACACAGGCATAGCAAGCTCCCATCCCACAAGCCATACGAGATTCTAGAGATAGATAGGCTCTTGGGTGATTATAAAAGGTTTGATTGATATACTTCATCATTCCAGGTGCCCCACATGAGTAAACAGCATCAAATTGATTGTCTAAATCCTTGATAACAACGGAAACATTTCCCTTGATACCATAAGAACCATCATCTGTCGTTACAAATACCTCCCCATATTGAGCCAATTCCGTCTCTAAAATAACAGCATCCTTAGTGGCAAAACCGAGGACTGTCACTACTTTCACACCACGCGCATGCAATTCCTTGGCCACCTCAAGCAAGGGTGGGACACCAATCCCCCCACCAACAAGGAGAATCTGGCTCTGCTCATCTAGGTCAGACAAATCAAAACCATTTCCCTGAGGGCCCATCACATCAAGAGTATCCCCCTGACTTAAGGTTGAGAAAATAGCTGTCCCAGCTCCCTCAATCCGATAAATGAGATGACACTGCTTCTTAACCTTATCGATAGACGAAATTGAAATAGGGCGACGCAAGAGATGGGCGTCATCAGGCACACGCAGATGAAGAAATTGGCCTGCTCGCATGGCTTCAACCATTTCTCCTTCTAGGACTATTTCAAAGATTGCTGGCGCGATTTCCTCCTGTGCAACCACCTTCATGGTTTCCAAACGAATGGCACCCAAACGTTTCTTACATGTGGGATTCATGACTTTTCCTCCTTAAATTTTAAGGGGATCAGATAAAGAAAAGACCTTGCTAGTGCAAGGCCTCAGTTAAAATCGTACAACACAAGAGAGCACACTCAAAAAGTCTCCTCTAGAAAATTGCACTATTCTTTTATCTGACACCTTGTGAGTCTCTCTGGACTCCCCTTAAAGGTTAAATTTTTATTAGTATACTCTTTCAACCAAAAAAAGTCAAGTAGAAAACGAACATTCTACTTGACTTCACGTGATTATTTTTCACGAATGACTTCGACCTTGTAGCCATCAGGGTCTTTGACAAAGTAATAGTTAGGTGCAGTTCCTGGTAGACCATTTGGCTCAGTCACTTCATATCCTTTTGCACTGTGCTCTTGATGAAGCGCCTCAAGATCAGGTGTACTGAGGGCTATATGGGCAAACCCATCTCCAACCACATAAGGACCGTGATCGTAGTTATAAGTCAACTCCAACTCATAGTCATCGCCCTCAAGACCTAGATAGACAATCGTGAAAGCATGGTCTGGAAAATCTCTGCGACGCAATTCTTTAAAACCAAAAGCATCTTGATAGAATGCAATTGATTTTTCAAGATTTTCTACTCGCAAGCAAGTATGTAGCATTTTTGAAGCCATATTTTTCTCCTTTGTTTTTTAAAAAGACTGGGACAATCCTGTTCCAGTCTTATCAGTTATTATTTACCAAGTTTTGCTTTAGCTGCATCTGCAAGAGCTGTGAAAGCTGCTGCATCGTTAACAGCCAAGTCAGCAAGCATTTTACGGTTAACTTCGATCTCAGCCAATTTCAAACCATGCATCAATTGTGAGTATGAAAGTCCGTTCATACGAGCTGCCGCATTGATACGAGTGATCCACAATTTGCGGAAGTCACGTTTTTTCTGACGACGGTCACGGTATGCATAGTAGTAAGAGTTCATTACTTGTTCTTTTGCAGTACGGAACAAGATGTGTTTAGCTCCATAGTAACCTTTTGCTAATTTAAGAATACGTTTACGACGTTTGCGTGATACAACGCCACCTTTAACACGTGCCATGTTTTATTTCCTCCAAATATTTCCTAGAATTGTTTACTTACTATTAGGCTATTATTTCAAGCGAGTAAGCATTGCTTTGATACGTTTGTAATCTCCTGAATGCACCATAGATGCTTTACGAAGATGACGACGTTGTTTCTTAGTTTTTCCGTGGAAACGGTGAGAAGTGTAAGCACGGAAACGTTTAAGTCCACCAGAACCTGTACGTTTGAAACGTTTAGCTGATGCGCGGTGTGTTTTTTGTTTTGGCATGATTTTTTCTCCTTTATTTAACTTTCTGACAATTATTTTTTGTCAGTCGCTGGCGCCAACTGCATGAACATTTGGCGTCCATCCATTTTAGCACGTTGTTCGATGATGGCAATATCTTGAGTTGCTTCAGCAAACTCGGCTAAAACTTTTGCACCAATCTCTTTATGGGTAATCATACGACCCTTAAAGCGAATAGATACCTTAACTTTATTTCCTTTTTCAAGGAATTTACGTGCATTGCGAAGTTTTGTATCAAAGTCACCCTTGTCAATAGTTGGACTTAGACGAACTTCTTTCACAGTAACAACACTTTGTTTTTTACGTTGTTCTTTTTGCTTCTTCTGGTACTCAAATTTGAACTTACCGTAGTCCATAATTTTTGCAACAGGCGGTTTGGCTTGGGGTTGAATCAATACTAGGTCAACATTAGCGTTATCAGCCAAAGCTTGCGCTTCACTGAGTGGCTTGATGCCTAGCTGTTCTCCTTCAAGACCAATCAAGCGAACTTCACGTACACGAATCTCATCATTGATGAATAAGTCTTGCTTTGCTATGGTTTTCACCTCTTTTGTTTTATTAGAGAAAAACAATAGCGGACCCGTAAATATACAAGCCCGCACGTTATGATAGCGTTTCTTAGAAACTTTTCATCCGTAGGGCCAGGCAACTTGATGTCACAAGGCGAGAAGCTCTCACTTCTGCTTTTCTCAACTTTTATATGATACCAAGTTTTCTAGCCCTTGTCAAGATAAAAAGTTATTTTTTTGAAAAGTTTGTGTTTGTATTTTGCCTTGGTTTCCTCATCAAAAAGAGAGAATCAAGTTGATTCCCTCTCTGTATTAGTTTTTCCACACCTTCCCTATGGGAATGCTAAAACCTATTAAAAACTTCCTTTTTACGTGAACTTCCCCATCTTTCGATAAATAGAATCCCCACTAACAAAAGGATAATCAGGCAAGGAAGTAAGACTAGCCCCATACCCCAATTCAGATTGACATTATCAATCTGCTTAGGTAATCTTCCAGACAAAATATCCACTGAACGCAAGTAAGTAAAGGGAATCAGATGTGCAATCTTTTGGAGAGGTTGAATTGTTTGAATGCCAAACAATAAGCCAACAATCCCAATAAGTGAAAGAAAGAGGACAGGCATTTTTTGCTTGAAAAAGTAAGCAATCAAGTACACTACTTCCACAATGATGATAAAAGCTAAGAAAGCTAGTAACAAGCTAGGAAATAACACATCTTGTATTTTTCCAATAGTTACCTCTTGATTCACTAAGCTATAAAACGGGTAGGGATAATCTAACTGTCCAAAACCACTTATCAGACTTCCCACTAGGAAAGAAAAACCACTGATTCCGATAAACAGCACGGTTACATAGCCCATCCCAACTCCAAGAGAGGACATGGCAAATGTCACTTTTGAAAAAGGATATAACTGAGCTGTGTCCAGATTATTTTGATATCTTTCTGCAAATAGTTGTGTTAGCATAAAAATAATAGTAATCACAAACAAGCTTGGGATGATAACCTCTAAAATCCAGACAATCTGATCAATCCCGTGGGTCGGATAATCTAAATTGTGGGCTCTTATATTCAAGGGATACAGCGCTTGGTAAGTCTTTCGTTCGCGGTCAACCGCCATTTTTAAGTCAAAGTTAGAAGTCGGTTCATTTGATATAATTTCATAATTCTTCTCTTCATCTTGCCACTGCAAATAGTAGGCTTCTTTCCAGCGTCCTTATTTTAACAAAGCCAGAATTTCTGTCTTTCGCGTCAAAAGATTTTTTTGCACGTCTAAATTACCTTTAACAATCTGGTATTCCTCCGAGCTGGTGTCAGATATTTGGGAGAGTTTCGCTTCATTTTCATTGATAGCTCTCTCATTTGCTACAAGATGGGCATCCAACCTAGTCTCCAAGCTGACTGAGTTTGCAGTCCGACTATTTAAATAAAATGTAACACCGAGTACAGATGCAAATAAGAGTAGGATAATCCAGTTTAAGCGGCTTTTGAAAACTTTCTTTAACAAAAATAGACTAACATCTTTCATAAACTAAACCTCTTCTATCTGCCCCTGATGAATGGTTACTACGCTATCGCAGACATCAACCAACTCTTCCTTATAGTGGGAACTTAAAAGAACCAGCTGCTCTTGTCTATTGATTTGTGCCAGTCTATCAAAAAATTTCTGTCGATAATACTCGTCTAAGCCATTTGTAATCTCATCCATGAGCCAGCATCTCGCTTGACTGAGGAAGTACATGGCAATCACCAAGCGTTGCTTCATACCTAAGGAATACTTGCGAATGGGAAGGCTGATATAATCAGACATTTCCCAGTAGGCGATTTCATCCCTCAAGTTCAGGTCTGACTTCCAGATGTTTTTGATAAGACGAAGGTAGTCCATCCCACTTAAGTTTCCATCCAGCCATTCAACGCTCTCATAATAAAATAAAGAAGGAGGAACTGCGATATGTCCACTACTAAGGAGAAGCAACTTGCTCATAGCTCGGAACAGTGTCGTCTTTCCCGATCCATTGATAGCAAGAACTCCATAAATCCTACCCTTTTTAAAGGTGAAATCCGCATCTTGCAAGATGACTTGTCACGTTTTTAAGGTAACATGAGTAAGCCTTAACATATCCAGCCCTCCTTTTCATCACTCTTTAAGGATTAATAGCCTCCGCTGTAGAGGTTTAGTACCTCATAACGAGCATAGTTCCAGCCTCCGCCAACTTTATACTCAGAATAGCTGTAATAATGAGACCATTCCGGAATGTCCTTATATCTATATCCATGGAAATTCATACTAGAGTCATAGTAGGGATTATAATCATACCGATAACTTTTAAGAACGCTTTTAGCAGATACACTAGACTGAAAAAGACCAATAATCATAAACTAACTAATTAAACGATTTTTGCTAATTTTTAATGGTTTTATATCATTAATCTTGAATACGCTTTCATTATATCGTTTTTATCATTATTATGCAACAGATTTTTAGTTTATTTTACTAATATATAATATTTATCCTTCCTATCGAACACTTTCAATCTTCCAACTATTCCACCCCTTAAAGCGTATAGCTCCTTGCTGGTCAGTTCGGTAAACTTTGCTATTGATACCCTCCAGTCGGGTCAGGATTTCCTGATGGGGGAGTTTCGTTCGATTGTTCTTTCCAACTGAGATGAGAGTAAGCTCTGGTTTGAGTTTTTCTAGAAAGGCTGAACTTGATGATTTTTTAGAGCCATGTTGGCTAGCTTTCAAGACATCCACCTTTAGGTCAGGATATTGCCTCAGCAATTCCTTCTCTCCTTTTTCCTCCAAATTTCCAGTGAAGAGAAAGTTTTTATCCAAGAGTTTTCCATACAAAACCAGGGAATCTTCATAATCTCCATCTCCAATTTTCCTTGGAGATAGGACTTCTAACTGACTTCCAAAAATTGGCAAGTTCTCTCCTGCTGTCATACTGCGCACCTTGGTTTGAGTTGCCTGTAGTTCTGAAACAAATTCCTTCTGTTTCAAACTGCCTTTGGACACTAAAATTTCACCTATATGGAAAGCCTTGGTCACCTCCAACAAATCTCCAACATGTTCCTTGTCCGTATTTGTCAAAATCAGCTGGTCAATCTTGGCTACTCCTCGACTTTTAATATAGGGTATCAAGCTTCTCTGTGCATTACTGGTCGTCGCCTTTTCTTGCCATTTTTCGATTTTCTTATCAGATTCTGCCTTGCCACCAACATCTATGAGAATGGTCTTCCCAGTTACATCCCGTAGGAAAATACTTTCTCCTTGCCCAACATCCAGCATGGTAATTTCATTTTCCAGTGGATTCTTGGTAAGGAAAAAGAGACCTGTAATCAATAAACTCAATACTATTAGCTTTTTAATGTTTTTCCTCAAATCATAAACTAAAGCCAAGGAAATTAACAATAGGATTAAAAGCCATGCATTGGGTTGTCCAAAGACCAAAGGTCTACTTGCCACCTGTGATACCAAGCGAATCATTCCCTCTAACCATTCAAAGATAAAATTCAGCTGAATGACTGGATAGAGAAAGGAAAGGGCAAATAAGATAGACAAGAGCGGTAAGAAGACCAAGTCAAATAGAAAGGAAAAGACAAAGGTCAAAAGAATGGACCAAGGTTGAAATTCCGCAAAATAGAAGGATAGAATGGGTAATATTCCCAAGGAAATGACTAGACTTTCTCTAGCAACAGCCTTGAGGCCCTCTCCTTCTTTGCTGGTCATGGTCAAGATAAAAGCATAGGCGCAGGACAAGACACCTCCTGCTGTCAAGAAAAAGTTGGGCATGACGATAAAGAGGACAAGGACTGTCAAGGAAAAATTATCCAAGCCCTTAACACCATGTTGAGCCAGTAGCTTTTGCAAAAGACTGCGAATGACCGAAGCTGAAAATCCTGTCATCCCTGCATAGATAAGTGAAAAGGGATAAGTCAGCCACTTCAACTTTTCTTGGGTCAAGCCCAATCGTAAGAGAAGTTTCTTAAATCCATCCATGAAAAAGCCTACCTGCATCCCCGACAAGGCAAAGAGGTGGATAATTCCTAGACTGGAATAAAGCTCATTCATCTCCTCAAAGTCAGTGTCCAGATGTCCTAATAGAAGCCCCGTCATGTAATTGCGCATAGGATCTGGAAAGTGCGTCTTAATCCAAACTACAGCTTTACGGCGTAAACTGGACAGATTTTCACCTATATCCCAACTGCCAACCTTTTGAAGTGACTGGATTCTTTTGATATTAAGAGTCTGGTAAATTCCCTGAGTCTTAAGATAGGCTTGGTAGTCAAAGCCACCAAAATTTCTCCTCCCTTCTGGCTCCGAAAGCTTCCCTTCTAGTTCCAAATCATGAAGGTCTGTTAAGGCTTGAAATGCTTCTTTCTCCTCCTCGGACTGGAGTTTATAATAGACTTGAAAAATGTGTCCATCAGACTTGCCACGAAAGGATAGACTGTCACCATTGACCTTAATAGTGTCGGGCAGAATCCGTACCCTTTCAACAGAGTTCGCTAGGTTTTGACTCGCTTGACTCTGTTGCCAATTTTGAAACAGAAACCAGAAGCCAAAGACTCCACAAATCGCTATAATTTTACCAGCCAATTTCCAAGGAAATTGGAAAAAGAGACAGACAAGCAGAAAAACAAAGCCCAATAAAGCAAGATAGGATGCAGAAAAAATGGCGTAGTAAAGCCATAGCAATAGAAAACTCAGGTAAATTAGGGGAATAGGGATGTTTTTAATCCACTGTAACATAGTCTTTTAACTTTTCTATGGTCTTAGCGCCAATGCCAGAGACCTTTTTGAGCTCGTCTACTGACTTGAATTTGCCATTTGCTCCACGATGGTCGATAATGTCCTGAGCTCGTTTTCCTCCCAAGCCTTTGACCTGCTTGAGTTCTTCCAGACTGGCCTTGTTGAGATTGACCTTCTTTTCCTTGCTTGTTGAAGAAGGCGCTCCAGAACCTGCCTGTTGACTAGCCGATTCTTCTCCCTTAGTTGGAACGTAAACCAGAGCCTCATCACTAACTTTCTGAGCTAGATTGAGTGCCTTGCTGTCTGCTTGCTCTGTCAAGCCACCAGCCTTCTGAACAGCATCATTGACCCGACTACCTACAGGCAAATCATAAATCCCTGGTGATTTGACAGCGCCTTTCACATCTACTGTGATTAGATCTTGTTCAACAGGTTCTTCCTTTTCTTCCTTCTTCACTTCCTTTTCGGATACCGAATCATTGGAAACAGCTGCAACTTCAGCCTGCAAATTCGTTTCTTTGACAGGTGTGTGTGGAGCTGGTTTTAGCAGGAAAAATCCGCCGACAAGCAAGCCCAGACCAGTACAGATGACAATGATTTTATACTCTTTGATTTTCTCGATAATTGCTTCCATATTTTCTCCTCTCTTAAATTATTCGTAAGAGGAAGAAAAAACAGTTGAAAATTTCTTCTCAACTGCTTATTTATTTGCAAAATAGTCTTCCTTAGTCAAGACATAATGAACTCTTGTAACGATTCTTCCTGATTCTTTTTTGTCCAATCTGGCCTTATAGATAGTTTACAACAAATTTTTCTTGCTTTTTAAAGCGGTTTCATATAGAATAAAATCATCACCTTATTTTATAGATAATTGTGATAAATCATTTACAACCCGTCAATAGAAAGGGAGTTTTTCTCTATGTTAATCGGAATTCCAAAAGAAATTAAGAATAATGAAAACCGTGTTGCCCTCACACCTGCTGGTGTCCACAGCTTAGTCGGCCGTGGTCATCGCGTCCTTATCGAAACAAATGCTGGTCTCGGTTCTGGCTTTACTGATGCTGACTATCAAAAGCAAGGAGCTGAGATTGTCGCTACTGCTGGTGAAGTCTGGGCAGCTGAGTTAGTCGTGAAAGTAAAAGAACCACTAGCTTCTGAATATGGTTACTTACGTGACGACCTGCTTCTCTTCACCTACTTGCACATGGCCGCTGCTCCAGAATTAGCAGATGCTATGTTGGAAGCAAAAACAACAGGGATTGCCTATGAAACTGTCCGTGATTCCCAAGGTCAGTTACCACTCCTCGTACCTATGAGTGAGGTTGCAGGCCGTATGGCAGTCCAAATCGGGGCTCATTTCCTAACTAAGCAAGCAGGAGGTTCTGGTGTCTTACTTGGTGGTGTGCCGGGTGTACCTAAAGGGAAAGTAACCATCATCGGTGGCGGTGTCGTAGGGACCCATGCTGCTCGAATTGCGCTTGGTCTTGGTGCTCAAGTAACCATCCTTGATATCAGTGCTAAACGTCTCTCCGTTTTAGAGGAGGTCTTTGGTCACCAAATTCAAACTCTCATGTCCAATTCATTCAACATCGAAGCCAGTGTGAGAGATGCGGATGTGGTGATCGGAGCGGTTCTCATCCCAGGTGCCAAAGCACCGAAATTGGTGACAGATGAGATGGTCAAACAAATGCGTCCAGGATCTGTCATCGTTGACGTTGCCGTTGACCAAGGTGGCGTTATCGAGACAGCTGACCGTGTGACAACGCACGATGAACCCGTCTATGAAAAACACGGTGTGCTCCACTATGCCGTTGCCAACATCCCCGGTGCGGTAGCTCGTACTTCTACCATCGCCCTAACCAATGTCACTCTTCCTTATATCGAAGCTTTGGCAGAAAAAGGATTCGCACAAGCAATTGCTGAAGATGAGGGCTTGCGCCAAGGTGTTACCACTTATCAAGGTTACTTAACCAGTCTTCCAGTAGCTCAAGGTCTCGATAAAAAACATACTCCAATTGATGAACTAGTATAAAAAATCTAATTATCAGATAAAAGAAAGAGCAATTCCACCTGAACTGCTCTTTTTTGCTATTCTGTTTCTTCTTGGACTTCTTCACACTCTTCATTTTTAACTGGAGCTGGTTCATAAGCTCGGATAATCTGAGCGACAACTGGATGGCGAACCACATCCTTGGCTGAAAAATGAACAAAGTCAATCTGGTGAATGTTCTTGAGCTTTTCTTGAGCATCAATCAAACCGGACTTGACGTTACGCGGAAGGTCAATCTGACTGATATCTCCATTGACAATCATCTTAGAATTAAAACCTAAACGAGTCAAGAACATCTTCATCTGCATGATAGTCGTATTTTGCGCCTCATCGAGAATGACAAAGGCATCATCCAAGGTCCGTCCACGCATATAGGCAAGGGGCGCAATCTCGATAATTTCACGCTCCATGAGTCGAGTTGTTTGGTCTTTTCCCAGAATCTGATACAAGGCATCATAAACAGGTCGAAGGTAAGGATCTACCTTCTCTTTAAGATCACCCGGAAGAAAACCTAGACTCTCGCCAGCTTCCACTGCCGGGCGTGTTAGGATAATCCGCTTAACCTGACCACGTTTAAGAGCTGTCACAGCCAAGGTCACTGCAAGGAAGGTCTTCCCTGTACCTGCTGGCCCAATTCCAAAGGTCACATCATGCTGTTTAACACTGTCCACATAAAGTTTTTGACCCAAGGTTTTGACACGGATAGGCTTCCCAGTATTATCCTTGATGATTTCTTCTTCGTAAAGGGCGACAAACTTGTCAATTTCATCGTTTTTGACCATACTAATCGCAGTCACCACATCTGGCGTACCAACGGTCATCCCACGATTTACCAAGACCATGAGAGCTTGAATAACCTGACGGGCTTCCTCACAGGCAGTCTCTTCTCCCAAAACCTGCACAATCTCCGTACGGGCATGAATCACCACATCAAGCTCTTCTTCCATCAAACGAAGATGGCGCTCATTGGAACCAAAAAGATGAAACAGGTCATCTGGATGACTCAGTTGAATGTCTATTGAATGTTCCTTCAAATAAAGAACCTCTCTAATCCTTTTATTTCTTTTTATTATAGCAAAGGGGTGGAGAAATTACTAGCCCAAACCCAATGAATCATGCTAGTGTTCTAAGTATTCTTGCCAGATAGCGTCAAAGTCTCCTAGATTGAAAGAGAAACTAGCATGTTCCTCCAAAAATCGACTGACCTCATCAAAATCATCCGTATGTTTTGGAAAGGTTGACTCTTCAAAAGCTAGGTCTGCCAAGATAGCTTTGGGACTGTTACTTTTAGGATTGCGCTCGGTCATGAGCCAAGTGTAAAATGATTTTCTCAATTCTTTCTCCTATCAAGACTTTTTTTGATGAAACTTTTCTGATTTTTAAAAATTACTGGACTTAGCCTCTGACACATAGTGGTTTATAAAATCCGTTTTCGCATCTGTATAGGCGTCTCGATTGTGTTCAAATTGTTTCCACAAACTGAGTTTTAATTCCTGATACGCTTGGGCGATATCTGGATGCTGGCAGAGATAATCTCTAAAATAAATCTCGTTATGATCTCCCGTCATTCGCAAATGTAAATGAAAAACTTTCTCAGCAAATCCCTGCTCTGTATATCCTTTATTTAGCGAAATCCTGTTAGGACTCTCCGACATCACTAACCAACCATTCTTCACCAATAAATCCCTAACTCTTGCTAAATCCTCTATTCTACCTACTTCTAGCAGAATATCAACGATATTTTTGGCCCAAATATTAGGGATAGCAGTGCTACCGATATGTTCTATTCTTTTAATAACATTTGCACCCAATATTTTTTTAAGACTTGTTTTCTCCAATTCATACCAGTCTTTCCACTCTGACTTGTGCTCTACTAGAAAAATAGGAAAAAGTTGCCAGAGTTCCTCTAAACTCATTTCTTCAAGTTTCTTTTTCATGTCTATAAGGCCTAAATCAACTCTGTACCAAACTGGTCTTGCTTGATTTTGCCAGCCTTCATCAAGCCTCCGAGTGCTTTCTTGAACTGACCTTTAGAAATGCCAAATGTTGCCTTGATGTCGTCTGGAGATGATTTATCATTTAAGGTCATGAAACCGCCATTGCTTTCCAAATAAGTCAAAATCATCTGAGCATCATTTTCCAACATCTCAAAAGAACGAGGTTTGAGGGAGAGGTTCAGAGTGCGGTCCACTTCACGAAAACCAATGACACGCGCATCTAAGACTTGACCCAAACGTGGCTCTGCATAGCGCTCGCTAGGATGAATAAAGCCAAGCATGTTGTTTTCTGGCAGATAAACAAAAGTTCCTGACAGCTTGAGGCGGTAAACAATGGCTGGCCAGTTTTGGTTCTGCATGTTGTTGTAGGCAGGACGAGCCAGACGTTGAAAGTCTTCTTGATAAGCCAAGAGGCCCCAGATACGGTCTTTCTTGTCCACTTCAAGACGGATGTAGAGTTGATCACCCTTCTTAGGCCAAAGTTCCTTAAGCTCAGGGAGGATATCGAGTGACACAACGATTTCCTTGTCAGGAAGGCCTGTATCCACAAAGATACCCAAGTCCTTACGAACCTCTGTGACACGGCCCCAACCAAACTGATCCTGAGTGGCAGTCACTTCTAAGGTTGTCATGCGGAGTTTTTGCTTCATATCCGTGTAGGCAAAACCTTTAACCGTATCCCCTACTGTATGTTGACCTTCTTCCTTAGCAAGAGCATAGGTTTGACCATCCTTTTGCACAAAGTAAAAACGGTCGTTTTCATCGATGATCAGTCCAACGATAAAACTTGCAAGATTTGTATTCATATTTCCTTCTTTCGAATAAAACTCAGCCAGCAATGCCAACTGAGTTTTTCTGTTTATTTTTAGACTTCCAAAAGTTCTTTCTCTTTGTTGGCAGTCATGTCGTCGATGTGTTTAACAGCATCGTCTGTTACTTTTTGAATGTCTTTTTCAAGAGTCTTCAATTCGTCTTCAGTGATTTCTTTTGCTTTTTCTTGTTTCTTGGCTTCATCCATAGCATCGCGACGGATATTGCGGACAGCCACTTTAGCATTTTCGCCGACCTTCTTGACTTCTTTAGCAAGGTCACGACGAGTTTCTTCTGTAAGAGCTGGGATAACCAAGCGAATCACAGAACCATCATTAGCTGGTGTGATACCAAGATCAGAAGCGTTCAAGGCACGTTCGATATCTTTCAATGAAGACTTGTCAAATGGTGTTACCAACAAAACACGCGCTTCTGGAATGGTAATTGAAGCGATTTGGTTAAGAGGTGTTTCTACTCCATAGTATTCTACATGTACACGGTCAAGCAAGCTTGCATTGGCACGACCGGCACGGATACCACCAAATTCACGAGCAAGTGATTGGTGAGACTGGGTCATTCTCTCTTTAGCTTTTTCAATAATTGCGTTAGCCATAATCTTTCTTATTCCTTTTCTTCGATATTATTTGAAACTGTTGTTCCGATATTTTCACCAAATACGACACGTTTGATGTTGCCTGGTTGGTTCATGTTGAAGACAACCAAGTCAATGTCGTTATCCATTGAGAGGGTTGAAGCAGTTGAGTCCATGATACGAAGACCTTTATTGATAACATCACGATGGGTCAATTCTTCAAACTTAACGGCTGTCTTATCTTTCTTAGGATCGGCATTGTAAACACCATCAACACCGTTTTTAGCCATTAGAATGGCATCTGCTTCGATTTCAGCTGCACGAAGGGCCGCTGTTGTATCTGTTGAGAAGTAAGGTGAACCAATTCCGGCACCAAAGATAACGATACGGCCTTTTTCAAGGTGACGAAGGGCACGTCCACGGACATAAGGCTCTGCCACTTGTTGCATAGCAATAGCTGTTTGCACACGTGTATCAACCCCAACTTGTTGCAATGAATCTGCCATCACAAGAGCATTCATAACAGTCCCAAGCATTCCTGTGTAATCTGCCTGAACGCGGTCCATACCTGCTTCTGCTGCAGGTTCTCCACGCCAGAGATTTCCTCCACCGATAACAAGGGCAATTTCGATACCTAAGCTATGAACTTCTTGAATCTCTTTTGCGATTGTTTGAACTGTTTGGATATCAATCCCTACGCCACGTTCACCGGCAAGGGCTTCACCTGATAACTTGATTAAAATACGTTTATACTTGGGATTCGCCATTTTCACTCTCCTTCTTTTATCCTACCTATTTTATCACAATTTCTAAGATTTTTATAGTATCATGAGCAATTCTTTGAAAAAAATTAGACTGTTAAAAATTCCTCTAAGTCGCTAAGAGCACGCTCTGCAATTTTTTCATAACGAGCCTTCTTATCACGAATACGCTCGCCTTCCAACTCCTTGATGATTCCAAAATTGACATTCATTGGTTGGAAATGTTTGCTGTCGGCATGGGTGATGTAATGAGCCAGACTGCCAATCGCTGTTGTCTCTGGGAAAATAGCCTCGCTTTCTCCCTTGAAGAGACGAGCAGCATTTATCCCAGCAACCAATCCTGAAGCTGCTGACTCAACATAGCCTTCCACTCCCGTCATCTGACCAGCAAAGAAGAGGTTTGGTTGTTTCTTAGAACGGTAAGTCTGTTCAAGGAGATTAGGTGAATCCATGTAAGAATTGCGGTGCATAACACCATAACGAACAAACTCCGCATTTTCAAGACCCGGAATCATTTGGAAGACACGCTTTTGCTCCCCCCATTTGAGATGGGTCTGGAATCCAACGATATTGTAGAGACTACCAGCCGCATTATCCTGACGAAGCTGGACGACCGCATAAGGTGTTCTAAATTCTCCATCACGAGGGCCTGTGTAGTCGTCCGGATACTCAAGACCAACTGGTTTCATAGGTCCATAAAGCATGGTTTTAATACCACGTTTAGCCATAACTTCGATAGGCATACAACCTTCAAAATACTTTTCTTTTTCGAAAGAATTGAGCGGTGCTTCTTCCGCACTGACCAAGGCTTCATGGAAATCCATAAACTCTTGCTTGGTCATGGGCGCATTGAGGTAGGCTGCTTCTCCCTTATCATAACGAGACTTGAGATAGACTTTGCTCATATCGATGGTGTTGACGTCGATAATAGGCGCTGCCGCATCGTAGAAATAGAAACCATCGCCATCATTAAGGGCATGAATCTTTTCAGCCAAGGCATCACTAGTCAAGGGACCAGTAGCGATAACTGTGATAACATCTGTCGGTAATTCTGTAATTTCATCACGCACCACTTCAATCAAGGGGTGGTTAGCAACTTTCTCAGTCACCATTTGAGAGAAACCATCACGGTCCACCGCAAGAGCTCCTCCTGCAGGAACACGTGTAGCTTCTGCTGATTCCAAGATAACAGAACCCAAGCGACGCATTTCTTCCTTGAGGAGCCCAACAGCATTTGTCAGGGCATCCCCACGAAGAGAATTGGAACAAACCAACTCTGCAAAATTGTCTGTTTTGTGCTGAGGTGTTGACTTGACACCACGCATTTCATAAAGTTTAACTGGAATACCACGTTCTGCGATTTGGTAAGCAACTTCAGAACCTGCCAAACCAGCACCGATAACATTGATATAAGATTGAGACACGACACTAATACCTCTTTGGGAGTGTGAAGACAAGTTTCACATTGAAAAAGCCAATCAAACTTACTCGCTCTCGAATTTCTTGGCCCAGGCTGAAAAAGTCCACAGGACTTACTTCGCTCTCGAGTTTCTTGGCTCAGGCTGAAAAAGTCCCCCGGACTTTTTCACTCCCACAAATCTTTCTAATTTTTTCTTCTACTAGTATAACAAAAAAAGGGAAGAAGGCAAACTTCCCTGTTTAGTCATTTTCTTGATTTTCTTCCCATTCGTGGTAGGCAGCGTAGAGCTGACTTTTATTCCACTGGTAAATCTTAGCGACTTCCTTGATAGCTTGGTTTTTCTTCATGCCTTGCCGGATACGGGCTTGGATTTCTAAGAACAAGTCCTCCTCGTCTTTTTCCTCCACATCCTGACTGGCACCTTCAACGATGAGAAGGCATTCTCCCTTAAGTGGCGTTTCAGCTATGCTTTCTAATAACTCTGAAATGGTACCTCTTTGGTATTCTTCATAGATTTTAGTCAATTCCCTAACCAAGACGACCGAGCGATTACCGTAGACTTCTAGCATATTTTCTAACGTATCTGCCACACGATGAGGCGATTCATAGAAAATCTGGGTTTCAGGATAGTCTTTTTTCAAGTCGAAAAATTGCTTTTGCTGGCCTGATTTTCTCGGTAAGAAGCCGTAAAAGATATGTGGCTGTGGCGCTAAACCACTGGCAATCAAGGCAGAAATTCCTGCAGAGGCACCTGGAACAGTCACAACCGCAATTTCTTCCTCAATGGCTGCCTTGACCAAATCATGACCAGGGTCTGAGATACTAGGCAGACCTGCATCGGATACCTGAGCAATACTTTGCCCTGCTTTCAGGAAACCAATCAAATCAGGAATCTTTTCCTTGGCATTGTGCTCATGAAAACTAACCTGCTTGGTAGAAATGTCAAAATGCTTGAGCAATAGACCTGTATTGCGCGTGTCCTCAGCAGCAATCCAGTCCACTTCTTTCAAGGTCTGGATAGCTCGAAAGGTCATATCGTCTAGATTGCCAATCGGCGTTGCCACTAGATACAGCTTACCATAGGGAGACTGCCCCTTAAAACTTTTTTGAATCTGCATTCCTACTCCCTGTATAACAACTCGTCACAGAACATACATTCCTCGTCCTGTTCTCGACGTTGTCCATAAAAATCATTACATACGTGAAATCCATCACGGTAAATGCGACGGACACTTTCGCGAACATGTTTGGCCTTGACAGGAGCATCTGCTTCCACCTCACCCAAGCGTTCTCGCAATTTACTATTTTCCAAGCGAAGAGCTGTATTTTCTTCTACCAAGCTCTTGAGATTTTTCTTTATGGCTTCCACATCGGCCAAGGTTACCAATAACTGTTGGGAAAAATCATCCAGCGCATCAAATAATTCTTTTTTGTCCATAAAACAGCCCTTTCCTTTCTTTATCGTTCATTTTTGAGTTTATATTTCTTTCAAGACCAGATATTCCATGACATTTTGAAAGCTGACATTAGCCTGCCACATTTTTCTAGCTTCTAGCAAATCTTGTAGAATCACCCTTACTCTTGCTTGTAGGATATCTTGTCCACAGAGAACTTCAAGAATCCGTAAAACCTGATCTTGTTTTTCCTTATCATCTGCCAAGCTAGCTAGTTTGGCAACTTGCAAATAACTTTCTTTTTTCTTAGCCACTAACCAAGTCATCAGGCGTTCACTTTCATCGACCAAGGTCCAAAAACTTACCTGATTTGCCAACTTTTCTGCTTCAGCTCGCGATTGACTAAACTGGGCTAAAAGAGTTGCTTTTTTCTTGACCAGACCTGCTTGTTCTAATTGATGGATGAATTTTTCTTCTTGCTTTTTAAAGTGGAAAATCTGGGTCCGACTTCGGATGGTCGGTAAAATCTTTTCTTCATCGCTTGTCAAGAAGAAAATATAAACCTCACTCTGGGGTTCTTCGATGACCTTGAGCAGAGAATTGGCTGCGTTAGGATGCATTTTCTCAGCTTGCTCGATAATAAAAACCTGTTGCTGGCTTTCAATCCCTGCTTGGGAAAACTGACCCACCAATTCCCGAATGCGTTCTGTCTTGATGACCTGATTGACTGGCTTAATTAAGGTAACATCGGGAAATTCTCCCTGTTCAATAAGCTTACAATTCCGACATTTCTCACATGGCAACACACCTACTTTATCCGTACAAAAGAGGCTCTTAGCTAGAAATTGAGCCATTTCCAAGCTTCCAAAGAAACCTGAAAAGAGATAGGCGTGATTGAGCTGGTCTTGTTCTAGGATACGTACAAAGCGGTCAAACTGGTCTGGCTGCCAAGCCTTTAGTTGATCTTGTTTCATTTAATCAAGCCCATTCTCTCAAACAAGATATCCTTGGTAGTTTCCACAACTTGCTCCAATGGAAGACTCGCATCAATCTTGACAATGCGATTTCCTTCTTTTTCCAGGAGAGAAAGATAACCTTTACGAACTTTTTTATGCAAGTCCAAACCTTCTAAGTCCAAACGATTGACCTCACGATTGCTATTAGCAGCAATGCGAGCTAGTCCTTCTTCCACCTCGATGTCAAAATAGAGTGTCAAATCGGGTTTAAGGCCATCTGTCGCAAACTGGTTAAGCCAGTCAATGGCGTCAATATCCAAGCCACGACCAAATCCCTGATATGCAAGAGAACTATCGATGAAGCGGTCCATAATGACCAACTTGCCAGCTTCAAGTGCTGGAAGAACTTTTTCCACCAAGTGCTGTCTGCGACTAGCAATATAAAGAAGCAACTCTGTCTTCGCATCCATCTGAGTATGACTTGGATCCAAAATTACTTCCCGAATCTTCTCTCCTATCAAGACACCTCCTGGTTCACGGGTCGTCAGCACCTCTACTCCTTTTTCCTCTAAAATTGGTAGCAGAGTCTCTAAAACACTGGTCTTTCCTGCTCCCTCTGGTCCCTCAAGAGAGACTAAAAATCCTTTTGACATGTCTAACTCATTTCTTTTTTACTACTTCTATTCTATCAAAAAAATGGGGGTTTGTGGCAATCTTTTTTGTCTTCTCATTTCAACCACCATAAAAGAGGCAGATAAAACTACCTCTTATTTACCTAATTCTTGTGTTCGTTTGTAGGATTGATGAACTGCATCCATGACTGTTCCTCGAAAAGCATGCGCTTCTAAGCTTGCTACACCAGCGATAGTCGAACCTCCTGGGCTACAAACTTGGTCTTTCAAGACTCCAGGATGCTCTTGGCTTTCTAGGACCAATCGTCCAGAGCCGACAACTGTTTGAGCTGCCATTTTCAATGCTGTTTCTCGTGGTAATCCTGTCTGAACACCTGCATCTGCCAAGGCTTCGATAAAGAGATAGACAAAGGCTGGTCCACAACCTGCAAGACCTGTCGCCGCGTCGATTAATCCTTCTCCCAGTTCAACCAAGAGACCAGCCTTAGTTAAAAGCTGACAAAAGAGCTCACTGTCCTCAGCCCTGCAATTAGGAGACAATGCATAACTAATCACTCCTTGCCCAATAGAAGCAGGGGTATTTGGCATCATACGAATAATTCGGTGTTGACTTGGGATAAGACTTGCTAGTTTTTCTAAAGTCAATCCAGCTGCCATAGAAATCAAAAGAAGACTTTCTCTTTTTTCAAGGATAGTCTGATATTGAGAAAGCAAGTCTGAGAACTGTGCAGGCTTCACTCCTAGAAAAATCACATCTGCTTCTGAGAATATTTCTTCATTACTAAAAGCCTGACCACCAAAGTCTGCAATGAAAGCGTCTACCTTGGCTTGACTACGATTGGCAAGGAGAATGTCATCTGACGGTCTAGCTTGCAAGACAGACTTGGCCAAGCTAGCACCCATATTCCCCAAACCGATAAATCCAATCTTCATCTCTTACTCCCTTATCTGTCCGTCACCAGTAACCACATACTTGTAGCTGGTCAACTCCTTCAAGCCCATTGGACCACGCGCGTGCAATTTCTGAGTTGAAATCCCCATCTCACATCCAAGACCAAATTGGCCTCCATCTGTGAAACGCGTTGAGGCATTGACATAAACCGCTGCAGAGTCCACTTGATCTGTAAAGTAAGCTGCTGCTTCAGCATTTTCCGTCACAATGGCATCTGAATGATGGGTACTGTGAGCCTCAATATGGGCAACAGCTTCTTCTAAACTGCTCACAACCTTAACAGCTAATACATAGTCTAAAAACTCGGTGTCAAAGTCTTGAACCTCAGCTGCTTGACCTGAAAGAAACTGACTTGCTTTGCTATCCAAACGGAATTGAATTGGTTCCAACCCAGCTTCTTTTCGATTCTCAACCAGCACTTGCTCCAAGCGAGGAAGGAAGCTTGCTGCCTTGTCTTCATGAACAAGTAGAACCTCCATGGCATTGCAGACAGAAGGACGACTGGTTTTGGCATTGTTGATGATAGAGAGAGCCTTGTCTTCGTCTGTGTCCTTATCCACATAGACATGGACAATCCCAGTTCCTGTCTCGATAACTGGTACAATAGCATTTTCAACCACTGCATTGATCAAACCAGCTCCCCCACGAGGAATGAGAAGGTCTAGATATCCCTTGGCCTTCATCATGGCATAGCTGCTTTCACGGCTGGTATCTTCCACCAATTGAATCACATCTGGATGAATGGTAGTTGTCTCTAGACCCTTCTTCAAGGCTGTGACAATAGCATGGGCAGTTTGATAGGCATCCTTCCCACTACGAAGAACAACCGCATTTCCACTCTTGAGAGCCAAAGCAGCCGCATCAGACGTTACATTTGGACGGCTTTCATAGATAATACCAATAACTCCCATAGCTACACGTTTCTTTGTGATAAGCAAACCATTTTCAAGATGATTGGTTTCTAAAACTTCACCGATTGGATCTGGTAAAGCAACCACTTCACGAATCCCAGTTGCCATTGCTTCTGTACGACTTGCATCCAAATAAAGACGATCCAGCATCACATCTGAGATTTTCCCCTTAGCCGCTGCCATATCGAGGGCATTGGCTGCTAAAATCTCCTCAGTAGCAGCCACTAAGTGGTCAGCCATGGCTAGCAGGGCTTGGTTTTTCACGACTTCACTAGCTGTGTTGATCGATTTTTTAACAGCCTGTACCTGTTCAAATTGTTCTTGTGTACTTACCATAGTTTACCTCTAAAATTCTGTAAAGAGTAGTTGGATTTCAGGAGTAATGGAAATCCAGTCATCACGGTGAATCAGGACACCCTTGGCTTTTTGAGAACGCAACATATCCTCCAAAGCAGATGCACCAAATTGCACACGCCCTTTTCCAAGTGATTTTCCACTTTCCTTGTCAAATACTGTCACGATATCACCGTAAGAAAAGGCACCTTCTGCTTCAACAACACCAGATAAAAGGAGACTCTTGCCATGTTGAGAGAGAGCTTCTGCAGCACCTTTATCAACCCAAATAGAACCTTGACTCTGAGCATAAAAGGCCAGCCATTGTTTTTGGGTACGAAGTCCCTTCTTTTGCGCAACAAAGTAGGAACCATCCTTGGTCTCCTCTGCAGCCTCAATCATTGCATCTGCCTTCAAGGATGAGCATATATAAACAGGAACGCCCGATTCTGTCGCAATAGTTGCAGCTTTGATTTTTGTAAGCATGCCCCCAGTTCCGTTTGAAGAACCTGCTCCACCGGCCATATCAATAATCTCACGATTGATGGTCTCGATTCGCTCCAAGCGTTTGGCTGTTGGGTCTGAATTAGGATTTCCAGTATATAGACCGTCTACGTCTGTCAAGAGGACCAAAAGGTCTGCTTGGACCATGGCTGCTACCTGAGCACTTAGAGTATCATTGTCCCCAACCTTGAGCTCATCAATAACGACACTGTCATTCTCATTGATGATAGGAATTGCGCCACGGCTAAGTAGAACTGACAAAGCCTGATGGGCATTTTTATAACGGCGCTTATCCACAAAATCATCCTGGGTCAGCAAGATTTGTGCAGAAACGATTTGGCGCAATAGAAGATTGGTCGTGTATTCTTCCAACAAAAGGCCTTGTCCTACCGCTGCTGAAGCCTGTTTATCAGCAATCTTAGTCGGACGCTTTTTAAATCCTAAGGCCCCAAAACCAGCCGCAATGGCACCTGACGACACCAAAATCAATTCATGACCAGCCTCGTGCAACATAGCCAACTGCTGGGTAATAGCCTTTACCTTACTACGTGATAAACTTCCATCCTCATTCGTCAGAGAAGAAGTCCCCACCTTAAAGACAATCCGTTTGTATTTCATAGTCTCACTCCGATTCTTCATATTTATCCATTATAACATGAATGGCAGGAAATAGAAAAGAGTTGATAGGAAAAAGAAGGCCCTAAAACCTTCTTTTTTACTACTGTTCTGATTCCGATTTATTTGCACTCGCTTCAGAGTTTTGTGAAGTTGAAGAAGTCAAATCTTGACTAGTTGAAGAACTTGTAATACTTTCGTGTTGACTCGTTTCTTTATTTTCAAGATCTTTTTTCACTACTTCATTGGATTCTTTTATTTCTGAGTTACTTGTATCTCTAGTTGTAGCAGATTTCTCTACCGGAACATCCACTAACCAGGCACCACTTGAATCAACAGTATAGCCTTCTGGTGTCTTACCATTCACAAGTAATTGACCATTTTCTTTCAAGAAGTACCATTTATCCTTGTCTTTAATCCAACCTATAGCTCGTGAACCGTCTGTCTTGTAGAAATACCAATCATTTGCCTTTTTAAGCCAGCCTTGCTTCATAGTTCCTGATTCTTCTAGATAGTAATGATGACCAGAAACTTCTATCTCGCCTGTCTTCATAATACCAGTAGAATCCATATAGTACCAGGTTTCTTTATCTTTTACCCAGCCCGTTTTCATTTCCCCTGATTGAGCAAAGTAGTACCATTGTCCATCAATCTTACGCCATCCTGTTATCATATCCCCATCATTTGATAGATAATAGGTCTGACCGCCAGTATTAAGCCAACCAGTCTCCATCTGATTTTCTTTGTTGAAATAATACCAGCTTCCATTGATTTTCTTCCAATTTTTAGCAGATGCACCAGAGTCTATCAAATAGAACCAACGATTGTTCCATTTTTTCCATTGATTCTGTAACAAGATACCCGTTTGGTTGAAGTAATACCATTCACCCTTGATTTCATTCCAACCTACTGCATATTCTCCTGTAGAGTCAGGCGCTTGATACCACCAGTTTCCATAAGCACTCTTATGCCAACCAGCTTGAAAATTTGGAATCTGCTTGTAGGAAGTTGAAATATTGACAAAACCATCTTGTCTAATATCAAAAACTGTCGCATCATAGTCTTTGCTGGCTGCGTTAATTCTCTCAATTCCTCGTTCTTTGAGCCAATTGACATACTCACTATCAACACCATTTTTCCAAGGTAGACTATCCGAAGTTTGAACAATCAAACTCGGACTCAAATTTTTAATGAATTCCTTGGTGTTTGATTTATTGGTATCATAGTGATGATTAAACTTCATCAAATCAACTTTTCCAATGAGAGGACCATACTTGTCTTCTGCTCCATGAGCATTATCCAAATCTCCTCCGAGGTAAATTTTCTTACCATTGACTTTCACTACACTAATCAAAGAATTAGAATTGTCATCCCAAATTTTTTTTAATTCACCTGATGAATCAGTTTCATTTTCATAGTTATAGAGTTGAATATCCATGTCCCCAAACTGAAAAAGAGCATCTCCTTGTGTAATGTTTTGAATAACTGAAACACCTTTTTCTGCAGCAGCCTGTAAAACCTTATCATAGCCATACAGATTATCCCATAGATGAGTTGGTGTTGTAATCCGACTATCAGAGTATTTTTTCATGTAGATACGACCAACTGGATAGGTTTGCAGTAACTCATCAACGTTTCCAATATGGTCACTATGGGTATGGGTTACCAAAATAAAATCAAGTTTTTGGACACCCAATTCCTTTAAATGTCGTGAAACACGATCTGTCAGAACATGCTTATAAGATGTTTCAATTCCTTCTCTCCATGGGTAACGAGAATCACTTCCATCTGGGAAATCATAATCTTCTCCTGTATCCACCATGGCAAAATGTCCGTTGCTTTCAAGAATAATCGCATCACTGCCACCTTCATGAACATTTATAAAGTGAATTTTATTTCCTGAACTTTCTTGAGCTTGAACATTTCCATACCATGACAAACCTAAAAAAGTGCTTGCAAGTGCTAAACTGATCAATTTCTTTTTCATTATTGCTTTCTCAATCTCTCCAAGGTTTCCTTAAAAATATCTGGGATATCTGCTGTAAATTCCAAAATCTCACCTGTTCTCGGATGAGTAAAACCTAAAGTCTTGGCATGAAGAAATTGCCCATGTCCCTTAAGTGTCTTACGAGGACCATAGACCTCATCCCCAGCGACTGGATGTCCAATGTAAGCCATGTGAACACGGATTTGATGGGTACGCCCTGTCTCCAGTTGTAACTCCACTAAGCTATAATCTCCAAAGCGTTCCAAGACGTGGAAACGGGTTACTGCAGGCTTTCCTTTAGCAGTCACAGCCTGTTTCTTACGATCTTTTTCACTACGGCCAATCGGGGCTTCAATCACACCACGATCATTAGGCAAATTCCCATGAATAATCGCCCAATATTTGCGGAGAGACTTCTTATCCTTGAGTTCTTGGGCAAGTGCTAGATGTGCCTCATCATTTTTAGCAATCATGAGAAGGCCTGATGTATCCTTATCAATACGATGAACAATTCCTGGACGCAGAACCCCATTGATACCCGACAAGTCCTTAATATGGTACATAAGGGCGTTTACCAGGGTCCCACTAGTATGACCAGCACTCGGATGCACAACCATCCCCTGAGGCTTGTTAACGACGGCCACATCCTCATCTTGGTAGATGATATCTAGCGGAAGATTCTCAGCCACATACTCTAAAACCTCTGGTTCTGGCACATGATAGGTGACAACATCACCCTCTTGGACAGTGTATTTAGCTTTCTTGACTTGGCCATTGACCAAGACCTGACCTGATTTGATTTGTTCATTCGCGAGACTGCGTGATAATTCTGTCAAATCTGACAAAGCCTTATCTAAACGCAGGCCACCAGTTTCAATTTTAATTTCCATTTATTTCCTCTTTTAGCATTGCAATCAATAAAATAATCACTCCAACCGTCAGATAGCTATCTGCCACATTGAAAATTGCAAAATTGATAAAGTCAAGGTGAAACATATCCACAACAAAGCCCTGACTCACCCTGTCAATAAAATTTCCAAGACCACCTGCAATGATCAAAGTCAAACCAAAGACCATCCAGAGTGAGTCCTCCATGTGTTTATGTAGATACCAAATGGCACCTACCATGACAACCAGAGTAATGATAGCAAATAAGAACTGCTGATCTTGTAAGATAGAAAAGGCTGCCCCTCGATTTTGCAGGTAGGTCAAGCTAACGAAATTGGGAATCCAAGAGCGCACTTCACCCAGTGGAATCTGCTGGACGATATAGGATTTTACCAACTGATCCAGCCCAATCAAAAGCAGTACAATGACTGCCACTATTCCTCTTTTTTTCATGATTTCCTCTTCTGATTAAAATATTCTTGCATGACTTCTACAAAGAGAGTCCCAGCTTGACTGAGCTCCACTTCTTCACGTTTAACATAGACCATGTGATTATCCAGGTCATCCTTGAGACGAATGACTGTAATCCCATTGACACTGTCACTATCTAAAAATCCAGAACCTGTCGCATAGGCGTCCGTCCGCTCTAAAATACCATTCAAAGTAGCACGGTCTGTCACATTAAACATCTGTGAGCTAGCGCTGGTATCGACAAAGTTCTCTGAATAATAAAGGTACTCGTCTTTCTCTTGGGTAAAACGAACCGTTGGTAGATCCGCTAAATCCTCCATGACCAATTCCTCTTTCTGAGCCAAAGGATGCCCCTCACGGAGATAAATATGGGTATGAAAGGGAATCAATTCAATAACCTCAAGGCCTAGCTTTTCAACCCGTTGCATGATCCCCTTTTTATTTTGATTGTTGAGGTAGATAATCCCAATCTCACTGTGACCTTGGGCTACTTCGTCTAAGATTTGAACAGTAGTCGATTCAAAAATACGGAAATTTTTGTAATCAGGATAGCGCTCTGAAAAGGCAGTAATAGTTGGCGGCAAGAAGTCATAGTGCTGACTGGCAATGGAAAATTCATCTTTTTCTTCTTCAGGATTGGCATACTGATTTTGAAAAATATCAAATCCTTTAACCAATTCTTGCGCTTTTTCATAAAATTCCATACCACGACGAGTCAAGAAAGTTCCTGAGCTGGTCCGACGGAAAATCTTAAAACCCAATTCTTTTTCCAAATCACGAACAGAAATAGACAGACTCGGCTGACTAACATACATCTTTTCAGCAGCTTCACGGAAAGTACCACTATTGGCAATAGCCACAACATAGCGTAATTGTTGAATGTTCATCTTCTACCCCCAACTTCTTTGTCTTTTCATTATACCATATTTTAGAAGTTTTCCAAAAAAGAAAAAAGTCAGGAAACTTTCAAATCTAAATGAATTACCTAACATCCTAATACAAGAATTAGAATAATGTCTTTTTTCAGTCCTTATCTGATTTCAAGCAAATAAAAACAGCAAATCTTGTTGATTTACCGTTTAAAAGATGATACAAATTCAATTTCATATAAATTTATGAAAAAAGCCCTCTAAACTTTACTTCTATCTCTATGAATCAACTAGAAAAATCTCTTCAATTCTATTGGCTATATCTGGACTTACTTGCCAAATCCCAACATAAGGTTGTTCAATATACTGTTTTTCTTTCATAGTATATAGATAGACTACACTATCATTTTCTTCATTCTGATGAGTGAATTTGATAATGATGTAATCTTTATCATTTGTCGGTTGATCATTTAAACTTTCTAAAGTTGTGGATTTTGACTGTTTCTGTATCTCCTTAATTAACTTTGAGATTTCTTCTCTCTTGGTTATTGTTTTAACATTTTCAGAGAGTTTTTTCTGAATAGAAATTACAGAGATCGTTTCAGGTTCAGGAAGAATAAGTTTTTTGTTACTAACGCAAGCAGATAGAACAAGAAAAGAGATTGAACAGACTA
The DNA here is from genome assembly GCF_002096855.1 of Streptococcus mitis. GTDB lineage: Bacteria > Bacillota > Bacilli > Lactobacillales > Streptococcaceae > Streptococcus > Streptococcus mitis_Y. The sequence goes on along the minus strand of NZ_NCVH01000031.1, from coordinate 226,048 downwards.
TCATGGTAATCATCTTTTTCATACAGCTTCACGTCCTTTCATTCTGCTTACTTTTTTTCTGAGATACAATTATAATATCAAACCTTAGCCATTTTTACAATATCTTATTCCCTCATAAACTTTATTACTGTAAAAGGTTTACATTCCACTATTTTATGATTGTATCTAAAAGATAAAGTAGCCGACAAATTCGCTTCTTACATTGTTTTTTAAAATATGGGTATCAGCGTGGATATCAAAACAAAAAAATAGGCTCTCCGAAAACTCGGAAAGCCTTATTTAATGCTATTTCTAGCTTCCTCGCCTTTACATTTCAAGGCTCGGAATAAAAAGGTTCACTGGGTCTTTTTATTTAGCGATTGGGTAAACAGAAACTTGTTTTTTATCGCGTCCTTTACGTTCAAAGCGTACTACGCCTTCAACTTTAGCGAACAAAGTATCGTCTCCACCACGTCCAACGTTTACACCTGGGTAGATGTGTGTACCACGTTGACGGTAAAGGATTGATCCACCTGTTACAGTTTGTCCGTCAGCTGCTTTAGCTCCAAGACGTTTCGCTTGTGAATCACGTCCGTTTGATGTAGAACCTCCACCTTTTTTGTGGGCGAAAAGTTGCAAGTTGTTAAGAGTCATTTTTAACATAATGTTTTCCTCCGTGTTAGTTTTCTGTGATAACTCTGGTTTGGACGAACTCAGAAGAGTTCTCCGATAAGTTTGCCATACCTAAGAAAAATGATTCAAAGAATAACTGGGTCATTTCTCTCTGGTGTGAAGGAAGATCTTTTGGTATTTCAACCATCAGATAGCCACCTTCATCTTCGTTTAATTCTAGGATTGGTTCATAGCCTGCAAATTTCTCAATAGAATTGATAAAGTTAATGGCAAGCGTAGAAACCGATGCACACACGACATCTAAGCCGTATTCGCCACTCTCGGCGTGTCCAGTAATTTCCGCACTCCTCAGCTCGCCATCTTCGGCTCTCTCAAAGACTGCCTGTATCATGTGTTCTCCTTAAAATTAAGCGTTGATTGCGTTGATGACAACTTTTGTATATGGTTGACGGTGACCTTGTTTACGGTGGCTACCTTTTTTAGGTTTGTACTTGTAAGTAACAACTTTCTTTTGTTTTCCTTGTTTTTCAACAGTTCCAACTACAGTAGCTCCAGCAACAAGTGGAGTTCCGACAACAGTGTTTTCACCACCAACAAGAACAACTTCGTTAAAAGTAACTTCTTGACCAGCTTCAACGTTCAATTTTTCAACGTAAACTGCTTGACCAACTTCAACTTTAACTTGTTTTCCGCCAGTTTTGATAATTGCGTATGTGCTCATTATGCACCTCCTATGATTTTTATGGGTTTCCCCGAATTTTTTGTGAAGACTCGCCTAGCATCGTGGGACAAACCACTTAGAAAGAAGAGCTCTAAATATAACAAAGTTTAAATTTGTTATACGACGAGCAACGATGTTCGTGCGGTTGCACAGGAACGTGCATAGTCAACTCTTCAAGTATAGCATATCTCCTATTTTCTTACAAGTAATAACACCTAAAACGAAGCTTTTTCTTTTACTTTTTTCCGCCACGAAGCAAAAAGCATGCTGAGGTAAAAAATGCTCATCATAATAGGAACACCAAGAATGGTCTTTTCATGATAGAAAATCGTCAAATAAGCTGAAAAGACAACACCAATGACAAAACTACTAAGCAGGCTTACAAAGATAATCCCTTCACGTAAAAAAGGAGTGTGCTTGGTTCGGAAATAATCTCCAAAAGCTAGCATTGTTCGTTTGATATTCCCTGTCATAAAGGCATTATTGTAGGCAATACCCGAAACCTCACCAAAAGCAGTTGTCACCAAGCCCATACAAAAGGCTAAGGGCGGTACTAGATAGATATTCTCTACAGTTTGTGGTACAAATCCAATAATGATTGATAGGATTGCTAAAGGAATCAAGGACAGAATCGGTTTTTTCACAATTCTCAATTTTTCCTTATAAATCGTTAATAAAAAGACCCCCATCATAAAAGCTAGCAAGGTCATTACTTTGGCACTGGCATCTGACACATTGTGTTGAATGAGTCCCACTGATAGAAAGACGACATTCCCAGTTTGTCCAGCCACAAGAGTGTTCCCTCGCACAATAAACGTATAGGCATCTACATATCCTGCACAAAAAGTCAAAAAAAGCGCTAGCCTCTTAGACTGACGTGATATTTTTCTTATAGGTAATAGCCTCATTTTTCCTCCCATTTCATTTACTCATCTAATTATTGTACCACTTTCTTTGGGAAAGTCCTAGTAGCTTATTTGAAAATTTTTACCCTCTGTTGGATAGTCTCGTCTATCTATGTTATAATGAAAGAAGGATTTGAAAACGGAAAAGGAGTAACTATGCTTAAATTAGGTGTCATCGGAACAGGGGCTATCAGCCACCACTTCATAGAAGCAGCCCATTCCAGTGGAGAATACAAGCTGGTCGCAGTCTATTCTAGAAAACTAGAAACTGCGGCAACCTTTGCTTCTCGCTATCAGAATATCCAACTCTTTGATCAAGTAGAGGACTTTTTCAAGAGCTCCTTTGATGTGGTCTATATTGCTAGTCCAAACTCCTTGCATTTTGTTCAAGCCAAGGCTGCCTTGTCTGCTGGTAAACATGTCATTCTTGAAAAGCCAGCTGTCACTCAGCCACAAGAATGGCTAGATTTGAGACATACAGCTGAGAAAAATCACTGTTTTATATTCGAAGCAGCTCGCAATTACCATGAAAAAGCTTTCACTATCATCAAAAACTTTTTAGCAGACAAACAAATTTTGGGAGCAGATTTCAACTATGCCAAGTATTCTTCCAAAATGCCTTACTTGTTAACTGGGGAGACACCAAATGTCTTCTCAGACCGTTTTGCTGGTGGAGCTCTTATGGATTTAGGGATTTATCCCCTCTACGCTGCCGTTCGTCTCTTTGGAAAAGCTAAGGATGCAACCTATCAGGCTCAGCAGCTTAACAATAGCATTGACCTAAATGGTGACGGAATCCTCTTCTACCCAGACTTTCAAGTTCATATCAAGGCTGGAAAGAACATCACTTCCAATCTCCCTTGCGAGATTTATACGACAGATGGTACCTTGACCCTCAACACCATCGAACATGTCAGCTCAGCTATTTTTACCGACCATCAAGGCAATCAAATCCAACTCCCTATCCAACAGGCTCCTCATACGATGACTGAGGAAGTCGCTGCATTTGCACACATGATCCAGCAACCAGATCTGAATCTCTACCAAACTTGGCTGGAAAATGCAAGTTCAGTTCATAAGCTACTATATACTATGCGCCAGACTGCTGGCATTAGATTTGAGGCAGAAAAATGAAAAACAAACTACCGACTGAATGGCAAGAACTGAGTGACCAACTCGATTTCCAAGAATTCACTCCCATTCAAACCCAACTATTTGAGCCCCTTCTTGCTGGAGAAAACCTCCTAGGAGTGAGCCCAACAGGAACTGGTAAGACCCTAGCTTACCTTCTACCAAGTCTTCTCAGACTACAAAAGAAAAAAGCCCAACAACTCTTGATTCTAGCACCAAATACTGAGCTTGCTGGACAGATTTTTGAAGTGTGTAAAACATGGGCTGAAACTATCGGCTTAACTGCCCAACTCTTCTTATCAGGTTCGAGTCAGAAACGCCAGATTGAACGCCTAAAAAAAGGACCAGAAATTCTGATTGGGACTCCTGGACGTATCTTTGAACTCATTAAATTGAAGAAAATCAAGATGATGAATGTGGAAACCATCATCCTGGATGAATTCGACCAATTGCTCGATGATTCTCAGATTCACTTTGTTGAGAAAATTACTCACTACGCACCTCGTGACCACCAACTTGTATATATAAGTGCGACAACCAAGTTTGACCAAAAGAAGATTGCGCCTAACACACGTACCATTGATCTCTCTGACCAAAAATTGGACAACATCCAGCACTTCTACATACAGGTAGATCAACGTCACCGAGTGGATATGCTACGAAAACTGGCTCATGTGGAGGATTTCCGAGGTCTTGTCTTCTTTAACAGCCTATCAGACCTTGGTAGCGCAGAGGAAAAACTACAGTATCGGGATATCTTGGCTGTTTCTCTAGCTAGTGATGTCAATGTCAAATTTAGAAAAGTCATCTTAGAAAAGTTTAAAGACAAGCAACTAACCCTGCTTCTTGCAACTGACCTTCTGGCTCGTGGGATTGATATCGATAGCCTAGAATGTGTCGTAAACTTTGATGTCCCAAGAGATATCGAAACCTACACTCACCGTGCTGGACGTACTGGCCGTATGGGCAAGGAAGGTTATGTTATTACTCTCGTCACTCATCAAGAAGAGCTTAAAAAACTCAAGAAATTTGCTACGGTTCGTGAAATTGTCTTGAAAAATCAAGAACTCTATATCAAATAAAACTCCTTTTGCTCTGTGCCCATCAAGTGTATAGAGCTTTTTTATGTAAACAATTCTTCAATATTAGTTCAATATCCGAAAAAAAGAACCTTGCAATGCAAGATTCTTTTAGTGTCTGACTTAAATAATTGTTCTTCTGGGAACTAAATCGAATTAAGCTTCGATTTCTGTAACCATACCTGAACCAACAGTACGTCCACCCTCACGGATAGAGAATGTAGTACCTTGTTCTACGGCGATTGGGTGGATCAACTCAACGTCGATTGTCACGTTATCACCAGGCATTACCATTTCAGTACCTGCTGGAAGTTCGATTGAACCTGTAACGTCAGTAGTACGGAAGTAGAATTGTGGACGGTAGTTGTTGAAGAATGGAGTGTGACGTCCACCTTCTTCTTTAGTAAGGATGTAAACTTCACCTTTGAATTTAGTGTGTGGGTTGATTGAACCTGGTTTAGCGATAACTTGTCCACGTTCGATTTCATCACGTTGAACACCACGAAGAAGGACACCTACGTTATCTCCGGCAAGACCTTCGTCAAGTTGTTTACGGAACATTTCAACACCAGTAACAACTGCTTTTTGAGTTTCTTCTTTGATACCAACGATTTCGATTTCGTCGTTGACTTTAACGATACCACGGTCGATACGTCCTGAAGCAACTGTACCACGACCAGTGATTGAGAATACATCTTCGACTGGAAGAAGCAATGGTTTGTCAGTGTCACGTTCTGGTTCTGGGATGTACTCATCAACTGTGTTCATCAATTCCATAACGATGTCTTCGTATTTAGTATCACCTTCAAGGGCTTTAAGAGCAGAACCTTGGATAACTGGAAGATCGTCACCTGGGAAATCGTATTCTGACAATAGGTCACGGATTTCCATTTCAACCAATTCAAGCAATTCTTCGTCGTCAACCAAGTCAACTTTGTTCATGAAGACGATAAGGTGTTTAACACCAACCTGACGTGAAAGAAGGATGTGCTCACGAGTTTGTGGCATTGGTCCGTCAGTTGAAGCTACTACAAGGATAGCACCGTCCATTTGAGCGGCACCAGTGATCATATTTTTAACGTAGTCCGCGTGTCCTGGAGCGTCGATGTGAGCGTAGTGACGTTTTTCAGTTTCGTACTCAACGTGCGCAGTATTGATAGTGATACCGCGTTCGCGTTCTTCTGGAGCAGCATCGATAGACGCATAGTCTTTAGGTTGGTTAACTGATGAAGGCAAGCGACGTGCCAAAACAGTTGTGATAGCTGCAGTTAGGGTAGTTTTACCGTGGTCAACGTGTCCGATAGTACCAATGTTAACGTGTGGTTTACTACGATCATATTTTTCTTTTGCCATTTGAGTAAAAGCCTCCAATAAAATATATTTTATAGATAGACAGTAGGCAATACAGTCTAACTTTCCTTACTATTTTATCAAATTTCAGCTAAATTGCAAGTGTTTTACAAAGTTTTTGTGAATTATTCTTAATCTGCTAATCTAAACGGTATTTCTACTCCTATCACTTCTTTAATGAAAAAGAAAAATCAGGAATTTCCTGACTTTTACTTAGCTAATTCTCTTTCTCGTTCTTTCATTATTTTATGATTTTCATACAAACGTGATAAAAACTTAGAAATTTCTTTTAAGATAGAATAGGTTGGTACTGCGACAATCATGCCAATGACACCATAGATATTACTTGATAACAAAAGTAATACTAAAATCGTAATTGGATGGACTTTCATCACACCACCTACGATCCGAGGGTAAAGGATGTTCCCATCTACTTGTTGAATAATCAGCATATAAATAACTGCAATCAGCATTCTATGAGGATCAGTAAAGACATTGGCGATAATCATCGGAATCAAACCAATACTTGGGCCTACATAAGGAATGAGATTGGCTAATCCTGAAAAGATAGCGAAGACCAAAGCGTATTTCAAACCGATTACGCTATATCCGATAAAGGCCAAACAGCCAATAATAATCGCATCAATAGCAACTCCACTAATATATCGAGCAATTGTAGTATTCAAATTTTTTAAAAGACCTGTAATATGCAATTTGTCTCGCTTTAAAACAGTACGCTCAAGCATCGGCAAGAATTTGTGACCATCTAACAAAAAATAAATTAAAAATACAGGTGTCATGATAATAATCAAAACAGTACTAAAGAGCGCAGATAGGACACTTCCAACACTATTCGTTACACTATTTAGGATATTCTGTAGAATATCTACATAGGAGAGATTTAACTGTTGAATAGTCGCTTGAATATCTAAATTTTGAAAGGCTGGATAGGTAGATAAATCCACAATCAAATCTTGCAAACGACTGTAGATTGTCTGACTTGTTGCTATCAAACTGGTCAACTGATTGATCAAAATCGGTAAAAGATAAACGACCCCAATAACTATACCCCAGACCAAGGCACACAAGGTTAGTAGAATACCAATGATACGGTTAATTTTGAAATACTTTTGTAAAAAATTTACAATAGGATTGGTCAAGTAATATAAAAAACCACCTAAAAGAAAGGGAATCATTATAGTGTTTGCGACGCTTACAAAAGGTGTAATAATCGCTCCCATCTCTCTCCATAAATAAAAGATGATGGTTAATAGTAAAATCTCACTGGTCCAAAAAAATAATTTATTCTTACGAAACATGAGGTACCTCCATTCATCTATTTTACCACACTTTCAAAAAAGCTTCTTTCTTATATCATGAAACTGGGAATATTTTTTTCTTTATGTTAGAATAAACTTACTATGAAAAAAATAATTTTAACTCTACTAAGTTTATCCGTAATTGGGTCAGCATCGACTGTTGCTGCTCAGGATTTTAATATTGCTGCTAAACATGCAATTGCTGTTGAGGCGAATACTGGTAAAATTCTCTATGAGAAAGATGCAACCCAGTCTGTCGAAATTGCTTCAATCACTAAATTGATTACTGTTTATCTTGTCTATGAAGCCTTGGAAAACGGAAGTATCACACTATCTACCCCTGTGGATATCTCTGATTATCCTTACAAATTAACGACAAATTCTGAAGCAAGTAACGTTCCTATGGAAGCTCGTAATTATACCGTCGAACAACTACTTGAAGCAACCCTAGTATCTAGTGCTAACAGTGCGGCTATTGCCCTAGCTGAGAAAATTGCTGGCTCAGAAAAAGATTTCGTCGATATGATGCGCGCAAAGCTCTTGGAATGGGGAATTCAGGATGCCACTGTTGTCAATACGACGGGTCTTAATAATGAGACTCTAGGGGATAACATTTACCCAGGCTCTAAAAAAGATGATGAAAATAAGCTCAGTGCTTATGATGTCGCTATCGTTGCTCGTAACCTCATCAAAAAATATCCACAAGTCTTGGAAATCACGAAAAAACCTTCTTCTACTTTTGCTGGAATGACAATCACTTCTACCAACTACATGTTAGAGGGTATGCCTGCTTATCGCGGTGGTTTTGATGGCCTTAAAACAGGAACAACAGACAAAGCTGGAGAATCTTTTGTTGGTACTACTGTTGAAAAAGGGATGAGGGTTATCACAGTTGTTTTGAATGCAGATCATCAAGACAATAATCCTTACGCTCGCTTCACAGCTACATCTTCACTAATGGATTATATCTCTTCTACATTCACACTTCGCAAAATCGTTCAGAAAGGTGATGCCTACCAAGATAGCAAAGCCCCTGTACAAGATGGAAAAGAAGATACCGTCACTGCCGTTGCCAAAGATGACATCTCTCTAATTGAACGTGTTGGGGGACAATCGTCCCAAACAATTCAATTCACACCTGATTCTAAGGCAATTCCAGCACCACTTGAAGCCGGAACTGTGGTTGGACATTTGACTTATGAGGACAATGATTTGATTGGTCAAGGTTACATCACTACAGAACGTCCTAGTTTTGAAATGGTAGCAGAAAAGAAAGTTGAAAAAGCCTTCTTCTTAAAAGTTTGGTGGAATCAGTTTATCCGCCTCATCAACGAAAAATTATAAAAAAATCGCGATTTTAAACCGCGATTTTTTGTTAGAAGTTCATCTTCAAAGTTCTTGACCTTGGGTAAATCTAAAATCAAATTTTACCCAACTGATCCTTCCATTTCGTAGCTGATCAAGCGGTTCAGCTCAACTGCATATTCCATTGGAAGTTCTTTTGTAAAGGGTTCTACAAATCCCATTACAATCATCTCAGTTGCTTCAGATTCTGACAATCCACGGCTCATGAGGTAATAGAGTTGCTCTTCTGAAATCTTAGATACCTTAGCTTCGTGTTCCAAAGCGACTTGTGAGTTGTGAATTTCGTTAAACGGAATGGTATCTGATGCTGACAAGTCATCCATGATAATGGTATCACACTCGATGTGAGAAACAGATTTCTTAGAGTTCTTATTAAAAGTTACCTGTCCACGGTAGTCAACCTTTCCTCCGCCTTTAGCGATGGATTTAGACACAATAGACGAGCTGGTATGTGGAGCATTGTGGATCATCTTGGCACCAGTGTCCTGGTGTTGCCCTGCATTGGCAAAGGCAATAGAGAGCATGGTACCACGCGCCCCTTCTCCATCTAGGTAAACAGATGGGTATTTCATGGTTGTTTTAGCACCCAAGTTACCATCAATCCACTCAACAGTGGCATCCTTTTGAGCTTTAGCACGTTTGGTTACCAAGTTATAGACGTTATCAGACCAGTTTTGGATAGTCGTATAACGCATATAAGCTCCATCCAAGGCAAAGATTTCTACGATGGCAGCGTGCAAGCTGTTACTTGAATAAGTTGGCGCTGTACATCCTTCTACATAATGGACACTTGCTCCCTCATCAACGATAATCAAGGTACGTTCAAACTGACCTGTATTCTCGTTGTTGATACGGAAGTAAGTTTGAAGAGGAATATCTACCTTGACCCCTTTTGGTACGTAGATAAAGGTTCCACCAGACCATACTGCTGAGTTAAGGGCAGCCAATTTGTTATCTGTTGGCGGTACCAACTTAGCAAAGTATTGTTTAAACAAGTCTGGGTATTCCTTGAGGGCAGAATCCGTATCTGTAAAGATAATCCCCAACTTCTGGAACTCTTCCTTCATGTTGTGGTAAACCACTTCTGACTCATACTGGGCAGAGGCACCTGCTAGATAGGCACGCTCAGCTTCCGGAATCCCGATACGTTCAAAGGTTTCTTTAATTTTTTCAGGAACCTCATCCCATGAACGAGCTGGTTTATCAGATGGTTTTTGGTAATAAATCAAGTCATCAAAGTCAATCTCTGACAAGTCTGCTCCCCAAGTTTGCATGGGCATTTTTTTGAAGGTTTCATAAGACTTCAAACGGAATTCTAGCATCCACTCAGGTTCTCCCTTAGCAGCTGATAGTTCACGAATGACATCTTCATTCAATCCTTTTCCTGTCGATAGGACAGGCTCTACATCATCATGGAAACCAAATTTATATTCACCAAGGTCAATTGGTTTTGGTTCTACTCTTTCTTCAGCCATAATATCCTTTCTTTCATTCTTCATTTCTACTGATTCATAAGACAAAAGAAACTTGCCTTACTTGTTTTCTTGATTTTCAATTGTTTTCTTCAAAGCGTTCCAAGCTAGGGTTGCACACTTGATTCGTTGAGGGAATTTTGCAACGCCTGATAAGAAAGCTGCATCGCCTAGTTGGTCTTGGCGTTCATCTTTTTGCCCTTGAACCATTTCAGAAAAAATAGTCGCAAGTTCTAAAATTTCTTCTTTGGTTTTTCCTAAAACTGTGTCCGTCATCATGCTTGCAGAGGCAGTTGAGATGGTACAACCTGAGTTTAGAAAAGCGATATCTTCCAAACGATTCTCTGTATCAAACTTGACAGAGAGATTGATAACATCCCCACAAGTCGGATTGTTGAGACTGATTTGCTCAGCATCTTCCAACTTCCCTTGGTGATGTGGATTTTTCGAATGGTCCGCTACCACTGCCATATAAAGGCTATCTAGTTTAGAAAGTGCCATTGAAAAACTCCTTTGTCTTTTGTAAGGCATCGACTAGCTTATCGCAATCTGCCTTGGTATTGTAGATATAAAAACTTGCACGAGCTGTGGCTGGAACATCCAAATACTGGAGCAAGGGTTGCGCACAGTGGTGACCTGCTCGAACAGCCACTCCTTCATAATCCAAAGCAGTCGCAAGGTCGTGAGGATGAAGGTCACCTAGGTTAAAGGCAATGACACCTGAACGTTGAGCCAAGTCCTGTGAACCATAAATGGTCAGTCCTTCAATCGCCTGCAACTTTGGAAAGACATATGCAATCAATTCTTGTTCATGAGCTTCAATCGCATCCATACCAATCTTTTCAAGATAATCTACTGCCGCAGCAAGTCCAATTGCACCTGCCATATTTGGTGTTCCAGCCTCAAATTTCCAAGGCAATTCCTTCCAGCTAGCAGATTGCTCATAGACGAAATCAATCATTTCGCCGCCAAATTCTACTGGTGACATTTGTTCCAGATACTTTTCTTTACCATAAAGAACACCGATACCAGTTGGACCCGCCATCTTGTGACCTGAAAAGGCAAAGAAGTCAACATCCAAGTCCTGAACATCGATCTTCATATGAGGCGTAGATTGAGCACCATCCACCACCATGATAGCTCCAACTTGGTGGGCCAATTGAGTGATTTCTTTTATTGGATTGACCACACCAAGGACATTTGAGGCGTGAGCAAGGGAGACAAACTTAACTTTATCAGTCAATTTAATTCGCAAATCATCCATATCCAGAGCTCCATTCTTGAGATAGACATAGACAAGCTCTGCCCCAGTCTTGCGGCAGGCTTCCTGCCATGGAATGATATTGGAATGGTGTTCCATGACGGAAATCAAGACCTGGTCTCCCTCAGTCAAGACTTCCTCAGCATAACGCGCTACCCAATTAAGACTGGTTGTCGTTCCTCTAGTAAAGAGAACTTCCTTTGTTGAGCCTGCATTGATAAACTTACCAATGGTTTCACGAGCCGCCTCATAGGAAGCTGTCGCCCTTTCTGCCAAGGTATGAACGCCACGATGAACATTGGCATTGTCGTTCTCATAGTAGCGGTTAATCGTCTCCAGAACTGCTAGTGGTTTTTGTGTCGTCGCAGCATTGTCCAAATAAACCAATGGTTCATCATTAACAATCTGGTCTAAAATTGGAAAATTCTTGCGAATCACTTCTACATCTAACATAGGCTTCCCCTTAGCGTTTTGACAATTTTTCTTCGATAGTTGCAATCATTTCATCACGAACTTCCTTGACTGGAATCTCAACGATAACAGATCCAAGGAAACCACGGACAACCAAACGTTCTGCAGTTGCCTTATCTAAACCACGGCTCATGAGGTAGTACATGTCTTCTGGATCCACCTGACCGATAGAAGCTGCGTGACCTGCAGTAACATCATTTTCGTCAATCAAAAGAATTGGATTGGCATCTGAACGCGCTTGGTCTGAAAGCATAAGAACACGGCTCTCTTGTTGCGCATCTGCTCCCTTAGCACCCTTGATAATATGGCCAATACCATTGAAGGTCAAGGTTGCTTTTTCAAGAATAACCCCATGTTGAAGGATATTTCCGATTGAGTTGCAACCATAATTAGTCACTCGCGTATCAATCCCTTGAACCTGACGACCACTTGAAAGAGCTACGACTTTAAGATCCGCATGGCTACCGTTACCAATCAAGTCGCTATCAAAGTCCGCAACGACGTTCCCTTCGTTCATGACACCGATTGCCCAGTCAATGCTTGCATCATTGCCTAATTTACCACGACGGCTAATGTAGGCTGTGACGTTTTCACCTAGACGGTCGATTGCAGCAAACTTCACTTGCGCACCAGAACGAGCAATAACTTCTACTGTGATATTGGCAGTTGCTTTGGCACTTCCTTCACCGCGTGACTCTAAACGTTCCAGATAACTAATCTTAGAATTTTTACCAGCGATAATCATAATATGCTTGTTAAACGGCACATCGCTATCGCTGTCTTGATAAAAAATTCCTTCGATTGGTTCTTTAATCTCAACGTTATCAGGAATATAGAGAACAGCACCACTATTGAAATAAGCTGTATGGTAGGCTGCCAACTTGTCATCGTCATACTTAACAGATGACATGAAGAATTCTTCGATCAGCTCTGGAATTTCTTCTAAAGCTGAGTGGAAGTCTGTAAAGACGACACCCTGTTCAGCCAATTCAACTGGAATTTGCTCAAAAACAGTCTGAGTTCCTACTTGCACCAACCTCAAGTGATTATCTAGAGCTGTGAAATCTGGAACATTTGCTGATGGCTCACTTTCTGTAATCGTTCCATCACCCAGATTCCAACGGTGGAATTTGACACGCTCAATAACTGGTAATTCCAAAGTCTCAATCTTGTCAAAAGCTTTTTGACGGAGGTCAGCCAACCAGCTTGGTTCAGCGTGCATTTCTGAAAAAAGTTTAATATTTTCTTTAGTCATTTACTTCTCCTAAAAGATACGAGGGAATTACAATTCTTCCTTGTAGTCGTAGCCAAGTTCTTCAGCTAGTTTTGCGTATCCTTCACGTTCCAAACGCGCAGCCAATTCTGGACCACCTGAAAGGACAACACGACCTTCCATCATGACGTGTACCACATCAGGTGTGATGTAGTTCAAAAGACGTTGGTAGTGAGTGATAATCATAGCACCAAAGCCTTCACCTCGCATAGCATTCACACCTTTAGAAACAACTTTAAGGGCATCAATATCAAGACCAGAGTCAATCTCATCCAAAAGGGCAAAAGTTGGTCCCAACATCAAAAGTTGAAGAATCTCATTGCGTTTTTTCTCACCACCAGAGAAACCTTCGTTGAGGTAACGCTCAGCCATTTCTTCTTTCATGTTGAGTAATTCCATCTTCTCATCCAATTTAGTGATAAACTCACGAACTGAAATCTTCTCATCGTCTTCTTTACCAGCATTCATAGCTGCACGAAGAAACTCAGCATTGGTAATTCCAGGAATTTCTGATGGGTATTGCATAGCAAGGAAAAGTCCCATACGCGCACGCTCATCAACTTCCAACTCAAGGATGTTTACGCCATCAAACAAGACTTCACCTTTGGTAACTTCATAGTTTGGATTTCCCATGATAGCTGCAGAAAGAGTCGATTTACCTGTACCATTTGGTCCCATGATAGCGGCGATTTCTCCTGTTTTCAGGGTCAGGTTAACCCCTTTTAAAATTTCTTTTCCTTCAATCTCAACGTGAAGATCTTTGATCTCTAATACTGACATGATAGTTCCTTTCTTTTTCAAGGCCTTTACAGTTCTTACTGGAAACATACTTGATTTCCCTAGAAAATACGGTAAAAGGTCAATAAATATACTTTTATAGTATAACAAAAAAAAGCCTAAAAGGCTTTGATTTTGTCTAGAAGCTGAGGACTAGTCTTTTCCTTTTAAATGTTGGTCAATGACATCTACTATTTTACCCATCAAGTAACTAACTCGGAAATTTCTAAAGAGCAAAATGGCCCAAAAGGCTGCCATAATATAACGACCAGTCATCCAGGCTTCATTGAAAAAATAGGTCTCAGCAGCTGTAAACAGCGCGATGATAATAAATTGTTGTCTATTCATAAACTTATTGTATCATGAAATCTTTCTTTAGTCTTCCTCTACCTTCACTTTATCAGCCAAAAATTCAAATCCTTCTGGAATCAGGCTTTCTTCTGCTTCTTTTTCAGTTTGAGAAGATTTGGCTTTGGCTGAAAAGGCTGCGCGAACTTCTTTCCATTCCTCCATGGAAATGGCTAAAATCTCAGGTGAAAAACCTGCTGCCTGACTGAGGATGTTACCAAACATAGTGTTGAGATTGTCCCGTTTCATGGTTTGACCAGCATTGAAGCTAGATTCAAAAGCAAGAATAGCATGGTGTTCATTGGCTGCAACCGGTTGAGAACCAACTAGCAGAGCCTTATCAGGACCTCCAAGACTTTCAATCACTTCTCCCCAGGCATTCTGCAAGCGAATCAGATTTTGACGTGCTAAATCTGGATTTTCAACGGCCTCTTGTAGGATTGATTGAACCTTATTGCGATCCACACGATAGACGGTCTTGCTCGCTGCTGGACGGGTAGGTACTGGACTAGTTGGTTTTGGTACAGTGCCCACATTGGCGAGTTCATGTTTGAGACGGGCAACTTCCTGTCTCAGTGCAGAAATTTCACTTTCAACAGATCCTGAAAGCGAAGATTCAGGCTTGATTTCCGCTAAACGAATAGTCATCATCTCAGCATAAATCTTGGGCTGCAAACTAGACTTAATATCTGCTAAACTGACTGTCGCCAAGCGAATCATTTCAAACAGATTTTCTTGAGGAAGTGCCAAATTTTCTACAAAGACTGGACTATGATGAGTGTTTTCTCCACCTGTTTGGACAATTAACAAGTCTCTTAAATAGTGCAAAAGGTCGGTCACAAAACGAGTCATGCTCTTACCATTTTCAAAGAGAAGATTCAAGCATGCTAGGGCCTTGGGAACATCCTGTTGAGACAAGGCGGCCACATAATCATCCAAGGCTGATAGACTAATGGTACCAGTAATTTCTTCAGAGATGGCAGTCGTCAGCTCGTTTCCCTGTGTCAAACTCAGGGCTTGATCCAAAATAGACAAGGCATCTCGCATTCCACCTTCAGCCCGTCTGGCAATGATTTCCACAGCCTCTGGTTCAGAACTGATATTTTCTTTTTCTAAAATATAGTGGATATGTTCCTTAATATCCTGTGTCTTAATCGATTTAAACTCAAAACGTTGCACACGAGATAGAATCGTAGCAGGAATCTTGTGCAATTCAGTAGTAGCCAAAATAAAGACCACATTCTGTGTTGGCTCTTCCAACGTCTTTAGGAGGGCATTAAAAGCCCCTGTAGACAGCATGTGAACCTCATCTATGATATAAACCTTATAACGAGCAAGGCTAGGCGCATAGGTAGATTTATCACGAATTTCACGAATTTCATCAACCCCATTATTAGAGGCTGCATCCATTTCGATGACATCTTCTAAACTACCATCCGTCACCGCTTGGCAAATATAGCAGTTATTACAAGGTTCACCACCCACTTGATTGGGACAGTTCATAGCTTTGGCAAAGATCTTAGCCACACTAGTTTTTCCCGTTCCACGTGGACCAGAGAAAAGATAGGCATGACTTATTTTCTCTTGCTCTACTGCTTGTTTAAGAGTCTTAGCCACAACTTCTTGACCAACCAACTGGGAGAAGTTTTGACTTCTATATTTTCGATAAAGTGCTTGATACATTAGGCTTTCTCCCCAAACATTGTAAAGTCCCATTCTGTCTTTTCAAGCAAAATAGCGACAAATTGTTCCAAATAATCTCGATCCATAGCATCATAATCATCAAGCTCTGAAGAATCCAGATCCAGAACTCCAAGTAATTGACCATTCTTTATCATCGGCACAACAATTTCACTTTTAGCTCGACTATCACAAGAAATATAGTTGGGATAAATTGTTACATCACCAACCAGAACAGTTTCCTGAAAATGAGCTGCCTCCCCACAAACACCTTTTCCCAGTGCAATACGGATGCAGGAAACACCTCCTTGGAAAGGACCTAGAACCAATTCCTTTCCATCGAACAGATAAAAGCCTGCAAATACGGTATTAGGTAAGCGTGATTTTAGAAGAGCACTGGCGTTGGAAAGATTAGCCAAAACATTGGTTTCACCATCCAATAAAAAAGAGAGCTCTTCATTTAACATTTGATAACGTGATTGTTTTTCTGATTCTAACATAGGACTATTATATCAAAAAAGGCTTACAGACAAAAGAAAAATCCCTTGTTTAGTAAACAAAGGATTTTGTGAATTTTCAATTTGATTAAAGTTCGATATCACCGAACAAGTCAGCCATTGAGAATCCTGTTTGTGTTTCTGGAAGTTCGAAATCACGTTTTTCTTGACGCTTTGGACGACGTGGACGAGCAGCACGTTTTTCTTCTTTTTGTCCTTCTTCTTGAGCTGGACGCTCTTCAAGAGCTTTGATAGAAAGTGATACGCGCTCTGCATCTGCGTTAACTTCAAGAACTTTAACTTTAACTTCTTGACCTACTTTAAGAGCTTCTTTTGGATTTTCAATACGTTTGTGTGAAATTTGTGATACGTGAACAAGTCCATCGATACCTGGCAATACTTCAACAAATGCACCGAAGTCAGTCAAACGTTTAACTGTTCCTTCTACTACATCACCTTTAGCCAATTTTTGCTCAACGCCATCCCATGGTCCAGGTGTTGTTGCTTTAAGTGAAAGTGAGACACGTCCTTCTTCTTCGTTAAGATCAAGGATTTTAACTTCAATTTCTTCACCAACAGTTACAACTGATTTTGGTGATACGTTACGTTCGTGTGACAATTCAGTCAAGTGAACCAATCCGTCAACACCACCAAGGTCGATGAAAGCACCAAAACTTGTGATACGTGCAACTTTACCAGTTACTACATCACCAACAGCCAATTTACCAAATACTTCAGCGCGAGCTGCTGCTGTAGCTGCTTCAACAACTTCACGACGTGAAAGGATGAAGCGGTTTTCTTTAGCGTCAACTTCTTTGATTTTAGCATCAAATTCTTGACCTACAAAACGCTCAGTGTTACGTACGAAACGAGTATCCAACATTGAAGCTGGGATAAATCCACGAACACCTTCAAATTCTACTGAAAGTCCACCTTTAACGGCACGAGTTCCTTTAACAGTAACAACTTCTTCTTCGCGACCAACAAGTTTGTCCCATGCTTTGCGAGCTTCAAGGCGTTTTTTAGATACAAGGTATGTAACTGTATCAGTATCTTTACCAACTACTTGACGAAGTACAAGAACATCCAATACTTCTCCTACTTTAACAAAGTCATTGATATCTGCATCGCGATCGTTTGTCAATTCGCGAAGAGTCAAGACACCTTCAACACCAGTTCCAGAGATTGCAACGTTAGCTTGAGTCGCATCAACTGTCAATACTTCAGCACTAACAACATCACCAGTCTCAACTTGGCTAACGCTATTTAGCAAATCTTCAAATTCGTTCATCTAAAAAATCCTCCAACAATCAAGTTTTTCTTAAACTTGACATACTTATAATTTTTTTCCTAAGCACCCGCAAGGACATGTTCATATCGTTCACGTCTTTCAATTATAAAAATAAAATACCCTAAGATATTTTGCTTTTTATCTTGATTATTACCTAAGAACTGGGGTAGCTGGATTCGAACCAACGCATGAGGGAGTCAAAGTCCCTTGCCTTACCGCTTGGCTATACCCCATTGACGAAATGGAGAGAGAGGGATTCGAACCCCCGAACCCGAAGGAGCGGATTTACAGTCCGCCGCGTTTAGCCTCTTCGCTATCTCTCCTACAATCAACATGGACTATTATATCATGAAAATTTCAAAAAAACAAGACTTATTTTGCTAAATTATAATTTTCAATCAAAATTTCCACAGCTTTTTCCAATTTTTTATAAAAACTATCGACATTCCCATTCTTTATGATGGCAAATTGTCCGTCTAATTCGGCAATTTCTCCGATAACTTTTTTACCGATAGTCAATGTATAACCTTCAAAACTGTCTTTACCAACATTAACTTTAGCATCTGCTACTTGAATTTCAATTTTTTTATCTTTCTTGCTCATTTCATACCTCTCTTCACTTTTTCTATTTTACAAGAAAATCCTAAAACTAGCAAGAAAAAACTCTATACCAGGCTTGTCTGATATAAAGTTTTCTGCTTTATTTAATATGTTTTTCTAGTTCTTTTTGGTACTTACCATTTGATTCCAATTTTTCTTTTTGCCATTTTTTCAGTGCTTCTTCATATTCTTTTGTTGTAACAATATCTTTTTGCAATTTCATTCCTTTAAAGATATATGGGTCACCCTTAATACCAACTTGTGAGTATGGTTTTGAGAATGGCACGACATTACTTACAACTGGAGAACCACCAGATGAGGCTGTTGGCATCAATAATGAACTATCTGTCAACCAAGCTTGAGCCTTGGCATATTTTTCATAGCGTTCTTCAAGATTTGTAGTTTCTGAATCTGCATCATCCAATAATTTCTTATATTGGTCCAAACCAAGTTTAGCTACAACATCCTTATCTTTCCCTTTAGTAATACCAAGGTGTTTCATAGCAGAACCTGATTTAGGATCCATGATATTCAAGTAAGATGCTGGGTCTTGATAGCTTGGAGCCCATCCTGTACTGTTCAAATCATAATCTTTTTGAGAAGGAACACGCGCTTGAGAAGTGATTGTTTCCTTTTCATTATCTGTCATTTGAAGAACGTCGATAACAACATTTTCAGCACCAAGAGTTGATTCAATAGACTGTTTGAAAGAGTTGCTTTGTTGAACGGCGATGGTATCTGTTTGTTCAACTGGGACATCCAAGTGAATTGGGAATGTTACCCCTTTAGATTCCAAGTCTTTCTTAGCTTTTTCGAAAGCAGCTTTAGCCTTGTCAGGATTGTAGATAGAATCCTTACCGTCAACTAGCTCAACATCTTTCCATTGGTCACCATAGTTCACCAACTCTGCTTGAGCGATTTGACCAAAGTTTTTACCACCTGCTTGTACAAAGTTGTCAGGAACGAGGCTGTTACGAATAATCTTGTCCGCACCGTCTTCACCATTTAGCTGGGCAGCATAAGAATGGCGGTTGAAGGCAAAGTTGATAGCCTGACGGAAGTCCTTATTAAGCATAGCTTCTTTAGTAGAAGTCTTTTGCTCTTCACTTGTTTTCGCAGTTTTATTATATGATTGACGATTTACGTTAAAGGTGAAGTAATAACTACTTGAGTCCTGTGGGCTATAAGTGATTTTATCTCCGTATTGTTCCAAAGTTGAAGCAAAGTTTGAGCTACTTGGGAAGAGACGGGCTGTCGTATAGGCACCTGAAGAGAAGCTACGAATCAACGATTCCTGATCAGAACCATCGTAGTAAGTCAATTTGACCTTTTCAATTTTTACCTTTTCTTTATCCCAGTAGTTTGGATTTTTCTCGTATTCGATCAACGATTTAGAAGTCAAGGTCTTCAAGATATAAGGACCATTGTAAAGAATCCCTGCTGGAGTAACTGCTCCATAATCTTTACCTGATGCCTTCAAAAACTCTTCATTTACAGGCAACATCGTTGCTGTGGTGACTTTAGAGTTCCAGAAACTTTCTGGTTTGTTTAGGGTATATTCAACTGTGTAATCGTCCAAGGCCTTGACACCAACTGTAGAGAAATCATTGGTCTCACCAGTCATGTAGGCATCCAAGCCCTTGATTGAATTTTGGATGAGAGAGACACCATCTGACTTACCGTCAGCTACGTGTTTTAGTCCTGTCACAAAGTCATGGGCTGTTACTTCTGCATATTCTTCGCCTTCTGATGTGTACCATTTAACTCCTTTACGAAGTTTGTAGGTATAAGTCAAACCATCTTTTGACACAGACCAATCCTCAGCCAAGGAAGGAATAACATTTCCATACTGGTCGTTTTCCATCAAGCCATCAACCACGTTCCCGATGACATCTGTTGTAGATGTACGAGTCGCTATACTATAGTCCAAAGATGCTGGATCTACTGCATAGACATATGAAAATGTTGTCGGTGCATCTGCTTCTTTATCAGCTTTTCCACAAGCCACTAAAAGAGCTGTTGTACTCAGGACCACTCCTGCTGTTAAGAGCCACTTTTTCGATTTCATCAAAAATCTCCTTTTGTTTATTTTAATCTACTTTTACAATCCAACCTTCTGGCGCTTCAATATCGCCAAACTGAATTCCTGTCAACTCATCATAGAGTTTGCGAGTCACAGGGCCTACTTCTGTTTCACTATAGAAAACATGGAAATCATCACCGTGCTGAATTCCACCAATTGGAGAAATAACAGCTGCGGTACCACAGGCACCTGCCTCTACAAAACGGTCAAGGTTATCAATTGGGACATCCCCCTCAATAGGAGTTAAGCCCAAACGATGTTCTGCCAAATAAAGCAAAGAATACTTGGTAATAGATGGCAATATAGAAGGACTCAATGGTGTTACAAATTCATTATCAGCTGTAATTCCAAAGAAGTTAGCTGATCCGACTTCTTCAATCTTTGTATGAGTTGATGGGTCTAGATAGATAACATCTGAGAAATGACGTGACTTGGCCAATTTCCCTGGTAAGAGACTGGCAGCATAGTTTCCACCAACCTTAGCCGCACCTGTACCATTTGGAGCCGCACGATCGTATTCATCCTGAATCAAGAAGTTGGTTGGAACCAATCCACCCTTAAAGTAATTTCCAACTGGCATAGCAAAGATGGTGAAAATGTACTCTTCTGCCGGTTTTACCCCAATAATATCTCCGACACCAATCAAAAGAGGGCGAAGATATAAGGTTCCACCTGTTCCGTATGGAGGTACATATTCTTCATTCGCACGAACAACTCCCTTACAAGCTTCTACAAACATTTCTGTCGGAACTTGTGGCATCAAGAGACGGTCACATGTCCGTTGCAGACGTTTAGCATTTTCATCAGGACGGAAAAGTTGAATACTGCCATCCTTAGTACGGTAAGCTTTCAAACCTTCGAATGCTTGTTGTCCATAGTGAAGACTTGGAGAAGACTCTGAAATATGCAAGGTTGCATCCTCTGTAAGCTCTCCTTGATTCCATTGTCCATTTTTAAAATGAGCAATATAGCGATAAGGTAATTTCATATAGGAAAAACCGAGATTTTCCCAATCAATCGTTACTGTCATATTCCACTCCTTATTCTAAAAACCTATTTCTTTTATTCTACACTATTTTTCTAAAATAGCAAGTATATTTTGTAATTTTCAGAAAATTTCTTCAATAAAAAGAACCAGCTCTGAAAACTGATTCTTCATTTCACTTATTTAGCTTCAGTAAATACTTCTTTAAGATACGCGTCAAAAACTTCTTCATCTGAAATGGTGTCTGAAATAAAGCTTCCATTGCTAGTTCGTTCTGATAGGTTCAAATCTTGCAATCGGCTCTCATAGATTGTTCCCTTGTTAGATTTGACAAGTAACGTTTGATCATTTTCTTCTACTATTGTACTAAAGAGATCACCAACGAATCCTTGCTCTGAAACTGCTCCAGCCAAGAAGACACGGTGCGGTTTATTTTTCAACTCACGCAAGACTTGTAAACCTCGTTTGGCACGGCTTGTTGCCGGAATTTCCTCAATAGAAACACGTTTCAAACTTCCACGTTGGGTCAAGAGGTAGAAGGATGAGGTGTTGCAGATAAAGGCGGATTGGAGGACATCATCTGCTTTCAGGTTCATAGCTTTGACACCTGCAGCCTTAGCACCGACAACTGGAACCTCTTCGATATTGAAACGAAGGGCATAACCATTTTGGCTAATCAAAAGAACATCATCTAGTTTAATCGGAGCCACTGCTACAATCTTGTCTGTCTCGTCTTTGAGCTTAGCATACTTGACAGACTTAGACTTGTAGGTTCGCCATGGAGTGAACTCTTTTCGCTCTACACGCTTGATTTGACCAAGACGAGTTGCAGCAAAATAGGTTGTCGCATCATCAAACTGATCCACGACTTCCACATAAAGGATTTCTTCGTTAGTTTCGAAGTTTGTGATGGTTTGGCTCAGATGCTCTCCAATATCCTTCCAGCGAATATCTGCCAATTCATGGATTGGTCGATAAATGACATTTCCAAGAGTCGTGAACATCAAAAGATGCTGGGTTGTCTTGGCAGCTTGTACAAAAATCAAACGGTCATCATCACGCTTGCCAATTTCTTCCAGGGTTGAAGCGGCAAAGGAACGTGGGCTGGTACGCTTGATATAACCTGCCTTGGTAACGCTGACATAGGTATCTTCCTCGGCGATCAGACTAGCTGTATCAATCTCAATTGCTTTCGCAGTATCTTCTAAGCTACTCAAACGCGGAGTCGCAAACTTCTTCTTAACCTCACGAAGTTCTTTCTTCATGAGATTGTACATAGTCCGCTCATCACCGATAATAGCTGCAAGCATGGCAATCTTCTCACGAAGTTCTGCTTCTTCTTCCTGTAAGACAACCACATCGGTATTGGTCAAACGATACAGTTGCAAGGTTACGATAGCCTCAGCCTGTTCTTCCGTAAAATCATAGCTGACCTTAAGATTTTCCTTAGCGTCAGCCTTATTCTCAGAAGCACGGATAAGCGCAATGACTTCGTCCAAGATTGAAATCACACGAATCAAACCTTCGACGATATGGAGACGTTTTTCAGCCTTTTCCTTATCAAAGCGTGAACGCGCCAAAATCACTTCACGACGGTGGGCAATATAGCTAGACAAGATTGGGACAATACCGACCTGACGAGGTGTGAAATTGTCAATCGCCACCATGTTAAAGTTGTAGTTGATTTGCAGGTCAGTATATTTAAAGAGATAGTTGAGAACGAGCTCTGTATTAGCGTCTTTCTTAAGTTCAATAGCGATACGAAGACCGTCACGGTCAGACTCGTCGCGAACCTCAGCAATACCAGCTACCTTGTTATTAACACGAACATCATCGATTTTCTTGACTAGATTAGCCTTGTTGATTTCATAAGGAATCTCAGTAATAACAATTTGTTCCTTACCACCTTTTAGCTTTTCAATTTCAGTCTTAGAACGAACAACCACGCGCCCTTTTCCAGTTTCATAGGCCTTCTTGATTTCATCACGACCCTGGATAATCCCTCCAGTCGGAAAGTCTGGTCCAGGCAAGAATTCCATGAGTTTATCCACCTTGGCTGTTGGGTGGTCAATCATGTAAACCACCGCATCGATGACCTCAGCTAAATTATGAGGTGGAATATCTGTCGCATAACCAGCCGAAATACCAGTCGAACCATTAACCAAAAGGTTTGGAAAGGCTGCTGGTAAAACAGTCGGCTCTTTCTCTGTATCGTCAAAGTTCCAAGCAAAAGGAACGGTCTTTTTCTCGATATCTTGAAGAAGGTAGCCAGCAATTTCAGACAAACGTGCCTCGGTATAACGCATGGCCGCAGGTGGATCACCGTCCATAGAACCGTTATTACCGTGCATTTCAACTAAAATCTCACGATTTTTCCAATCCTGAGACATACGAACCATGGCATCATAGATAGAACTGTCACCGTGTGGGTGGAAATTCCCCATGATGTTCCCGACTGACTTAGCAGACTTACGGTAGCTCTTGTCAAAGGTATTGCCATCCTTATTCATCGAATAAAGAATACGGCGCTGAACCGGCTTCAGGCCATCACGAATATCTGGCAAAGCCCGGTCTTGAATAATGTACTTGGAGTAGCGACCAAAGCGCTCTCCCATGATGTCCTCGAGGGACATGTTTTGAATGTTACTCATATAGGATACAGAGCCCGTAAAATATCAAGTGAAAATAGAAAATTCTTGAAGTAAGCAAGCTCACCAGAGAATTTATCTTTTTCACGCATCATTTAGGGCGTGTTCAACTCCTTTCAAAGAATATAGAGTAGGTTTTTATACAGTGAAGGATACTTTACAGAAATTAGTCCTTTATTCAGTTAAGATACAAAGGGACGTTTCGGCTTGCCGGAAATTTCTGTAGAAAAATAGGAAATCGATGTAGAGCTCTATGAAGTCAAGACGATTTGACTTTTTCCGAATAAAATTAGTCCCGTGTTCAGTTACTACAAATAACCAAACGACTCTTTCTGTAGTTTAATCTTTTAAATTAAGATCTTTAGTTAGTTAGCGATTAAGAAGTCTCTCCTTAGCATACTCAATCATCTTCTCAGCTACTTTCATATCATAGTCAAATCC
Organism: Streptococcus mitis; assembly: GCF_002096855.1. GTDB lineage: Bacteria > Bacillota > Bacilli > Lactobacillales > Streptococcaceae > Streptococcus > Streptococcus mitis_Y. The sequence goes on along the minus strand of NZ_NCVH01000031.1, from coordinate 201,739 downwards.
CATCTTTTGAGCAAGGGACTGAGCCTCTCTGTGTAAAAGTTGCATCGTAGCAAATAGAGACTGAGTGATTTTATCTATGCTTGAAAAATCAATCAGATTTGAGAATTCCATTTCTTTCTCAGCAGGTAAATAGTTAAAGAGGTACTTGTAGTTCTTGCCGACGTCGACTCTTCCCCTATCACTTGCGACCTGCCAAGCTAAGACTGTTAACAACTCTTGCTGACAAATACCATAGAGATGGTCGGTCGCGTAGATGACCTGATTCCGACAAATCCCTTTGACAACGTAGCTCGACACCCACCAAAACTCATTGCAGACTTTTTCAAACTCTATCGCACTAGCTGGGCTTGTCCAGTAACGCTGGGGAGTTGGAGAATGAGGTACAAACAATCCCTTAGGATCTTCTATAACCATGAAATCCGCTTCGCTTTCTACCCACTCCTTGATATGCACTTTAGAACATAGAGTCAAGTCAATACAGTTACCATCTTTAAAGAGCATGAGGTAGAGACGACGATGCTCAAGAGCAACCTCTTGCTCGATAATGCGTTTGCCAAACTGGTCCAACCAAGATAAATCTGTAATCAGCTCGTCCAGATTCTCTACAACATAGACTACGTCATAGTCTTGAAATTCATCTTTTGAGGCTTTTGTGTCAGTCCGTGAACCAGACATAGCGACGGCCTCGACTTGAAGTGTTTTTGCGGTTTGAAAAATTAAATCAAGTATTTCGGGTTCTGTTCTCAGGTTTATCATTTCTTTGTTTACTATAAAAATGTAATAAGGAATCTGATAGTAAAATTAGATATTGTCTATAATTGAGGATTTAAAATGTTTTGATAATTCCCGTTTATAAAGAATTGACTAGTAATAATCTAATTTATTGACTCAAATTAATCCTTGAGAGCGACGCCATTCATCATAGGCTTCAATATCAGTATTTACCATTTTCATACACAATCCCATTACAGCCATATCATCCAAATAGCCAGCAAACGGTATAAAATCTGGGAATATATCAATTGGAGCTACAAAATAAATTAATGAACTTAAAACAGCCAGAATAGTTCCATAAGGTACTGTAGTATATTTACCCTCTACATAATTTTTTACCAAAGATATCATAACAGGAATTTTTGTAAATTTTTCTCCAACAAAAGGTATCTCTTTAATTTTTAGTTCTAAACGTTGCAAAAAATTATCTAATTCATCTTTATCATTTAATAAAGCTTCAGATTGCCCGTATCCACTTTCAAGAGCTTCTTTTACTTGATCTTCAGACAGATTATTTGACATTGTTATTCTCCTTTTTTAATTTTTTAAAATACAGTCGCTTCTTCCAGCGTAAACTTGACATTGTCTTCAATCCACTTACGGCGTGGTTCAACCTTGTCTCCCATGAGGACATTGACACGGCGTTCGGCGCGTGCTAGGTCTTCTATGGTGACACGGATAAGGGTACGCGTTTCTGGATTCATGGTTGTTTCCCAGAGCTGGTCTGCATTCATCTCACCAAGACCTTTATAACGTTGAAGTGTGGCGCCTTTACCGAACTGTTTACGGAGTTCTTCTAGCTCACCGTCCGTCCAAGCATAAGCTACTTCTTCTTTCTTTCCTTTTCCTTTTGACATCTTGTAAAGAGGTGGAAGGGCGATATAGACATGACCTGCCTCGACTAGAGGACGCATGTAGCGGTAGAAAAATGTCAAGAGCAAGGTCTGGATATGGGCACCGTCGGTATCCGCATCTGTCATGATAATGATCTTATCATAGTTGGCATCTTCAATAGAGAAGTCTGCTCCAACACCCGCACCAATGGTATAAATCATGGTATTGATTTCTTCATTTTTGAGGATATCCGCCATCTTGGCCTTGGCTGTATTGATAACCTTACCACGAAGAGGTAGAATAGCCTGGAACTTGCGGTCACGGCCTTGTTTGGCAGAACCTCCGGCAGAATCTCCCTCGACTAGATAGAGTTCATTCTTAGTTGGATTCTTAGACTGGGCTGGGGTTAATTTCCCAGACAACAAGCCCTTGTCTTTTTTATTTTTCTTCCCATTTCGGCTCTCATCACGCGCCTTACGTGCCGCTTCACGAGCGTCACGGGCCTTGATAGCCTTGCGGATGAGGTTAGAAGCCAATTCACCATTTTCCATAAGGAAGAAAGTCAGTTTTTCAGCAACAATACTATCAACGATTGGACGAGCTAGTGGACTTCCTAGTTTGTCCTTAGTCTGTCCTTCAAACTGGAGGTGTTCTTCAGGAACCAAGATAGAAAGAACGGCTGCTAGTCCTTCACGATAGTCTGATCCTTCAAGGTTTCTATCTTTTTCCTTGAGAAGCCCCGTCTTACGCGCGTAGTCGTTCATAACCTTTGTAATGGCAGACTTGAGTCCTGTCTCGTGCGTTCCACCGTCCTTGGTGCGAACGTTATTGACAAAGGACAAGATGTTATCTGAAAAACCATCATTGTACTGGAGAGCTACTTCCACTTGGAAACCGTTGTCTTCACCTTCAAAGTAAAGAACCGGCGTCAAGGTCTCCCTGTCTTCGTTCAGATAAGAAACAAAGTCTTGTACCCCATTTTCATAGTGGAATTCAATCGCTTCGTCTGTTCGTTTATCAGTCAAAGACAAGGTCACATTTTTCAAGAGAAAGGCTGATTCATTAAGACGCTCTGAGATGGTATTGTACTTGAAATCTGTCGTAGAAAAGATCGTCGCATCAGGCATAAAAGTAACCTTGGTACCTGTTTTAGACTTGGGCGCTGTACCGATTTTCTTCAGAGTCGTGACAGGTTTGCCACCATTTTCAAAACGTTGCTTATAGATTGCCCCATCACGGGTAATTTCAACTTCCAGCCAACTTGAAAGAGCGTTAACAACGGAAGAACCCACCCCGTGAAGACCACCAGATGTCTTGTAGCCTCCTTGACCGAATTTCCCTCCTGCGTGGAGAATGGTAAAGATAACCTCAACAGTTGGAATTCCCATAGCGTGCATACCTGTCGGCATCCCACGGCCATGGTCTTGTACAGTCAAACTCCCATCTTTATTGATAGTTACATCAATACGGTCACCAAATCCAGACAAGGCTTCATCGACTGCATTGTCGACGATTTCCCAGACGAGATGATGGAGTCCTGCCCCATCAGTCGATCCGATATACATCCCTGGACGTTTTCGGACCGCATCCAACCCTTCTAGCACCTGAATGGCATCATCATTATAATTGTTAATATTGATTTCCTTTTTTGACACAAGGAACCTCCTATTCGTTCATCTTTACTATTCTACAGGTTTTCCAAGGATTTTGCAAAATTTTTCTTTCTCCGATGTGACAATTTTCAGAAGAGATTCTCTGCCTTTCTTCTCCATTTCATGATATAATAGGAGTATGATTACAATAGTTTTATTAATCCTAGCCTATCTGCTGGGTTCGATTCCGTCTGGTCTCTGGATTGGACAAATTTTCTTTCAGACAAATCTGCGTGAACACGGTTCTGGAAATACTGGAACGACCAATACTTTCCGCATTTTAGGAAAGAAAGCAGGTATGGCAACCTTTGTGATTGACTTTTTCAAAGGAACCCTAGCAACGCTTCTTCCGATTATTTTTCATCTGCAAGGCGTTTCGCCTCTCATCTTTGGACTTTTGGCTGTCATTGGACATACCTTCCCTATCTTTGCAGGATTTAAGGGAGGCAAGGCTGTCGCAACCAGTGCTGGAGTTGTTTTCGGATTTGCGCCTGTCTTCTGTCTCTACCTGGCAATCGTATTCTTTGGAACCCTCTATCTAGGCAGTATGATTTCACTGTCTAGCGTTATTGCTTCTATCGCAGCCGTTATCGGAGTTCTCCTATTTCCACTATTTGGTTTTATCCTGAGCAACTATGATCCTCTATTCATCGCTATTATCCTAGCTCTTGCTAGCTTGATTATCATTCGTCATAAGGACAATATCGCTCGTATCAAAAATAAAGCTGAAAATTTGGTCCCTTGGGGATTGAACTTGACCCACCAACATCCTAAAAAATAAAACGTCAGTTCATTCTATACTGACGTTTTTTGTATGCTTATTTTGATTTGATATAGTTGATACCATCTGCTTTTGGTGCTACCGCTTTTCCAAAGAAGGCTGCCAAGACAAGAATTGTCAAGACATAAGGTGCGATTTGAAGATAAACCGCAGGCACTCCTTGTAGGAATGGCAATTGAGATCCGATAACAGCCAAACTTTGTGAAAGTCCAAAGAAGAGACTAGATAGCATGGCTCCGATTGGATTCCATTTTCCAAAGATCATCGCAGCAAGAGCGATAAATCCAGGTCCAACAATAGTTGTTACTGAGAAGTTAACTGAGATGGATTGAGCATAAATCGCTCCACCAATTCCACCTAGGAAACCTGAAATAATAACCCCTAAATATCTCATTTTGTAGACATTGATTCCCAAGGTATCAGCTGCTTGAGGGTGTTCACCTACAGAACGAAGACGAAGACCAAAGCGAGTCTTGAAGAGGATAAACCAAGCAAGGAATGAGAAGGCAATCGCCAGATAACCAAGTAGACTAGTTGACTTGAAGAAGATATCACCAATCACTGGGATATTTGCAAAGACTGGGAAATCAAAGCGTCCAAAAGTCTGACTTAGGTTGTCGGTTTGACCTTTGTTATAAAGGACTTTCACTAAGAAAACAGCCAAGGCTGGCGCCATCAAGTTTAATACTGTACCGCTGACAACATGGTCTGCACGGAAATGAACCGTCGCTGCTGCGTGGATGATAGAGAAGACACCACCAACCAATCCTGCTACAAGCAAGGATAGCCATGGAGTTGCTGCTCCAAATTGTTCTGCAAATTCAAGGTTAAAGACAACTCCAGAAAAGGCACCCATAACCATAATTCCTTCAAGGCCGACGTTTACGACACCACCACGTTCAGAGAAAACACCACCAATACTTGTAAAGATGAGGGGTGCTGAGTAAATCAGCATAGAAGACACCAAGAGGGTGAGCAAGGTTGTAATAGACATCTTTACTTACCTCCTTTAACTTGTTTTTTCGGTTTGACAAAGCGTTCGATAAGGTAATGAACACTGACAAAGAAGATAATAGACGCTGTTACAATGCTGACAAGCTCAGACGGTACCTGCGCCGCATTCATACCAGGGGCTCCAACTTGGAGAACACCAAATAGGAAGGCTGCAAAGAGAATACCAATTGGTGAGTTGGCCGCAAGCAGACTAACCGCCATCCCGTTAAATCCGACAGCTAATGACGACCCCTGAACATAAACGTTCTGGAAGGTTCCCAGACCTTCAACAGCTCCACCAAGACCAGCCAAGGCACCTGAGATAATCATTGAGAGGATAATTGTTCGTTTAGCAGAAATACCAGCGTATTCCGATGCGTGTGGATTAAGACCAACCGAACGGATTTCAAAACCAAGGGTTGTTTTCTTGAGCATGAACCAAATAACTGCAACGGCAATGATGGCAAAGAAAATACCAATATTCATCCGCGAATTACCAGTCAACTCAGCTAACCAAGGTGTCTGGTAGGTTGCATTAGCTCCAACACGAATGGTCGAATCTGTACTTTGCATAAAGTCTTTAGGGAAGGCATGGATAAAGGCATTCCCTACATACAAGACAATGTAGTTCATCATGATGGTTACGATAACCTCTGACGTCCCTAGATAGGCTCTAAGAATACCCGGAATCGCTCCAACAATACCACCAGCAATCAGGGCAATCACGATAGTTGCTAGAATCATCAAGGGACGTGGCATATCTGGATGCGACAAGGCAAACCAACCACTAAGAATCCAACCAGCCAAAGCCTGACCAGGAAGCCCGACGTTAAAGAAGCCTGCACGACTGGCAACAGCAAAACCAAGACCGATCAAGACCAAAGGCCCCATAGCACGGAAAATTTCTCCAATCCCACGCAGGCTACCAAAGGCTGTGTAGAACAATTCTTCGTAGCCCCAAATAGCATCATAACCAAAGATCCACATGACAATGGCTCCGAGTAAAATTCCTAGGAAGACAGAAATCAAGGGAACCGAAATTTGTTGTAATTTTTTAGACATCACTCTTCTCCTTTCCCAAGTTTCCACCAGCCATCAAGACACCAAGTTCTTGTTTATTGGTTGTTTCTGGTGATACAATACCTTGAATCTTGCCATCGTGGATAACGGCGATACGGTCTGAGACGTTTAAAATCTCATCCAATTCAAAGCTGACAACTAGGACAGCCTTACCGTTATCACGCTCTTCAATCAAGCGTTTGTGGATATATTCAATGGCACCGACATCCAACCCACGAGTTGGCTGGCTGACGATAAGGAGATCAGGATCACGATCAATTTCACGAGCAATAATTGCTTTTTGTTGATTTCCTCCTGAGAGTGCAGCTGCAGGAACAAATTCACTGGCAGCACGAACATCAAATTCCTCCATTAGCTTTTTAGCATAAGAAGTAATATTTGAATAGTTCAAAATTCCATTTTTACTATGTGGTTCTTTATAGTAAGTTTGAAGGGCAATATTTTCAGAAATCATCATTTCCAAAATTAAGCCATCACGGTGACGGTCTTCTGGAACGTGACCAACACTCAACTCTGTAATCTGACGTGGGTGCAAGCCCACAATTGAATCTCCTTTTAGCTCAATGCTACCAGATTCAACCTTGCGAAGACCTGTAATGGCTTGAATCAGTTCAGACTGACCATTTCCATCAATCCCTGCAATACCAACAATCTCTCCAGCACGAACATCCAAGGACAGATTTTTCACAGCTGGGACACCGCGGTTTTCATTGACCACCAAATCTTTGATTGACAAGACCACTTCTTTTGGTTGAGAGGCTTGTTTCTCTGTTTTAAAGGAAACAGAACGTCCTACCATCATTTCTGCCAAATCAGCATTGGTAGCCCCTGCAATTTCGACAGTTTCAATTGATTTCCCACGACGGATAACTGTAACGCGGTCAGAAACTGCTCGAATCTCGTCTAACTTGTGGGTGATCAAGATAATTGATTTTCCTTCTTTGACAAGATTTTTCAAAATAGCCATCAACTCATCAATTTCTGATGGAGTCAAGACAGCCGTTGGTTCGTCAAAGATAAGGATATCAGCTCCCCGATAAAGGGTTTTTAAAATTTCTACACGTTGTTGGGCTCCAACTGAGATATCAGCCACCTTAGCAGAAGGATCAACAGCTAAGCCGTAACGTTCAGAAAGAGCCTTGATTTCTTTGCTAGCTCCAGTGATATCTAGCACACCATTTTTAGTCAATTCACTACCTAAAATGATGTTTTCAGCCACTGTGAAGGCTTCTACCAACATAAAGTGCTGGTGAACCATTCCGATTCCCAAGCTAGCTGCTTTAGATGGTGAGTCGAGGTTGACAACTTGACCGTTGACCACAATTTCACCACTGGTTGGTTCAAGAAGTCCTGCTAACATGTTCATAAGCGTGGACTTTCCAGCCCCATTTTCTCCTAAAAGTGCATGAATTTCACCTTTTCGTAGGTGCAGGTTAATTTTGTCGTTGGCAACAAATTCACCAAACACCTTGGTAATATCACGCATCTCAATGACATTTTCGTGTGCCATGTGCTCTTCCTTTCAGAGTCTTATTTTATTTCAATAAAACTTGCTAGTTTCTCTAGTAGCAAGCTTTACTGAGACAAAATGACTTTGTCTCAACTCTTAAAAAAGCGGCCCTTGGCCGCTTCCTAAGAAATGACTTCCATCCATTATTTTTCAGGAATTTTTACGCTTCCATCAAGGATTTTAGCTTTAGCATCTTCAACAGCTTTTTTACCTTCTTCTGAAAGGTTTGTTACTGCCAAGTCAACCCCTTTATCTTTTAATGAATAAACAATTACTTGGCCGCCAGGGAATTCACCTTTTTCTGCCTTGTTAGAAATATCTTTTACAGTTGTACCGACTTGTTTCAAAGTAGATGCAAGAACAAAGTTTGATTCTTTGCCATCTTTAGAAGTGTATTTACCTTCTGCTTCTTGGTCACGGTCAACACCGATAACCCAAACTTTTTCATTTTCAGGACGGCTTTCGTTGAGTGATTTTGCTTCTGCAAAGACACCAGCACCTGTACCACCAGCTACTTGGTAAACAATATCTGCACCAGCTGCGTATTGCGCTGCTGCAATTGTTTTACCTTTAGCAGCATCACCAAATGAACCAGCATAGTCAACTTGTACTTTGATAGATGGGTCTACTGACGCAACACCTGCCTTGAAACCAGCTTCAAAACGAGAGATAACTTCTGACTCCTGCCCACCTACAAAACCAACTTGTTTTGTCTTAGTTGTTTTAGCTGCAGCTACACCTGCAAGGTAACCTGATTCATTATCAGCAAAAGTTACGCTAACAACATTCTTTTGGTCTTTAATCACATCATCAATCAAGACATAGTTGATATCAGTGTGCTCTTTTGCTGCTTCTTCAACCGCATTGTGAAGGGCAAAACCAACACCGAAGATTAGGTTGTAACTTCCAGCTGCTTGTTGCAAGTTGTTAGCGTAGTCAGCTTCACTTGTTGATTGGAAGTAAGTAAAACCTTTATCTTTTGAAAGATTGTGTTCTTTACCCCAGTCTTGCAAACCTTCCCAAGCTGATTGGTTGAATGATTTGTCATCAACACCACCAGTATCAGTTACGATTGCTGCTTTTGTTTTCACATCAGAAGATGAAGCTGCGTTACGAGAAGAGCGATTACCACATGCAGCAAGTCCAACTGCTGCCACTGCAACTAGACCAAGGCCTAGCCATTGTTTCTTGTTCATTACTGAACCTCCTAAATAAGATGTGCAACGATGTTGCAAGTATGGATTGGTTGGCCACAAGGACCGTGCCACTCATAGAGTGACTCAGACTAGTTTAAGTCTGTAAAAGAATATGGAAGTAATTCCCCGACCGTCATCTCGACCGTCGATTTATCTTTTGCGACTAAGGTCACTTTTAGATCTTGTTCAAAAAATTCAGCCATCACTTGGCGACAAGCACCACATGGCGAGATTGGTTTTTCAGTCTCTCCATAGACAATCAATTCTGAAAATTCTCTTTGACCTTCAGAAACTGCTTTAAAAATCGCTGTACGTTCTCCGCAGTTTGTCAAAGGATAGCTAGCATTTTCGATATTCACTCCCGTGTAAACAGTTCCGTCTTTGGCTACTAAAACTGCTCCGATAGGAAAATGAGAATAGGGCACATAGGCTTTCTTGCTGGTTTCAATTGCTAGTTCAATCAACTCAGTAGTCGCCATCTGCTAATTCTCCTTTTAAAATCACAACGCCAGCAGATGTCCCGATACGGGTAGCACCTGCTTCCACAAAAGCAAGAGCATCCGCATATGAACGAGCTCCACCAGCTGCCTTAACTCCCATATCTGGCCCGACTGTTTTACGCATCAACTGAACATCCTCTATAGTGGCACCACCAGTTGAAAAGCCAGTTGATGTTTTGACAAAGTCAGCGCCTGCTTTCTGGGATAATTGGCAGGCCACAACCTTTTCATCGTCTGTCAACAAGCAAGTTTCGATAATGACTTTCACCAACTTGTCACCACTTGCTTCTACGACAGCATGGATGTCCGATTCAACCAAATCCAGATTGCCTGATTTGAGGGCACCAACATTGATAACCATATCAATCTCATCTGCACCGTTTTGGATAGCTTCTTTTGTTTCAAATGCTTTCACAGCTGAAGTTGTTGCCCCCAAGGGGAAACCTACTACTGTGCAGACCTTGACATCTGTGTCTTCAAGCCCTTTTTTAGCATGTTCAACCCAGGTCGGATTCACGCAAACACTGGCAAAATCATACTCTCTAGCTTCAGACAACAAACAATCAATTTGATTTACTGTCGCATCTTGTTTCAAAAGTGTATGATCGATATATTTATTTAATTTCATATTCGGATTCTCCTGCGGTTTATGAGATAATTTCTATAATTTCTCGTAAACTTTGCACTCCATCATTTATTTTAACATATTTTTGAAATTCTGTAACTAGTTCAGAAGAAATTTTTCCATTTGTATAAACTTTTGCAACAATTTCTCCTTTTTGAACGGAGTCTCCAACTTTCTTTTCAAAAACAATCCCTGTTTCATAGTCCAAGTCATCAGTCTTGACTGCACGACCGGCCCCTAGTCTCATGGCATAGAGCCCAAATTCCATTGCAGGAAGAGCTGAAATAACACCTGTTTCCTGAGCTGGAATTTCCACCACATGGGCAACCTTGACTGGGCGATAGAGATCTTCTAAATCAGCGCCTTGTGCTGCTACCATTTCTTCAAACTTAGCCAGTGCCTTACCATTCTCAAGATGTTGGCGAACTTCTTCAACTGTTTTATTTACATTTGCCAGGCCAAGCATAATTTGAGCCAATTCACAGATGAAGTGGGTAATATCCTGACGGCCTTGACCTTGTAAAATCTCCAATGCTTCAAGGATTTCCAGGCGATTTCCAATTGCTCGTCCCAAAGGCTGACTCATATCCGTAATGACTGCTACCGTCTTCCGACCAACAGCCTTACCAAGATCCACCATGGTTTGAGCCAATTCGCGTGCCTCATCAACTGTCTTCATGAAGGCACCCTCACCGACAGTCACGTCTAGCAAAATAGCATCAGCCCCTGCCGCGATTTTCTTGCTCATCACCGAACTCGCAATCAAAGGAATCGTGTCAACAGTTGCGGTCACATCACGAAGGGCATAGAGAAGCTTATCCGCTTTGACAAGCTGGTCTGATTGCCCAATGACAGATACACCAATGTCCTGTACCTGACGAATAAAATCCTCTTGACTACGTTCTACTTGATAGCCCTTAATGGACTCCAATTTATCAATTGTTCCGCCTGTATGGCCGAGACCACGACCACTCATTTTTGCCACAGGAACACCAAAGCTTGCAACAAGAGGAGCCAAAATCAAGGTCACCTTATCACCAACACCACCCGTAGAATGCTTGTCAACCTTAACCCCACCAATAGCTGATAAATCATACTCTTGCCCTGTCTGAACCATCTTCATAGTTAGGTCAGAGATTTCTCGAGTCGTCATTCCTTTGAAATAAACAGCCATAGCAAAAGCAGACATCTGATAATCAGGAACAGTTCCTGACACATAGCCTTCAACTAGCCATTCAATTTCACTCGAAGTCAGTTCTTGACCGTCTCGTTTCTTTTGGATTAAATCAACTGCTCTCATTATTTCACACTTCTAAGGATATAGTATCCCTTATCTTTTTTAACGATTTCACAATTGCCAAACACCTCTTCCATCTTGGACTTAGCACTTGGGGCCCCTTGTTTTTTCTGGATAACGATTGTTAAATCTCCACCAGTTTCCAAAAAATCTTTACTTTTCTCAATGATTTCATGAACCACTTGCTTGCCCGCACGGATAGGGGGATTGGAAATGACATGGTCAAATTTGCCTTCAACTTGTTCATAGATGTTAGACTGGAAAATCGTCGCTGCCACTTTATTTCGTTCAGAATTTTGTCGGGTCAAATCCAAGGCACGATTGTTAATATCGACCATGGTCGCCTGAACTCCATAAGCCTTAGCTAAGGACAAACCCAAAGGCCCGTAACCACAGCCTACATCAAGGACAGTTTCTCCTTGATTGACCTCAAGACACTTGAGCAAAAGTTGACTGCCAAAGTCAACCATTTTCTTGCTAAAAACACCCGCATCCGTCAAAAAGGTCATTTTTTCTCCCAACAAGTCCACTCTCAACTCATGAATGTCGTGAGCAGCGTCAGGATTTTCTGCATAATACATTTTACTCATGAAACTATTTTACCATAATTTGCCTTAAATTGTAAATCGTTTACAAATTGATCATAAAACGAAAAAGACTGAAGAAAGCTAGTAGGTAAAACCTTTTCTTCAATCTCTTTCAACACTTATAGATAAATGATAAACCATTTAGAACTAGAAATATCATAGTCAGGATAAAACAAAAAGTTTATCATCTATAATCGGGCGTATTTATTATTACTATTGCTTAACCTTCAGATACTTAATTATCAACAGGATTCCCAATAAGATGTTTAGATAAAAGCCCAACTGATACGTTTTTGTCAGGATTTCCAAACTTGTCCAAAGTCGTATCAAATCTTCTAGTGACATGCGGAAGAAATAACCCTCTGTAGCAATCCACAAAATCAAAAATAGATAACTTCCAGCAACTAGCCATTTCGTCCACCGTTTTTTTAGTAGGCAAGCAATCAAGAGCGAACAGAGAAAGACAATTGTTACAATAGCATGTTCCATCAAAAAAGTAAAACCGTAATAGATTTCCACAAAGCGTCTACCATTATCCACATTCGCCCCTTTTATAAAAGGTAGTGCAAAACTTAAAATAAAACAAAGTTCCAATGTGTAACGTTTTAAGATTTTCATAGTACACCTCCTATAAGTTGTAACCCTCAAAGCCCCCTTTATTAGCTTATAAATCAGTAGAAAGTAGCTCCTACTTCATCAATAAATTGTTCATCCTCCGTCTACCTTTATTATATAATTTTGACTGACTGCATTCAAGAAACCGCTTTATTTTTTTAGCTTTTTATGGTATGATAGACAAAATATCTAGGGGAAAACAAATGACCAACGAATTTTTACATTTTGAAAAAATCAGCCGCCAGACTTGGCAATCGTTACATCGAAAAACAACACCTCCTTTGACAGAAGAGGAATTAGAATCTATCAAGAGTTTTAATGACCAGATTAGTCTACAGGATGTTACCGATGTCTATCTCCCCCTAGCCCATCTCATCCAGATTTACAAGCGTACCAAGGATGATTTAGCCTTTTCCAAAGGAATCTTCCTCCAACGTGAAAGTAAATCCCAACCTTTTATCATTGGAGTTTCTGGGAGTGTTGCCGTTGGAAAATCCACAACTAGCCGCCTACTACAAATCCTACTGTCCCGTACGCTTACAGATGCTACGGTTGAGTTAGTAACAACTGACGGCTTTCTCTATCCCAACCAGACCTTGATTGAACAAGGGATTTTAAATCGCAAGGGATTTCCTGAAAGCTATGATATGGAAGCTCTTCTTAACTTCCTGGACCACATCAAAAATGGACAAGATGTAGATATTCCTGTCTATTCTCATGAAGTCTACGACATCGTACCAGAGGAAAATCAAAGCGTCAAAGCTGCTGATTTTGTCATTGTTGAGGGAATAAATGTCTTTCAAAATCCACAAAACGAGCGTCTCTACATTACTGACTTCTTTGACTTTTCCATCTATGTTGATGCTGCAGTCGATGACATCGAGAGTTGGTATCTGGACCGTTTCTTGAAAATGCTGAGCCTAGCCCAAAACGATCCTGATAGCTACTATTATCGTTTTACACAAATGCCGATTGGGGAAGTGGAATCCTTTGCCCATCAGGTCTGGACCAGTATCAATCTCACAAATCTACAAAATTATATTGAACCGACCAGAAATCGTGCGGAAGTGATTCTTCATAAAACAAAGAACCATGAAATCGATGAAATTTACTTAAAAAAATAATTTTCCCTTGTCAAAACGTAAGTTTTCAGATATAATGGTATAGTTAGTAAATATGGAGGTAAGAACATTGGCAAACATTAAATCAGCTATCAAACGTGCTGAATTGAACGTTAAACAAAACGAAAAGAACTCAGCTCAAAAATCAGCTATGCGTACTGCTATCAAAGCTTTCGAAGCAAACCCATCTGAAGAACTTTTCCGTGCTGCTAGCTCAGCTATCGATAAAGCAGAAACTAAAGGTTTGATTCACAAAAACAAAGCAAGTCGCGACAAAGCTCGTCTTTCAGCTAAACTTGCTAAATAAGAAACAGTCCATAGAGGCTGTTTTTTTGTCTCCAAATAGGAAAAGGTAGAAAATGAAAATCGCAATTATCGGATATTCTGGTACTGGTAAGTCAACTCTAGCAGAAAAATTATCTAACTACTACTCCATCCCAAAACTACATATGGACACACTCCAATTTCAACCTGGTTGGCAAGACAGTGATCGCGAATGGATGCTGACCGAGATGAAAAGCTTTCTCACCAAGCATAAAGATTGGGTCATAGATGGTAATTATTCTTGGTGTTATTACGAAGAAAGAATGCAGGAAGCTGACCAGATAATCTTTTTAAACTTCTCTTCTTGGAATTGTTTGCTAAGAGCCTTTAAGCGCTATTTAAAATATAGAGGAAAAGTGAGAGAAAGTATGGCAGCTGGTTGTCAAGAACAATTTAATTGGGAGTTTATCAGATGGATTCTCAGGGATGGACGGACTAAAACTCAAAGAAAAAATTACCAAAAACTTTGCCAAGAATACTCACATAAAGTCACTATTCTTCGAAATCAGAAAGAACTAGATCAATTTCTAGATAAGAAAAGGAAGTCCTCCAATTCATAAAGAAGGGCTTCCTTTTTGGATATAATTATTCTGCAATCAAGGTTTCCAAACCAACTTTCATCATATCTGTGAAGGTATTTTGGCGTTCTTCTGCAGTTGTGTCTTCATCTGGATTGACCAAGCTATCCGAGATGGTCATGATAGCTAGAGCATCAACATGGTGTTGGGCTGCCAGATAGTAAAGGGCTGCTGCTTCCATTTCCACAGCCTTGACTCCCCATTTACCAAGCTCGATGTTCTTTTCAAAGTAGTTTGAATAAAAGGCATCAGAAGACAAAACGTTCCCAACGTGGGTGGTCATACCAAGTTCTTTGGCGATATGGTAGGCCTTGTCCAGCAAATCAAAGCTAGCGATTTGTGGGAAATCGTACTGTGGCCAGTCATTGCGGATGATGTTAGAGTTGGTTGCAGCTGCCTGCGCCAAAACTAATTCACGGACATGGACATCCTCGTTTAACGAACCAGCAGTTCCTACACGAATCAATTTCTTCACACCGTAGTCAACAATTAACTCACGCGCATAAATCGAAATAGATGGCATCCCCATCCCAGTTCCCATGACAGATACACGGTGACCCTTGTAAGTACCAGTGTAACCAAACATGTTACGCACTTCGTTAAAACAAACAGCATCTTCAAGGAAATTTTCCGCAATAAACTTAGCACGAAGAGGATCCCCAGGAAGAAGAATTTTATCAGCAATTTCGCCCTGCTGAGCAGCAATATGGATAGACATAATATAAGATACCAAACCCGTCAAAAAGCAAAAGGAAAATAGGAGTTGGGTGCAGTGAGCGATGCTCGCTAGACCAACTATCTTTTTCCCACTGCTTTTAGGGTGGGTTCAATTCCTTTCTTTCTTAATTTTGATGATATTGAGAAGAATAGCCCGGCTTCAATTCAAACCCGAACTCCCCTTCTCTTCTGAGTTTTTAGAAAAGTTTTCCGCTCGTGTTCAAATCAGAACATCTCGCTCTACCTTTCTTTTTTGTATATTTAGGATAGCGACAGAAAACAAAGTAAAAATAGGAAACTGACAACGCATTTCAGATGCTAGACAGTTTATCTTTTTTACACAGTTCTCCGCTCGTATTCAGTTCGATGAATACAGTTAAGCCATCCTTTCTTTTATTGTTATGAAAAGTTTTCCGCTCGTGTTCAAATCAGAACATCTCGCTCTACCTTTCTTTATTTATTTTTATAGCTATGAAAAATCGGATTCAATCGTGACTCCGATAAGCCTACTTCTTTTTTATTTCAAACAGTTATTGATAAATTGATAATAGTTTTTAATCTTTTAAGATAAATCTTTGATTAGAAGAAATGGTCGTTCTCTATCTTATTACTTTATGCTTTGACTTCTGACACAGTATGCTAGCCCAAGGAAAGCGGTCTAACATTTTTGCAAATTCATAGGCTAAAACAGCTGTTACTAAGAGATACAGAAGAGAATCTATACCTAGCCCAGTGAAACCTATAACTAATCCGGTTGCAGACCAGGGAGCCCTCAAAGTCACAGACAAAAAGCAAACCGATCCCAAAAGCAAAATGCTTGGCTGGCTATCCACACCTAGAATTATGCCCAAGAGAGCAGCTCCAGCCATCCCCAAGGCAAAAGATGGCGTAAGGGTACCACCATAGGCCCCTGCCCACAGAATAATAAGAACAACTAATGCTTTTAATATAAACAAAAGGAGTACTGTTTTGCCATTGCTACCATTCAATACTTCCTGAGCCATCATACGTCCATTTCCAAGTAGATGTGGAAAGGAACTTGCAAGACCAGCAAGAAAAAGAAAAACTGAGGGCAATGTGAGAAGTATTCGTTTATCTTTTATTCTGTTTGAAGACGCTGCCTTACTTAAGCGACCAAAAAGCCAAGATAGTGGGGTTAAGAAAAGAAGTAATAAGGGAATAATCCATATTTCCTTTAATGACCATGAGATGGCTGGAATCTGGTAGAGAGCCTGATTTGAAATAACCAAGCCTGCTATATAGGTTGAGACATAGGTAGTCAAACCGACTAAGACAAATCGTTTAATAGATAGAGCAATTCCTAGGGTTTCAAAAACAAAGAAGACACTTGTTAATGGAACCTGATAAACAGCCGCTAAACCAGCACCAGCACCACAAGCAAGGAGAAAGATGCGTTCCTTCATAGATAGTATACATATTTTTCCAATTGGCCCTGCAAATAGAGTCCCAATCTCTCGTGGTGCAGCTTCTTTGCCAATAGGGGCTCCCCCTCCAACTGCAATGATCTGCCAAATTGAATGAAATAGCTGTTTTAGAAAATGAAGTTTGTATTGTGAAGTCTCATCCTTCATCTGAGCTTTGATGGAAAAAATCTTCGACCTTTTTTGCAAGAAATACCAGACCAAGGATGAGCTAAGACCCACGATTATTAAACTTAGTCCTATCCGTGAGGAGGAAACTCCATCTGTCAAAAATCCACTATGGTGCTCTGACTGACCAAAAGCTAGACTCTCTACCATCTCTAAAAGATAATGGAGAAATATACCAGATAAACCCGAAACTATTCCTTGTAGAATTACTGCTAGGAATAATCTAAAATTATAAGGAATCTTTCGAAAAAATCTCCTCAAGTCCTTTAACATGATTACAATTCTGCAAGAATCGCTTTAAGCAAGCCCTTGAAATCACCTTTGACACGTTCGGTTACTTCTACAACTTCTTCGTGGTTGAGTTCTTCTTGAAAGCCTGCAGCATGGTTAGTAATACATGAAATACCGAGAACTTTCAAACCTGAGTGAGCTGCCACAATAACTTCAGGAACAGTCGACATACCAACCGCATCTGCTCCCAGTGTCTTATAAGCACGGATTTCTGCTGGTGTTTCATAAGTCGGACCAGTTACACCGATATAGACACCTTCATCAAGCTTGATACCAAGTTTCTTAGCTACTTCATGGGCAGTAGCACGGTATTCTGGTGTGTAGGCCTTAGACATATCAGGGAAACGTGGACCAAAATCATCCAAGTTTTCACCCATCAATGGGTTCTGCCCCGTCATATTGATATGGTCTGAGATAGCCATCAAGGTACCAGGACCAAATCCAATCCCTCCAGCTGCATTGGTTACAATGACACCTTCACATCCAAGAACTTTCATCACACGTACTGGGAAAGTCACGACTTCCAGAGGATTTCCTTCATAGAAATGGAAACGACCTTGAAGAGCCAAGACCATGCGACCTGCAAGTTCTCCATATACCAGTTTACCAGCGTGACCGACTACTGTCGAACGGCCCCAGTTTGGAATCTCAGCATAGTCTACTACAACTGGATTTTCGATTTCTTCTGCTAATTCTCCAAGTCCTGATCCAAGGATTAGACCGAACTCGGGAGCTTGGATTCCCTTGTCTTTCAGGAAGGCAGCTGTTTCATTGATCTTATCTAAAAATGTCATTGTGTGTCTCCTTTATTAGTTTTTAGCATTTGACCGATTTTGTCAAAAGTTTTAGCATTGCGAATGGTGATTTGGCGGTAGAAAGGCATCTTGAGTAAGTATTTGTGATAGGCTGTTTCGTAGTATGATTCTTCAGAGAATTTCCCCCAGAAAATCCCAAGTCTTCCAAAATGAACGACTTCATCTTTCAGCTCTAAACTTTTAACCGTCTCGATGACTTGCTCCACATCCAAGCCCTCAGTGTAAAAGAGGACGTCTTTTCGTGCCAAGTCTTTGTTCCACCAAGCTGGTAGCTTTTCAAGTTCTTCTTCATAGTCTTCTTGACTCAGTAAAGAAAAACTTTGAATAAATGAATAATGGATTTCAAAGAAAGACTCTAACTTTTCAACCAATTGGGCTTTGGGATCTGTCGAAGTAAAGAAAATATTGCCACTGTTGATGTAGGTTTCAACCTTTCCCAGTCCCAACTCTGTCAATTCTTGACGAAGTTGCGCCATGACAACCTTATTCTTCCCACCGACATTAATGCCCCTAACCAGTAAAGCATAGCGCGTCATCTTACACCAATTTATCTAAGAAACTTTCCCCAATCATGGCAGTTTCAACACCAAAGTTATCGGCAATAGTCGCTGAGATATCTGCAAAATGTCCTACTGGAATGACACCATTGCCTTTAAAGGCAGGGCTGTAGGCCAAAAGTGGAATATATTCACGAGTGTGGTCTGTTCCTGCGTAAGTTGGGTCGTTTCCATGGTCCGCAGTAATCAAGAGAAGGTCATTCTCTCTCATAGCTGCGATAATTTCAGGTAAGCGTTCATCAAACTCATGCAAACAATCACGGTAGCCGTGAGCATTACGACGGTGGCCGTAAAGGGCATCAAAGTCAACCAAGTTTGTGAATGAGAATCCTTTTTCAAACTCAGCAAGGCCCATGGTCTTCAATAGTGTATCAATTCCATGGCTGTTTGACTTGTTGTGACCCATGTCATGGTTGATACCAGCACCGTTAAAGATATCATTGATTTTTCCAACAGCGTAAGTATCGATACCAGCTTCGTTTAATTTATCTAAAACAGTCGGTGCAAATGGAGAAACGGCTAAGTCACGACGGTTGGCTGTACGAGTGAAGTTTCCAGGCTCACCAACATAAGGACGGGCAATGATACGACCTAGAAGGGCAGGACGCTCAAGTGTAATTGAACGAGCGTATTCACAGATACGGTACAATTCGTCCAAAGGAATAATATCTTCGTGGGCAGCAATTTGCAAAACAGGGTCAGCTGAAGTATAGATAATCAACTCCCCAGTTTCCATCTGGCGTGGTCCAAAATCATCGATAACAGCTGTTCCTGAGTAAGGTTTGTTAGCTTCACGAATGACCTTGCGTCCTGAAAATTCTTCGATTTTTGTCAAGATTTCTTCTGGGAATCCATTCCAGAAAGTATCGAAAGGCTCAGTAATGTTGAGTCCCATGATTTCCCAGTGTCCAGTCATAGTATCCTTACCAAGAGATACTTCTTCTAATTTTGTTGCATATCCAGTTGGATTGCTTTCAGCTGCTACAGTCTTCAAAGGAGTTTCACGAGGAATATTTCCAAGACCAATTTTAGCCATGTTTGGGACATTCAAACCAACTGCTTTTGAAATGTGTCCCAGTGTGTCAGAAGCTCCATCTGGAACCCCTGCATTGACAAAGTTATTGGCATCTGGTGCAGCACCGATTCCCACAGAATCTAGTACCACCAAGTGAATACGATTAAATTTTGACATAGTGTATCTCCTTATTATGTTGATTAGTTTGCTTTTGTTGAAGTTAAAATCTGAACCCCGTCTCGTCCAGCAACAATGACCTTATCCACCATTTGGTTGAATAAGCCGTGCTCTACAACACCAACGATATGGTCCAATTCTTGCCCGAAAGCAATTGGATCTTCAATGACATCCAAAGCAAGGTCAATGATAAAATTCTGCATATCGGTCACAAAACGTTGGCCGTCTTTTTCACGGAAACTTGGTTTGTAGCCAGCTCGCTCAAAACGATGAAAGACCTGTTCTGCGCCATACTGAACCACTTCTACTGGCAATTTAAAAGCACCTAGTTTGTCGACTAGCTTGCTTTCATCCACCACCCAAATGTATTCTTTTGAAGGCGTTGCGACAACTTTCTCCATCAGAAGGGCACCACCACCGCCTTTGATTCCATTAAACTGACCATCCACTTCATCCGCCCCGTCGACTGTCACATCGACAAAGTCTACTTGGTCAATAGACTTGAGCGGGATATTAAGACCTTCAGCCTGTTTACTGGTCACACTAGAAGTCGTTACAGCTGTAATCTGCAAGCCTTCTTCCTTGATACGACGACCGATTTCTTCTACGAAATAATAGGCAGTAGAACCCGTTCCCAGTCCGACAACCATGCCATCATTGACAAATTCAGCAGCCTTGATACCTGCCATTTTCTTCAGATTTTCCACTCAAACACCTCCATTAAAGAGCTACTTTTATTATAACATGTATCCTTTTTTATTTCATGGATACACTAGAAAAACCCGAACATTTTTATTTTTATGTCTACCTTGTTTTGGTAGTTAGAATCTTAGTTATGAGAACTTGTAGATAAAAACAGGTCCTAGCTAAAAGCAACAACAGTTGATTTTTTATCATAAAGATGATTAAATAGTTAAGTACAGAAAAGGAGAAATAAGATGAACCCATTAGATTTGTTTAACCAAGTAAAAGAATTAATCGAAACAAAAGATTTCGAAGCTGCAAAAACATTTGTTGCAGAAAATCAAGACCAACTTGGAGAATACTTCTCTCAAGCTCAGCAGTTGATTTCTGGTTCTGAAGGTCTAGATGGCCTCGTTGGAAAGATTAAAGGATTTTTCTAAAAGATATAAAGGCGCCTGAACTATCAAGTGCCTTTTTGAGATATTTTTTTCATTATTTTGGGAAGATGACTGCTGATTTCCGTCGGCAAGACCACATAATGTTCTTGAGATAGTTCTTGGGCTATGGCTGAATGAAGATGGGTTGCTACTGCCACACGTTCATAGAGACTGGCCTGTCGAAATTGTCCTGCAAATCCAGCAATCATTCCAGCCAGTGTATCTCCCATACCACCAGTCGCCTGATAGGGACCGCCAACCTGTAACTGGCAAAAATCAGATTGACCAACTTGCCAAATACGAGTAGTTGGACCTTTCTCCACCAAAATGGTTCCTTGAGGAAATGAAGTCAGGGCACTAGCTGTTGCATCTTCGTTTTGCTTTTCAATAGCAATACCAGACAGCTTTTCCCATTCTTTTTGGTGGGGAGTTAGGATAAGCTGGTTAGATGGAAACGACAAACTTGTCCTAGCAAGAATGGTTAAGGCCCCTCCATCTACAATCAAAATCTGATTCTTTTTTAAGCTAGCAAAGACCTGTTTTACAAGATTTTCTCCAAAAGTATCGTCTCGTAAACCAGGCCCCACCAGGACAACTTCTGCCTTCTCCAATTGCTCTTTTAACAATTGCTGGTCTTGCAGAGAAAAGGCCATAGCTTCTGGTAAATGGCTGTGCAGAGCTGGAATATTTTCCCTGTCCGTTCCAACGGTCACCAATCCTGCACTGCTTTTTACAGCTGCTAAAGCAGCCATGATAATAGCACCACCATAAGGATAAGTCCCACCCAGCAACAGCAAACGACCATAGTCTCCTTTATGACTGGTACGAGAACGTTCAATAATGACTTTTTCTAGTAAGGTTTGATCAATCACTTTCATCTTTTTTCCTCAACTATCCTTTATCTGATTGTTTTAAAACAACTTGATAGACTTTCTTAGTCCACTCTTCTAAGTCTTCTCCAGCATAGTCAAGATAATGCACCCTATCTTGTATTTTAGTTGGAATAATATTTTCAAATTGGCTCTTATTATGAGTTGGAATAATACAAATATACAACTCACTAAATAAATTCAACATGTCCTTAATTTTTGCAACATGGTAGCCATCAAAAATATAACCAGTAACTTTAATCAAATCTGTATAGATAAAATGAAAACTCACTCCAGGAATAAACTTGTCTTGTAATTCTTTCTCTGAAGGAGCTCGACCTAATAAACGCTCCATCGCTAATCGATAACCAGAACTTGTATTTGACCACCCTAACATGACATAGTCAAAATAATCTATCGGATCCGATGCAGCATTTCTACTATCCAAAACCAACTCCTCAGCATCTCGCCCAAAGGCTTTCACAGCAGATAAGAGCTGACCTGTTTTAAAGATAGAAATCGCTGCATCTATAGTCGTAGTATGACTACAGTAGTCTGAAGTCACTAACCTCTTATGTAGATCATAAGTCGAGGCTACTCTTTTATCTGTAGGGGTAAATGGTGGCAGAAAGGGATGCTGAAAGATGTAATCTAAAATTTCTTTTTTTAAACAAGAATCAGCACACTCAATACTTGTTTGACGTTTATGAAGTTTTTCGTAAGCTATAAATTTAGCAATTTTTTCTAATTCCCACTCTTGAATATTTGGATAATCAATTAGTGCTAAGTAGTATATTCCATCCCATTGTAAACTATATTCCCCATTATAAATTTTTAAAATCATCTAATCACCTCACTCCATTATACAACAAAAAGGAGGCGCATACCTCCTTTTATAAACTTATTTCTAAAATTTAATATTCATTTTTGCCATTTTAGATATAGCTATAGAAAATACACTTTCCTCAGAAAACTTTTTCTCTTTTTCTCTTATTTTCTATCCAATGTCCGGAGTGCTGCTTGATAAGTTTGCTCCATCAGCATAGTAATAGTCATAGGACCTACACCTCCAGGAACTGGCGTAATATGGCTAGCAAGTGGGGCAACTGCCTCATAATCCACATCCCCACAGAGCTTGCCATTTTCATCATGATTCATCCCAACGTCAATGACAACCGCACCTGGTTTGACAAAATCAGCAGTCACAAACTTGGCACGACCAATTGCAACAACCAGAATATCTGCTTTAGCAGCCACCTTGGCAAGATTATGAGTCCGTGAGTGGGTCAAAGTCACTGTAGCATTTTTGGCCAAAAGAAGCTGGGCCATGGGTTTTCCAACGATATTGGAACGACCAATGACGACCGCATTTTTACCTTCCAAGTCAATCCCGTATTCATGGAACATTTCCATAATTCCTGCAGGTGTCGAAGGAATCATGACTGGATGTCCAGACCAAAGGCGTCCCATGTTTAGGGGATGGAAACCATCTACGTCCTTTTCAGGATCAATAGCTAATAAAACTGCCTCTTCGTCAATATGTTTTGGTAATGGTAACTGGACCAAAATTCCATGCCAAGCTGGATCTTGATTGTATTTGGCAATCAAGTCTAACAATTCCTCTTGAGTAATGGTATCTGGAACTCGCACAACTTCACTACGGAAACCAGCCGCAAGGGCTGACCTCTCCTTGTTACGAACATAGACTTGGCTTGCTGGATTATCCCCAACCAAAATCACTACCAAACCAGGTACTAAACCTGTCTCTTCCTTTAATTTTTCAGTCTTTTCAGCCAACTGTCCTTGTAACTTAGCTGCCAGAGCCTTCCCATCAATAATCTGTGTCATATCACTTCTCTTTTCTTTCAAATATCTTCCATTATACCAAAAACTGCTAATCCCCTCTAACACTTCTTTCCTAGGCTATCTTATAGTTTCAAACTATAAGAAAAAGCTCGGTTCGAGCTTTTCATTAATCTATATTTTATATGTAAAGTTGGCTACAAATAGCTAAACAAAGCTAACTTATAAAACCTTACTCAAGAAGTCTTTAGTCCGTTGTTCTTGAGTTTGTTCAAAAATCTGTTCAGGTGTTCCGTCTTCAACAACCACACCGTCTGCCATAAAGATGACACGGTCTGCCACCTCACGAGCAAATCCCATCTCATGTGTTACGATAACCATGGTCATTCCTGACTTGGCTAGGTCTTGCATAACAGCCAACACTTCACCTACCATTTCAGGGTCCAGGGCTGAAGTTGGCTCGTCAAAGAGCAAAACATCTGGTTCCATAGCTAAGCCACGCGCAATAGCAATCCGCTGTTGCTGGCCACCTGACAAACTCTGTGGATAAGCAGTTGCCTTATCTGGTAAGCCAACTTTTTCCAAAAGCTCCTTAGCTCTCTTCTCTGCAACTTCCTTACTTTCACCTTTGGTCTTGATAGGAGACAAGGTAATATTTTCCATCACAGTCATATTAGGAAAGAGATTAAATTGTTGGAAAACCATGCCCATCTTCTCACGCATGGCAAACAGGTCATTCTTCTTGTCCGTAATATCAACTCCCTCAAAGATAACCTTCCCTTTTGTTGCTTCTTCCAACAAATTCATAGAACGAAGCAAGGTAGATTTTCCGCTTCCTGAAGGACCAATGATAACGACAACTTCTCCTCTTTTAATCTCGAGGTTGATGCCCTTCAATACTTCATTCTTTCCAAAAGATTTATGTAAATTTTCAATTTTTATCAAGGTCTCTGTCATTATTTTTTATCTCCTTGTTCCATTCGTTTTTCAAAAGCTTTCAAGGCTACTGTCAAAATAGAGGTCATAATCAAGTAGTAAAAGGCTGCAAATAAAAGTGGTGTTAAAGGTAGATAGGTTGTTGTAGAAACTGTTGTAGCTCCATTCCACAACTCCATAACACCGATAGCTGATAAGAGGGAACTATCCTTGATAATAGTGATAAATTCGTTCCCCAATGCTGGCAAAATATTTTTGATAGCTTGTGGCAAAATCACATAGCGCATCGCATTTTTAGGACGAATCCCTAAAGAATAGGCCGCCTCTAACTGCCCCTTAGGAACCGCATTAATCCCAGCCCGAACAGTCTCAGAAACATAAGCACCACTGTTCATAGAAATAATCAAAATCCCTGGAATCAGACGAGAAAGGTCAACACCTAAAATCCCAACCTGAATAGTCGGAGCATTGATATGCATAAGGGCAAAGGCAATCATAATCTGAACCATCATTGGCGTCCCGCGGAAAATCCAAACGTACAAGTTGGCTAGCCAAACAAGCGGTTTAAACTTTGAACGTTGCCCAAAAGCCAAGACAACACCCAAAATAGTTCCCAAAAAGACCACACAGATAGAAATGAGAACCGTCACAACAGCCCCATAGTTAAAATAAGGTAAATACTTAGGTAAAAAAGAAAAATTCATAGTCACACTGCTTTCTAAAATAGAATACTGTATGATTATAACATCAATTGAATTAAAATTCAAATCTTTTGTCTAATTTATTCAAAAAAACTTTAAGCTAGTAGAATTAGCGAGAAATCTTAGTTTTTTCTAGGCAAGTTGGCCTCCTTTATGGTAAAATAGTAACGATAAGAAATGAAGGAGAATCAAAATGGAATCACATTTGGTTAGAATCATCAACCGCCTTGAAGCAATGGCAAAAGACGGCGGAAATTTAAAACGTAATTTTGAACGCGAAGGAGTTGTTGTTGCAGAAGTTGCATACAGTCACGACGAAGAAAACGGCTCAATCTTTACCCTTCGTGATGTCGAAGCTCGCGAAACTTATACGTTTGATAGCATTGACTTGATTGCAATGGAAATTTACGAACTTCTTTACTAATACAAAACAAGCTGGGATTACACCCTGCATGTCTAACCAAAATCCTTTTTGTCTCACAAATAGGATTTTTTTATAGTCCAAATCCACAAAGTTCTTCATTGTAACAACTTCTCAAAGCTGCAATCTTTTTACTTGCTTTACACCCCAATCCTGTTATAATGAGAGTATAGAAATTTGACTATTTTTGACCATTAAACAGGTCAGGCTAAAT
Source organism: Streptococcus mitis (assembly GCF_002096855.1). Lineage (GTDB taxonomy): Bacteria > Bacillota > Bacilli > Lactobacillales > Streptococcaceae > Streptococcus > Streptococcus mitis_Y. Next base: position 176,025 of record NZ_NCVH01000031.1, on the reverse strand, counting down.
AAAGAAATGAGGTAGATGTATGCTTTGTCAAAACTGTAAAATCAATGACTCAACGATTCATCTTTATACCAATCTCAATGGAAAGCAAAAACAAATTGACCTCTGTCAAAACTGCTATAAGATTATCAAGACAGATCCTAACAATAGCCTCTTTAAAGGTATTACGGATCTGAACAATCGTGACTTTGATCCCTTTGGTGATTTCTTCAATGACCTAAACAATTTCAGGCCTTCTAACAATACTCCTCCGACTCCCCCAACCCAATCAGGTGGAGGTTACGGTGGAAATGGCGGTTATGGTTCCCAAAATCGTGGACCTGCTCAAACTCCTCCACCAAGCCAAGAAAAAGGCCTACTGGAAGAATTTGGTATCAACGTAACTGAAATTGCCCGTCGTGGAGATATTGACCCCGTTATTGGGCGCGACGATGAGATTATCCGTGTCATAGAAATTCTCAATCGCAGAACCAAGAATAATCCTGTTCTTATCGGTGAACCAGGTGTCGGAAAAACTGCCGTTGTCGAAGGTCTAGCTCAGAAAATAGTTGATGGAGATGTTCCCCATAAACTACAAGGAAAACAAGTCATCCGTCTGGATGTGGTTAGCTTAGTTCAAGGAACGGGTATCCGTGGACAATTTGAAGAACGCATGCAAAAACTCATGGAAGAAATTCGCAAACGTGAGGACATCATCCTCTTTATCGATGAAATCCATGAAATTGTCGGTGCTGGTTCTGCGGGCGATGGCAATATGGATGCAGGAAATATCCTCAAGCCCGCCCTTGCTCGTGGAGAGCTGCAATTGGTCGGTGCTACTACCCTCAATGAATACCGTATCATTGAAAAAGATGCAGCCCTAGAGCGTCGTATGCAACCTGTTAAAGTGGATGAACCAACAGTGGAGGAAACAATTACTATCCTCAAAGGCATTCAAAAGAAATACGAAGACTACCACCACGTTCAGTATACCGATGCTGCAATTGAAGCAGCTGCAACTCTTTCCAATCGCTACATCCAAGATCGCTTCTTGCCTGACAAGGCTATTGACCTCTTAGATGAAGCAGGTTCTAAGATGAACTTGACCTTGAATTTTGTAGATCCTAAAGTTATTGATCAGCGCTTGATTGAGGCTGAAAATCTCAAATCTCAAGCTACACGAGAGGAAGATTTTGAGAAGGCCGCCTACTTCCGCGACCAGATTGCCAAGTATAAGGAAATGCAAAAGAAAAAGGTCACAGACCAAGATACTCCTATCATTAGTGAGAAAACCATTGAGCACATTATCGAGCAGAAAACCAATATTCCTGTTGGTGATTTAAAAGAGAAAGAACAATCTCAACTCATCCATCTAGCCGAAGACCTCAAGTCTCATGTTATTGGACAAGATGATGCTGTCGATAAGATTGCCAAGGCTATTCGCCGTAATCGTGTCGGTCTCGGTACCCCTAACCGCCCAATCGGAAGTTTCCTTTTCGTTGGGCCAACTGGAGTCGGTAAGACAGAACTTTCCAAACAATTAGCTATCGAACTCTTTGGTTCTGCTGACAGCATGATTCGCTTTGATATGAGTGAATATATGGAAAAACACAGTGTGGCGAAATTAGTCGGTGCCCCTCCAGGTTATGTCGGCTATGACGAGGCTGGGCAATTAACTGAAAAAGTCCGCCGCAATCCCTACTCTCTTATTCTCTTGGATGAAGTAGAGAAAGCCCATCCAGATGTCATGCATATGTTCCTCCAGGTCTTGGACGATGGTCGTTTAACAGATGGACAAGGACGTACCGTTAGCTTCAAGGACGCCATCATCATCATGACTTCAAATGCAGGTACAGGTAAGGCAGAAGCTAGCGTTGGATTTGGTGCTGCTAGAGAAGGACGTACCAACTCTGTTCTTGGTGAACTCGGTAACTTCTTTAGCCCAGAGTTTATGAACCGTTTTGATGGTATTATCGAATTTAAGGCTCTCAGCAAAGATAACCTCCTTCAGATTGTCGAGCTTATGCTTGCAGATGTTAACAAACGTCTTTCTAGCAACAACATTCATTTGGATGTAACCGACAAGGTCAAGGAAAAATTGGTTGACCTTGGTTATGATCCAAAAATGGGAGCACGCCCACTTCGTCGTACTATTCAAGACTATATTGAGGACGCAATCACTGACTACTACCTTGAAAATCCAAGCGAAAAAGACCTCAAGGCAGTGATGACCAGCAAGGGTAACATTCAAATCAAATCTGCCAAAAAAGCTGAAGTAAAGACTTCTGAAAAAGAAGTATAAATCCTATAGAAAAGGAGTAGAAAATGAAAATTTTCTGCTCCTTTTTACTAAAATAACTATAAATTCTTGACAGCTAGGCCTTTGTCCATTAAGATAATAATAAAGATAATAGATAATGAGGAAAATGCAATGGCAAACCCAACTTTCGGAGAAAAAAAAGCGAATACAGACTATGTTTCACGCTATGGCGTATATGCAGTTATACCTGATGCTGAACAAAAACAAATTGTTCTTGTTCAAGCACCCAATGGCGCTTGGTTCCTACCAGGTGGCGAAATTGAAGCTGGTGAGAACCATCAGGAAGCCCTAAAACGTGAATTGATTGAAGAGCTTGGCTTCACAGCTGAAATTGGTGCCTATTACGGACAAGCTGACGAATATTTCTACTCTCGTCATCGTGACACCTACTACTACAATCCTGCCTACCTCTATGAAGCAACTTCTTTCAAAGAAGTGCAAAAGCCACTAGAAGACTTTAATCATATTGCCTGGTTCCCTATTGATGAAGCTATTGAAAATCTCAAACGTGGTAGCCATAAATGGGCAATCCAATCATGGAAAAAACAGCATAAGATTGACTAAATCCAGCCACTTTATTCAAAAAGTGCTATAATAGAATTAGAAAATCGGAGGAAATGTTATGAAGCTAATCAATACGACAAACTCACACTCGCAACTTGTTAAAAGCCAGCTAGAAAGTACAGACGCAACCCTTGTTGAGGTCTATTCTGCAGGGAATACCGATGTTATTTTTACCCAAGCTCCGCTTCACTATGAAATCCTCATCTCAAACAAACACCGCGCTATTCGAGAACCTGAAATCGAAGCTATTCAAGAATTTTTCTTGAAACGTAAAATTGATAAGGACTCTATTGATGAGGCCAATATCAAAACCCTCTATTCAGAAAAATTAATTGGAATTTCGATTCCAACCAAATAAAATCTTGGAGAGATTAGAAAGTGCTTTGAACCTTATGGAACAAAATTAGGTTTATTTAGCTTTTTAAATCATCTCCAATTTTTTATCTATAAAATCTTGTCATACAAGATTTTGTAGATAATTAAGGAGACAAACATGGGAGACATCATATATAGAGAGGCAAGAATTGAAGAAAGCGAAAAAATTGGAAAATTATTAGCCAATTCCTTTCTTGACTATCCCTTTTTAACGATTATAACTGATGATTTGAAGAAACCTGACTCCTATCCTGCTTTTGTAGAAACGTTGCAAATTCTGCTTACTAGAGTCTATATTAAGAAGGGAAACTGTTTAATTGCGGAACAGGATGGAGACTTACTTGCAGTCGCCCTTTTGCAACAAAAAGATTTCTGTATACTATCCTATCTACGAAATGGAGGAACAAACATTTTTCGCTACATTCGACCACAAAATCTCCTTAAATACTTTGACTTTGTAAAACGTTCCAAAAAGCATTTAGAAAAATCTGGAGAGTTTGATTGGTATTTGATGCCCTTAGCTGTCAATATAGAAAGTAAGGGGCAGGGAATAGGCAGTACTTTTCTGACACAAGGGATTGAACCTTATGTCAAATCAAAAGGCTGTAAACACTTGGGACTCATAACTAGTACAGCTAGAAATGTCTCATTCTACGAAAAAAACGATTATGTATTACTGGACTTTATGGATCTAGAATACGGATCAAAATCAATTGGTAACTGGGCATTTTTAAAAACAATAAATAAATAAATAAAAAAGATTTGGTGCTGCTTACCACAGAACCAAATCTTTTTTATTATGTTAGAAACGAATCGTCTCACGTGTTTTTTCGTATGAAGTGACAAAACGGTTGGTTACACCTGGTTCTGCAACTTCCAAAGCTTGCGAAATCTTATCAAATGAAGCATGATAATCAAATTCTTTTTCAAAAATTTCTAATGATTCATTAAAGGCTTCTTGAATTCGTTCATCAAATGAGCGGTAACGGTTCGAATACTGTAGCAATTGTTCTGTCAACGTTGCATATTGAACAATATTATAGGTTTCTTCTTCAAGTGCTTCTATATCATTTGTTGCAATTTCAAGCATCCGGTTCACAGCTTCTATATTGACCCGAGCTTCTTCTAGTTCAGCCATCAACTCTTCAGTATGGTTACTTGCTGTAAAGAACAACTGTAAGAAATTCTGAGGAATACCTGGAAGATTGCGTTTTTCCATATATCTCTTAATTGTGTGAAGACGATTAACATAAACATTTGCCTTCTGGCGAGCATTGATATCATCTTTTTCAATCTGAGCAAGACGTTGACTAACCTCAACTTGTTCATCTTCAATTTCCTTCAAAGTAGCTTGTAAGTTTTCCAAACGTTCTTCAAGGAATGAATAAGGTTCAGAATGTTCCTCTTGTTCAGAAGTTAGTTCCAATACAGATTCTTCTAAAGATTCTAACTCAGCTTGTAATCTATGAACATGACTAACATCCGTTTCAGATAGTAGGTAATTGTTACTCAATCGTTGAATATCTTCCACTAAAACAGCATTACTATCTTTCATGTGTTTCAAATATGTAGGAAGAGTTGCAACTAAGCCTTCTACTACTTTTTGAGCAGCGATTTCTCGTGTAAAGATATCATAGAGTGAATTGATTTCTTCTTGAACTTGAGTATTTTCATACTCAGCATTATCCAACTCTAATTGTGCAATATTTTCGTGGTTTTTCTTCAAAGATTCATAAAGCAATTGGAAGCGAGATTCAATATCCGTTTCAGCAAAATGATAGTTAGCATCTAAAAGCTTACGGTAACCATCCTCCAAATCTTCCAATTGATCAGGTAGCTCTTTAGATAATGTTTTTACAATCGCTGGCAGGCGGTCAACAATGTGACTCAAAGCCAAGATATGATTTTCAGCATTATCCAAAATCACAGCAGCTTCTACTGGGTCACCTGAAGTGTTCAAAGTAACAAACTGAGAAAACTCTGATTGGATATTTTCCAATTGTTTTTCGATTTCAGATAAACCTTGGCCATATTCTTCAGAATGATCAGCCACTCGGTGTTGCAACTCTTCAAACAAGTCCAAGGTATGAAGAACACGACCGCTGTTTTTAGATTCTTGTTTCTCCAAATCTGCCAAGGCATTGCGAATTGCCGCAATATCTTCTTCAATCAAGGTAATTTGGCTCTCGATTTGGTCAATTTGATGACTAGCCTTAAAAAAACGGAATGAATTGTTATAACCTTCTGCCTCGAAAAGATTATTTTCGATATCGGCAAAAGAGTTAAGAGATAGGTCAACCCATTTTTGGTTCCATTCACGGAAAGTCACTTGACTTTGTCCAATCAAGTGCATATTTTTTACAGCTTCAACTTCATCATTAACTGGAAGATTGTACAGCTCTTCTTTTTTCTCTTCTAAAATTGCTAATTTACTTTCATTGCGTTTCCGTACATAAATTGCTATAGCATATGAAATCAGCAATATAATTGCAATTGCAATTATAAGATATACTACTAGACTATCAGACATATTAAACTCCTTTTTTACTTGAAACAATCGTAATGATTATATCATATTTTTTAGACCAAGGGAACTACTTCTCCCGATTTTTTAGACATCAAGTGTACTATAGACGGCATTTTCTTCGATAAATTCACGACGAGGCTCTACTCGATCCCCCATCAACATATCAAAGATTTTATCTGCTTCTGCAGCATCATCCACAGAAACTCTAGCCATCAAGCGATGCTCGGGATCCATGGTTGTTTCCCATAACTGATGATCGTCCATTTCACCAAGACCTTTATACCTCTGAATAGTTGGTTTGGCACGACCTTCACTGTGGCGGGCTAAGGCTTCTTGGAGTTTAATTTCTTGGTCTGCTCCTGGCTGGATATATTCTTTAATCTCGCTTCCAACCTTGACACCATAGATTGGAGGTTGGGCGATATAAACATAACCAGCTTCTAGGATTGGTTTCATATAACGATAAATCAAGGTTAAAAGAAGAGTACGAATGTGGGCTCCATCGACATCGGCATCGGTCATCAAAACAAGTTTTTGGTAACGAGCTTTTGAAACATCAAATTCTGCACCAAATCCTGTTCCCATCGCTGTGAAAAGACTACGAATTTCTTCGTTAGCTAGAATCTTATCCATACTTGCCTTTTCAACGTTCAAAATCTTACCGCGAATCGGAAGGATTGCCTGAAATTCACGGTTACGACCAGATTTGGCTGACCCACCAGCTGAGTCTCCTTCGACGATGAAGAGTTCTGTTTCTGCAGGATTGTTAGAAGAACAGTCCGCCAATTTTCCTGGAAGGTTAGAAATTTCCAAACCAGATTTTTTACGGGTAACTTCACGCGCACGCTTGGCAGCCACACGAGCCTTCGCAGCCAAAATACCTTTTTCCACGATACGTTTAGCAATCTGTGGATTTTCCATGAGGAAATCAGAGAAGGCATCACTGAAGAGACGATTTGTAATCTTGACCACTTCGCTATTCCCCAGTTTTGTCTTGGTCTGTCCTTCAAACTGTGGATTTGGGTGTTTAACTGAGATAACTGCAGTTAATCCTTCGCGGACATCTTCCCCTGTTAAGTTGTCTTCATTGTCTTTCAGTAACTTATTCTTACGAGCATAATCATTGATAACACGTGTCAAGGCTGTACGGAAACCTTGTTCATGCGTTCCACCTTCATGGGTATGAATATTATTGGCGAAACTCATGACATTTTCATGGTAACCTGTTGTGTACTGCATGGCTACTTCGACTGTGATATCATCCATCTCACCGTCTGTATAGATTGGTGTATCAAAGATTACATCCTTGTTCTCGTTGATATATTCAACGTAGCTAGCAATCCCACCTTCATAATGGTAATGCTTGGTTTGTTCCAAACCTTCACGCTTATCTGTGATGGAGATTTGAAGACCACGATTTAGAAAGGCCAACTCTTGAATCCGTTTATTTAATTTATCAAAATCAAAAGTTGTTGTTTCAGTGAAAATTTCTGGATCCGGTGTAAAGTGAACTGTTGTTCCCGTTTTATCCGTATCTCCAACCACCTCAAGGTCTGCGACAACATGACCACGACGGTATTCTTGGTAATGAATTTTACCATTTTTGTGGACATGAACGTCTAATTGAGTTGAAAGGGCGTTAACAACTGAGGACCCCACTCCGTGAAGACCACCTGAGACCTTATATCCGCCACCGCCAAACTTTCCTCCAGCGTGAAGAACAGTAAAGACAGTCTCAACGGCAGGTCGACCTGTTTTTTCCTGAATATCGACTGGGATACCACGTCCATCATCAACAACTGTAATCGAATTATCTGGCTCAATAAAGACTTGAATTTGGCTAGCAAATCCTGCCAAGGCCTCATCAATTGAGTTATCAACAATTTCCCAGACTAGATGGTGAAGACCTTCTTTTGAAGTTGACCCGATATACATCCCTGGACGCATACGAACAGCCTCTAAGCCCTCTAAAACTTGAATTTGACTGGCATCATAATCTTGTGCCTGCAGATTTTTGATTTCTTCTGTCATCTTATTCCTTTTTCTTACATGTCTAATACTTGTCTTAAATTCACGATACTGGTAAACAAGTGGGTAGTTAGTCCTGCAGCTTGCCCTGCTTCGATATCAATCGGTCGATCACCAATGACAAGCCCTGAACTAATTTGATACTTTTCTCTTAAATAAATCATGGACTCAGGATCTGGTTTTCTCTTAAAGCCTGAGTTAGAAGTCACCACTTCTGTAAAATAAGCTGCTAGAGAGGTTTTTTCTAAAATTTCCAAGACCTGATCATTTCGATGAGAAACCAAAAAATGACGGCCACCTTGATTGGAGATATCTTTCAATAAATCAGAAACTCCATCAAATAAAATCGGGTGTTCAAGTTCTCTGGCTTCATTTTCCTTGTACTTTTCTAAAAAATTCTCTAAGTTGGGAGCGAATGTCTCAATCGCAAAATCAGTAGAAACCTTTAAAGCCTGATAGACACTGTCATGGTCTTGTGTGATGCCATACAATGCCAATGTTTCAACAAATGCAGCTGTTGAAGTTTCGTAATTATCCAGTAAAGTTCCACCTAAATCCCAGATATAATCGTGATATTTCATACCCTTCATTATAGCATTTTTTTATGAAAAAAGCGATGATTTCCTTGAGTTTTCCACATAAAAAAACGAGAGTTTGACTCCCGTTTTACTGATTTTTACCAAAGACATCTCGATAGAGCATTCCTGTTCGTAAAGTCTCTGCGTCTCCTCCTAGTTGGTCCACCAACTCGTAGGCAAAGGCAAGGGCTGTTGAGGGGCCTCGACTGGTTGTCAAATGACCATCTACCACTACTGTTTCCTTGACGTAGTGACCATCAAGGATTTGCTCTTGAACGCCATCATAGCAAGTATACTGCTTGTTTTTCAATAACCCTGCTTGATTGAGGGCAATTGACGCCGCACAAATAGCTGCCATTTTCTTCCCTTCTCGTTCAAAGCTTTGCAACTCTTGAATCAAGGCCGGATTATCGCGCAAATGTACAGAACCAGGCATCCCTCCAGGAAGAACAATCATGTCATAGTCTGATAAATCACCATCAAAAACACGATCTGCTCTTACTTGGATGGCATGCGAACCTGTCACTTGCTCTTCAAAACCAATCATATCACAAGTAATATTTGCACGACGCAAAACATCTACAACTGTCAAAGCTTCAATTTCTTCAAAGCCCTGAGCCAACATAACTGCTACTTTTACCATGATTTTCTCCTTATTTGATTTGTTTTAATACAACCTTTTTCCGTTTGAATGGAACTTTTCCGCTCTTTTCTTCAGCTAGATTAGTCTGGTAACTCATCGATAAAAGCAAGCCAATACCAATCAAGTTACTGATAATAGCCGATCCGCCTTGAGAAATGAAAGGTAAGGGAATCCCCGTCAAAGGAAGCAAACCTGTCACGGCACCGATATTCTCAAAGATATGGAAGAGCAACATCATAATCAAACCTGTGGAAATATAGGTGTAGAACTGGTTATTTGATCTAAGAGTAATCTTCAACATACGGTAAATCAGCATGAGATAAAGGGCGATAACAAGGACAGAGCCAATAAAGCCAAAATCTTCTGCGATAACCGTGAAAATCATATCCGACTCTCGAACTGGAATAAGCAAATTAGAAGCATTAAACCCTTGTCCAAATAAGCCACCGCTTCCAATCGCAATCTGCCCTTGAGCCTGTTGGTAAGTGGTTGTTTGGGCAAAGTCAAAAGGATTGAGCCAAGCCAAAATACGGTTGATTTGGTAGGTCGGCATTCCCAGTTGATGGAGAAAAGCCCGACCGTCCTTGCTGATAAAAATAGCTAAGAAACCAGCAATTCCTGTTACAGCAGTCACAAAAACTGGGATAATAATTTTCCAAGAAACTCCTGATAGCAAGACGATTCCTGAGAAAATGGCTACAAAAACTAAAGCCGTCCCCAAGTCACTTTGAAGTGCCAAAAGAACTAGGACTGGAATGGTAAAGAGAATCATCCAGAAAATCAACAAGAAATCCAGCGGAACTGTGCGTCTCCATTCCTTATGTTTTTTGGTAAACTGGACAATCACACGAGCCAACATGAGGATATAGGATATCTTCATAAACTCTGACGGCTGGAACAAGGTAACACCATTTACCGATACCCAGTTTTTGGCACCCGTTGATGCAACTAAGCTTGGATTATAAAAGACAATCGGCAAGACCATAAGTCCCAAGCCTAAAATATATAAAAAGGGTGTCACCTTCCAAAGAAATTCAGTATTAAAGAGCATGACGATAAAACCAATCACAAGCCCCAAGGCGATCCAGGCGACCTGCTGCCCTAAAATGGGCAAAATATTGTTTGGATAATCATGACTAACAGCTATATAAATAGCCACCACGCCAATAACCAGTAGAAAAAATACTGGCAAGAGCAAACTATAATCGACTCTAGAGTCGAGAGAACGTTTCATATATACTAACCTTATACTTTCATACAATATTATTTATCAAAGTTCATTTAAAAATTTATCAATAGCCTCATCAACTTCGGATCGAGAGACGGTTTTAACGGTCGCTTCTTTTGCTAGAGAAGTCACAATTTGTTTGCCATATCGCTTTCCAACAATTCTCCTATCCAAAATAAGAGTTAAGGAACGTTGGTGTTCGCGTCTCATACTTCTTCCCAAAGCTTGCTTTAAACGAATAATGGCCATTGGCAACTGATAATCATAAAAGGCATTTTTTCCTTCCTGATTCAGTTCCTGATTAATCTTTTTCGTCAAGGGCTCTTGAGGATTTTGGAAAGGAAGTCTTGGTACAACTTGAATCACAAAAGGATGACTTGAAAAATCAACCCCCTCCCAGAAACTTGCTGCACCTAGCAGGATTTGTTGTTCACCTTTTTCAAAGCGTTTCTTAAGCTGATGAACATCCCCATTTTTATACTGGGCCAAGTGGCTAACTGGAAGTAAATCCGATACTGCTAGAAGCATGTCTTTAGCAGTAAAGAGAACTAAAATCGGTTGCTGGAAAGCTTGAATTTCCACTAGCAAATCAGCTACCTCCTTGGCATAGACTTCTAAGGAGGTTTCTGTTACCAGAGGGAAATCTTTGACCAAGACCACTTCTTGATCCTGTTTTTTACCAGCTTCAATCTTAACAAATTTGGCTTCGGGATAACCCAAAAGGTCTGCCAAAGAAACTCTCTGACTAATCTCAAGAGTGGCCGACACTCCCAAGACTTGACATGAATCAGGCACTAAGGAAGACAGAAGAATACGGCCTGATTTTGTAGAAGAAATCTGAATTTTCTTTTGACTCGTTTCAGTTGCTTCAAGCCAGTAATCTCGATCAGCTGTAAAATAGCGGACCAGTTCCCCAAAGCCTTCTACCTCTAATTCTGAAAAACACTGATGGAGATTGGCCAGAGAATCTAAGATATTTTTCCTAGATTTGCCAGACTGAAATTGTTCTATCAAGTAGAGGCACTCAAAGCGAATACTTTCTAGTATTCGTTGCTGGACCTTATTTTGCTCCTCCAGTAAAGCCTTATCAAGCAAATCAATAATAGACTGGATATCGTAGGTCTCTTGAAGCAGATTTTCTAGAGCCAACAAAACTTTATGGACTTCATCAATAATCAATAAACGGTCACTAACAAATTCAGGATTATCTTCAAGTCTAGTTACAAGATAGGCATGATTAGTCACTAAAAGCTTGCATGTTTGTGCCCTTTCTTGACTACGTTTCCAAAAATCTTCCGTCACAAATAAGCTTTGAGATGATAAATTCCCGTCATGACGAAGATCTGTTAGAAAATGTTGGTAACGGTAGAGTTGACCAATTTCATCCAAATCTCCTGTCTCTGTCTCAGTCAGCCAGACCAAGAGTTGCATTTTAAAGCGTCTAAATAAGCGATTTTCATCATTTTCCTGCAAGGAACGATAAAAGGCATCCAACTTCAGATAATTGTGTGGTCCCTTTAAACTATGAATATCTATATGGAACACATCCTTAAGACGTTTACCTTCTTCTTCCATGATCTGATTTTGAAGAATCTTTGTCGGAACACTAAGAACAATTTGACGCTCTTTGGCTTGAGATAAAGCGGGTAAGAGATAGCCATAGGTTTTCCCAATCCCTGTCGGTGCTTGAATTAATGAGACAGGCTCATCTTTCAATAGCAAGCCAACCTCTCTAGCAAAACTATCTTGCTCCTCCCTCACTTCAAGATTCAACAGAGAAATATTTTTAGAAAAATCTTGGGATAGTTTTCGTGGCTCCAGGGGAGCTCCAGTTTTCTTGAAATACAGTCCTTGAACTTCGACCAAGTCTGGAGAACTCAGGATAGATTGGCTACGATAAATTTCTTCAATAACCAGGTAAGACTCATATAAGAGGGCGTCAGCCATTTCCAGCAAGCGTTCCAAGAGTCCTTTAGGAAGTTGGGCCATCTTTTTCCGTAGAAATAAGAGTAATTCCGCAGTAGCTTGGGCATCTGAAAGGGCTGTGTGAGCGTGTTTAAGAGGAATTCCTAATTCTCGACACAATATCGGCAAACTATATTTTTCCAGTTCAGGGAAAAAGACCTGAGCCAATTCGACCGTGTCAACACGAGGATTTCTTAGCTCATAGCCTTCAAAAAATAAATTTTCCGCCAAGAGATTGGCATCAAACTGAACATTATGGGCTACAAAAATCCCATCCTCCACCAAGTCAAAGATTTTTCTAGCAACTTGCGAAAAATCAGGTGCTTGCGCCAGACGTTGGTCTGTCAATCCTGTCAGTTCTTTTATATGAGCATCCAAGGGTTCATGTGGATTGACATCTGTCGTATAGTGATCGACGATTTTTCCATCCTCAATCACAACAATTCCCACTTGGATAATTTTAGCCTTACTACCTGTGCTAGTTGCCTCTAAATCCACCACAACATAGCGATTACCAATCGTTTTCATTATAAAAAATTATACCAAAAAAAGGGCCATTTGGCACCTGCAAACATAGAATAATTTTCAAACTCAAGAAGGTCACTTTTCTTAAAAATCCTAGTAAATAGAGCATCCTAGCCTACTTATTTTTTGAAAATATTGGAGAATAAGAAAAATTGAGAGAAGAAATGTTTTCATCTTCCTTCTCTCAACTATCCATTTACTTTATTTAACCATATCAGGATCGTAATCATAGAATCCTGTATCAAGGAAACGGTTTTTAGGGTGAAGTTTACGGACTTCTTCATCCAGCAAGAAGGCTTGGTCATGGCTAAAGTTGCCCTCTTGAATCAAACTACGTGCCTGGATAAAGAGTTTTGCAATCTCAACAAAGTTCTGACCAGGTGTATAGAGACCTTCTAATTTCCAGTGAGTAAAACCATGCTCTACCAATTCTGTCAATTTTGTCATCAAATCAAGGTCATTGTTGGCAAAAATGTGGGTTCCATGATTATCTTCAAAAATGGAATAGTGACTCTCTGGGTCACTTGGCTCAGCCAAGAAGAGATCACGCTTGCGCGTCTTTTCATCATCGATGTGCGTAAAGTTATAGTAATTTTGCAAGAGCGGACGTTTAGAATGATGGATAACGCTAGCTCCGTAAACCAAAACTTCAGCAGGAATTTCCAAAATCTCTGGCATTTTGAAAAGTTCAGCAGATGGAATTTCACGCGCCAAAACAGCCTCAGATGCGCCAGCTTTTTGTCCCCAGAAGTTAATCTGACGACTGCTTGTCACCATAGTTGAAGCATCATAGATGGTCTTAAAGGAATAACCATCGCGGTTGACTACGTAAAAGACACCTGCATCCCCAATCGTAATGTAGTCTGTCTTGATTTCTTCCAAAAAGTCTAAGAAAGGCTTGATACGATCCATCATATCTTGGTGCATGAGGGCGTTAACCGCAACGATCAATTCCTTACCAACATCATGAACCAGCTTAGCAATTTCACGCAATTGGTCATGACTAAAGGTTGTTGGCAGACGAAGGCCAAAATCTTTCTCACCGACATAGATACGATCTACGCCAGCTTCGAGCAGTTGTTTAACTTGTTCAATACTTTCAGCAGTTGCTGTAATGATAATCTTTTCCATAAGAAAAATTATACCACATTTCTGGAAAATCAGCCATTCTTTAAAAATGAAAAGGGACTTTATTCTTATTGTAACCTTTCTGTAATAATTCTCTGCTGAAAAAATGATAAAATAGGTATGTACTGTTAAGGAGAGAATAATGCCCGTAAGAAAATTACAATCCTATGAGGTAGACTACCAAGAAGAATTAAGCCAGCAGGTTCCTCGCTATCAAGATTATACACCTGAAGCACAATCTGATGCCAATCTCAAGGAAATCCTATTTTTTGTTAATATCGCTGTTTTTTGTATCTGTATTGCTATCTTTAGTTTTATCTTTTTAGCATTAAAATTATCACCTGCTCTTGCCTTTGCCGCAGCAATCGGATCCAGCTTACTTGTTTTAAAAGTTCAACGGTCTATTATCAAACGAAAACGTAGAAGATAAATCCAAAATATCGCCCCAACTGGAGCGATATTTTTATTTTTTCTTTTTAGATGGTGTGTGGATGGCAATCTTCACTTCAAAGATTGTTCCCTTTGGTTTATTATCTTTAACAGTAATGGTTCCTTTTAAGGCATCTACAATTTGCTTGGCTAGGGATAAACCTAAACCAAAACCACCTTTTTGACGGGTTCTAGCCTTGTCCACTCGATAAAAACGGTCAAAAATTTTCTTCTTATCTTCTGCTGAAATACCGACTCCATTGTCGGAAACTAGCAAATAAAGATTACGATCAGTCGCTGAAATCATAAAATCAATTTCACCATCTTCTTCGGTATATTTGATGGCATTATCAAATAGGATAGTCATCAGTTGTTTCAAAAGAAGCTGATCTGTGACAATCGTGCGATGGATACGATTTTCAAAACGAAAGACACGGTCATTTTCAGAAGCAATCATCTCATAGTTTGTGAAAGTCGTATTGAAAAAACTGGTTGGAACTTCTGCAAGTTCCGGCTTAATCCCATCATCTCTCCGAGCTAAATTCAACAAGTTCGTCGTCAAAAACCGCATATTTCGGACTTCTTCCAAACTCGATGCAATACTTTCACTCACATCCATAATGGTAGCTTCTGGCTTACGGAAAAGGGTCTCTAAACGATTTTGCAAAACTGCAAGTGGAGTTCGTAACTCATGACTGGCATTTTCCACAAAGGACTGCTGCTTCTGCATGCTCTCAAGCAGGGGCCTAACACTGACCCTAGCTAGATAGAGACTGGCAAGTAAAGACAAAATCCAGAAACTTGCCATTACAATCACAATCAATTTCTCATGCTTTTGACTGGCTTGCTCCAACTGACTGGTATTAATCAAGACAGCCGCATACTTGATATTGGTTGAAACCGAACTGATATTGGTTTCCATCAAAATCATGCGATAGATTTCTTCTTGTCCATAGCTATTAAAAACCTGAATCTGATAGATATGACCTAGTTCTTTCTTTTCTAACTTAATCTTATCCAAGCCCAAAAATCGGTTTCCAGAAAGGAGCTGGGTAAAATTCTTATCAAAAAGAATGACTTCTGTGTTAGAACTGACATTTGGTTTCACCTCAGTCTTACTAGTATCTGTAGCGGCATTCTCTAAGTCTTTAATCTCTTCTGTTGCCCTATTTACAGCAAGCTGAATAACTGCTTGAGGATTTTGACTCAGCCCATGAAGCTTATCATCCACCGAAGTATAGAGACTCGAATGCATGACCTGCAAAATAATCAGAGTCATTGTAGAGAAAATCAGAGTGAAGACACCAAAGTTGCGAATAAAATAACTAAAATCATCCGCATACCATGTTTTTTTTAGTTTACTGAACATCTTTTAAAATATACCCAACACTGCGCAAGGTTTGCAAATTCTCTGCAAAAGTGGTTCCTTTTAATTTCTTACGGACTTTTGAAACATAGACTTCGACAACTGAAATCGTTGTATCACTATCAAATCCCCATAGACGATCAAAAATCTGAGTCTTAGGCAAAATAACATTTTGATTTTGAAGGAAATAAACTAATAAATCGAACTCTTTCCCCAGTAATTCGACAGGAGTATCTTCAACCTTAACGGTATTGGTTGACAAATTAACCACAATATTTCCATAAGTCAAGGTGTTTTCATTAAATTTACCTGAACGTTTGAGAAGGGCTTGAATCCGCATTTTGAGTTCTTCTAGGTAGAAAGGTTTAGTCAGATAATCATCTGCTCCCAGTTCAAATCCGTGTCCCTTGTCATCCAAGCTTTCCTTGGCGGTCATAATCAGAACTGGTGTCGTAATTCCTTTTTCACGCAATTCTTTCAAGACTTGGAAGCCATTTTTTTCAGGCAACATCAAATCGAGCAAAATCAAATCATAGACGCCACTTTCAGCTTCGTAGAGTCCTTCTTCCCCATCAAATACCTGCATGACATCCGCAAAATCGTCTAAAAAGTCAAATACTGAATTTGACAGGCCTAGGTCATCCTCAACTAATAAGATTTTTATCATGAGAAACTCCTCCTTAATAAAACCATTATACCAAATTTGCCTTAAAAAAAACTCAACTCTCTGCATTTTACATGAGATAGCTGAGTTTTCTTTTTATTTTAGGCTTATTTATGCATTTCCGTATTGAAGAACGACTACTTCCACTGCAGCTTTTTCACGGTTAATCAAGTCAACACGCGCTGCAATTTCCTTGATTCCCATACCGATATTACGGCTAAGAGCAAGGTCAGAAAGTTGCGGTTCAAAGAATTCCTTGTACTCTGCCAAGCGTTGCTGAGTCTTAAATACGTGAGCAGGAAGGATAACAAAGCTATCAAAGCTCATATCTCCACCAAGAGCTGCCTTAATCCAAGCCCAATTTTCACGAGCCCAAGACCATGCTGTTTCCTGAGTTGCTTGATGGCTTAAGAACTGGAAGTACCAAGCAGACAAGTCTTGTGGTTTGACCACAAATTTGTCCTTCCAAGAAGTAATCAAGGTTTGGATATTGTCCGCATCTTTACTGTAGGCAAGAGCTGCTGCCAACTGACGTTTAAAGACAGCATCTGTTGCGTGCGTATAAGTATCAAGATAAAGTGCTAACAAGTCTTTAGTCTCATGATGTTTCATCTCATTGATGAGAACTTGTGAACGAATAGCTGCTGGGAGTCCTGCAAGATTCTCCTTGTGTGCTGCGAAGATTTGGCTAGCGGCTTGACTAGCTTCTGCATCATTTGAGCGAATCATCATAGAAATGGCCAACTGACGAACCAATTCATCCTCATCTGATTCGCCATCTTTAGCTTCAAAACCAAGACGGTCATAATTATGACGAGCCAATTTAGCAACCAAGGCTTTGAAGGCTCTTTCAGCTTCTGTTCCTTCATCGATAAAGCGCTCAAGGGCAGAAATTACTTGAGAAACAGCTGAAACGACAAGGTAAGATTCTTCTTTAGCGAGTTTATCAAGGACTGGAAGCAAGTCTGCATAAGAAATGTGCCCTGCTTCAGCAAGCAAGCGACGTTCTTGGACGATTTGCAGTTTACTTGTGTTATCAAGCTCAACTAGGTCAGCAAGAACTGCATCCAACAAATCTCCTTGATAGTCGGTAATGTAGTGGGCTGTATTTTCAGTGTTGAGACGAAGTGCTGTTTTGTTTTCAGCAAGAAGGGCTGCATAGCCAGGGATTTCGATGCTTTCAGTTTCGAGTGTATCAGGCAAGCCTTTCCAATTGCTGTTTAGTGGCACAACCCAGAGACGGTTCTTGTCTTCGTGCTCACCGATAAAGAATTGTTTTTGTGAGATCTTCAAGACATCATTTTCAACTTTGACAGTGAGAACTGGATAACCAGGTTGTTCCAACCAAGAATCCATGAAGGCTGCAACATCACGTCCAGACGCTTGACCAAGAGCATCCCAAAGGTCACGACCAATTGTATTGCTGTATTGATGTTTTTCAAAGTAGGCATGCAAACCTTTGGCAAAATCGGTATCACCTAGCCAACGACGAAGCATATGCATAAGGCGACTTCCTTTGGCATAGACGATAGCTCCGTCAAAGAGCGTATTGATTTCATCTGGATGTTTCACTTCGACGTGAACAGATTGAACACCATCAGTCGCATCACGTTTCAAGGCAGACGGAACACCACCTGTTTGGAAATCTTCAAAGATATTCCAGCTTGGTTCAATAGCATCCACACAGACGTACTCCATCATGTTGGCGAAGCTTTCATTGAGCCAAAGGTCATCCCACCATTTCATAGTTACCAGGTTACCAAACCATTGGTGAGCCAATTCATGTGCCACAACAAGGGCAACTTGTTGACGGCTAGCAAAAGTTGAGTTATCATCGACAACCAAGTAAACTTCACGGTAGGTCACGAGACCCCAGTTTTCCATAGCTCCAGCTGAGAAGTCAGGAAGGGCGATGTGGAGAGATTGAGGGATCGGGTACTTAACTCCATAGTAATCTTCGTAAAACTCGATAGAGCGAACAGCGATATCCAGTGAGAAATCAAGGTTTGATAGTGGATGAGCTCTGGTTGAATAAACACCTACGAGGGTACCGTTTTTAGTTTTAGCCGTTACACCTTGCAAATCACCTGCAACAAAGGCCAACAAGTAAGAAGACATGCGAGGTGTTGTCTCAAACTTCCAGATACCTGTTTCCTTACGGTTTTCAACATCGATTTCTGGCATGTTAGACAAGGCCAATTCACCTTCAGCTTGGTCAAAACGAAGAGCTAGATCAAAAGTTGCTTTGGCTTCTGGCTCATCCACACATGGGAAAGCTTCTCGCGCAAAATGGCTCTCGAACTGAGTTGACAAGACTTCCTTCTTGACTCCATCAACTGTGTAGTAAGATGGGTAAATCCCTGTCATGTTGTCTGTAATTTTTCCTGAGAAAGCGATAACCACTTCAACTTGACCAGCCTCAGCTAATTCAATATGAAGAGCTTCATTGTCATGATCAACTGTAAATGGGCGAGCTTGACCTGCAACTTCTACAGAAGCGATTTCCAAGTCTTTTTGGTGAAGGGAAATACGATCACTCTGTGCTTGACCAGTGATGGTCACCTTCCCTGAAAACGTCTTGGTCTCACGACTCAAGTCTAAAAATAGATCATAATGTTCAGGAACAAATTGCTTAATAAAATGTTCAACTGCTTGCATAATTTTCTCCTATTCTAAGTTTAAGAGCTAAAGCTCTTCTTCAAACAAACTTATTATATCATGTTTTGCTTAAGAAAAAAGGATTGGACGGCGATTTCCAAAACTTTCTTCCTTCTAATAGTCTACAGTGGGTAGACCTTGCGAAATTCTTCTAAAACAACCTTGCTGTCAGGTGTAAAAGTCAGTCCTTCTTCTCTCAGCCACTCGGCGAAACAATCCTCATGAACCTGACGCCAATAGGCTAGGGATTTGTCACCTTCTCCTTCCTTAAAGGCATGTTGAGCAGAAACTTGATTGAAGGGCTGGACAGAAACCTTTGTAATTTTGACAATACAGACAGCCTGATTTTGACTATCTAAAATGACATCAAAAGTTCCTTCTTGAGGAAGAGACTCGGCTTCTAGTGCATAAAGGTCGTAGGCTGATGCTGTTGCTTTTTTTTCGCCTTTTAAAACCAAATCTGCTAAAAGGTCTGGTTCCACTCCAAAAGCCCAAGCATCGATTTCATCTCCTATAGAGGGGTTGATTTTCTTATATGCATTCCACATTTCTTGCGGTGTCATGGGTGCTCCTTTTTATTAACTTTATTCTCCCTACTTCAAAGACCAGCCACCATCTATTGTCAGAATTTGTCCCTGCATGGCAGATGCTTTTCCACTTGCTAAGAAAAGGCTTATCTCTGCTATTTCCTCTGGTTCAATCCAGCGTTTGATTGGTGTTTCACTAGCCACCCAGTCTGCTAGGCCACCTGGCTCAAAGTCGGCAGCGGTCATAGCTGTCTTGACTGCTCCTGGAGCGATACCAAAGACCTGAATCCCAGCTTCTGCATAATCTAGAGCCAACTGTTTGGTAAATCCAGCCAAGGCGTGCTTCGAAGAAGTATAGGCATGTCCACCGCCACCTGCTAGACTAGAAGCAATGGAGCACATATTAATGATGATCCCCTTTTTATTTTCCAACATTTGCGTCAAATAATAGCGAGTCAACTCTACTGGAGTAACGTAGTTGATTTCAAAAATTTCTTGAATTTCCTGCGCTGTTTGTTCTAAGAGTGGTTTATAATCATCCAAAACTCCAGCAGTATTGCACAAAACATCCACCTGAGGACACCAGTCAAAAATAGGCTCTAAGTCCAAGGTCAAATCTCTCTGTAAAAAGTGGAAATCACCCTCTAAGAGTGGATTTTCACCTTGGTCAACTCCATAAACTTGAAAGTCATTCTCTAAAAAGAGGCGAGCTTGAGCTAGGCCAATCCCTGAACTTACTCCCGTAATCAATACACGTCTAGTCATGCACTTCTACCCAATCCGTCGCCAAAACATCACATGGTGTCGGGCTCCACATGGAAAAACCTTCCCCTTCTCCAGACACGTTGATTAGGAAATAGGGCGTCACTTCAAGTGCAACCCCATTTTGCTCGATGGTGTCAAAAAGCTGCACATAGTTTTCAGCCTCTCCCCAACCAGTTCGTACATATTTTTTCTTAGCCTTTAATCCAGGAAGGATCTCTTCAAATGTCATGTTTTTCTCCTTTAATATCAATAATTCTCCCCTTCATTATAACAAAAAAACCGCTTTGAAACGGCTTTTTGACTGTGATTTATTTACATCTGCTTCTACTTACGGCAAATTATTCCCTGCAGCAAGATAAATTTCATACCATTCTTTTCTTGTTAAGCTAAAGTTTGTCGCTTGGCTAGCTTCCCTCAAATGCTTAGGATTTGTTGTACCTACGACTGCCTGCATTTTGGCTGGATAACGCAATATCCAAGAAATGGCAATAGTTGAAGAGGTTACTCCATATTTAATAGCTAAACGATCAAGTACTTGATTTAAAGCTTGAAATTTCTCATTTCCAACAAAATTCCCTTTAAAATACCCGAATTGTAAGACAGACCATGCTTGAATGACCACATCGTGTAATTTGCAATATTCAAAAATACTGCCATCTCGCATAGCTGCTTGACTATCTTCCATATTAACATGAAAACCTGATTCGAATCCTGGAGTAAAAGCTGCACTCAATTGTAGCTGATTAACAGCTAACGGCTGCTTGACATCTTTTTTAAGTAACTCCATCATCATAGGATTTTGATTAGAAACTCCAAAATCTCGAACCTTACCTTGTTTATAAAGGAGATCAAAGGCTTCTGCTACTTGGTCAGATTCCATCAAAGCATCTGGTCGATGAAGAAGCAAACTATCTAGATGATCAATCTTCAATCTTTGCAAAATTCCGTCTACTGATTTTATGATATAGTCCTTAGAAAAATCAAAATAGGTAAATTCTTCAATGCGAATGCCACATTTGGACTGAATCCACATCTCTTCTCTTAAATCTGGACGATTTTTTAGGACAAGACCTAACAGTTCTTCACAACGACCAAGACCATATATATCAGCCAAGTCAAAAGCATTGATTCCAACAGAAAGTGCTGTTTCTACAAGCTCTTCAACTTCTTTTACAGACTTATCTTTTATTCTCATCATTCCGAGAACAATTTCTGATAATTCTTTGTCATCTTGACCAAGAGTTATGTATCTCATCAAATTTTTCTCCTTTGATTTCTAACATTCTTCTCTTCATTATAACAAAAAACCGCTTTGTAACGGCTTTTTGACTATATTTTACTCCATTTTATCTTCTTAAACCCACGGAACAAGACAAAGATTCAAATATTATAGATCCTCTATTTTACCCAATCACACTTCCGTTTGGTACAGCTGGATCAACTGTGAGAAGGGTTAATTGTCCATCATGTTCAGCTGATAGAATCATACCTTGGCTGACATATTTTTTCATCATCTTACGAGGTTTGAGATTGGCAACGATTTGAACTTTCTTGCCGACCAATTCTTGTTCATTTGGATAGTATTTTGCAATTCCTGAAAGAATTTGACGATCTTGACCATCACCAGCATCTAAGCGGAATTGAAGCAACTTATCAGAACCTTCTACTTTAGAAACTTCTTTGACTTCTGCGACACGGATTTCAACCTTGTCAAAGTCTTCAAACTTGATTTCTTCCTTGTTTAGTTTGAGTTCGACTTCATCTGGATTCCATTCTTTTTCAACAGCTGGCTTGTTACCTTCCATTTGTTCTTTGATATAGGCGATTTCTTCTTCCATATCCAGACGTGGGAAGATTGGAGTTCCTTTGGCAACTACAGTCACATCTGCTGGGAAGTCAGCCAAGCTCAAGTTCTCAAGGCTAGCAACTTCTGCTAAACCAAGTTGAGTCAAGACTGCGCGACTGGTTTCCATCATAAACGGTTCAACCAAATGAGCGACAACACGAAGGCTAGCTGCCAAGTGGCTCATAACACTTGCTAATTGGTTACGGAGAGCTTCATCCTTAGCCAAGACCCATGGAGCTGTCTCGTCGATGTATTTGTTAGTACGAGAGATAAGAGTCCAGACTGCTTCAAGAGCACGTGGATAGTCAACTGCTTCCATGTGTGTATGGTAATCAGCGATAGATTCAGCAGCTACTTGAGCAAGAGCATTATCAAACTCTGTTACACCTTCTACATAGGCAGGGATTTGTCCATCAAAGTATTTGTTAATCATAGAAACCGTACGATTAAGGAGATTTCCAAGGTCATTGGCTAATTCGTAGTTGATTCGGCCGACATAGTCTTCAGGAGTGAAGGTTCCGTCTGAACCAACTGGAAGGCTACGCATGAGATAGTAACGAAGTGGATCTAGTCCATAACGCTCTACCAACATTTCAGGGTAAACAACATTTCCTTTAGACTTAGACATTTTGCCGTCTTTCATGACGAACCAACCGTGAGCAATCAAACGATCTGGCAATTTGATATCCAACATCATAAGAAGGATTGGCCAGTAGATTGAGTGGAATCGAAGGATGTCTTTTCCTACCATGTGGAAGACTGTTCCATTCCAGAACTTGTCAAAGTTACCATGTTCGTCTTGACCGTAACCAAGTGCTGTCGCATAGTTAAGAAGGGCATCAATCCAAACATAGACAACGTGTTTTGGATTAGATGGCACTGGCACACCCCATGTAAAGGTTGTACGAGAAACTGCCAAGTCTTCCAAACCTGGCTCAATGAAGTTACGCAACATTTCATTAAGGCGACCATCTGGAGTGATGAAGTCAGGATGTGATTTGAAAAATTCGACCAAGCGGTCTTGGTATTTGCTGAGGCGAAGGAAGTAAGATTCTTCTGAAACCCATTCAACCTCGTGACCTGATGGTGCGATACCGCCGGTTACATTTCCAGCTTCGTCACGGAAAACTTCCGCAAGCTGGCTTTCTGTAAAGAATTCCTCATCTGAGACTGAATACCAACCAGAGTATTCACCTAGGTAGATATCATCTTGAGCTAGCAAGCGTTCAAAAACTTGCGCTACCACTTTTTCATGGTAATCGTCTGTGGTACGGATGAATTTATCATATGAGATATCGAGTAATTGCCAGAGTTCTTTAACTCCAACTGCCATTCCGTCAACATAGGCTTGAGGCGTGATGCCAGCTTCTTCTGCTTTTTGTTGAATCTTTTGGCCATGCTCATCAAGACCTGTCAGATAAAAGACATCGTAGCCCATCAGGCGTTTGTAACGAGCTAGGACATCACATGCAATGGTTGTGTAGGCAGATCCGATATGAAGTTTCCCAGATGGATAGTAAATCGGCGTTGTAATATAAAAATTCTTTTCAGACATAATTTTTCCTTTCCAGGCAAATGAAACCTGTTTTTCTAACACTTCATTATATCACATTTTTAAGAATTTTCGATAGGGAAATCCATACAAAAACAAGATAGACGAGTGTCCATCTTGTTTATTCTATTCATAACGAAGGGCTTCAATTGGATCAAGTTTCGATGCCTTGTTGGCTGGCAAAACTCCAAAAATCATACCCACGCTAGCCGAAACTGCAAGACTAAATAGGGCAACTGGGATTGATACTCCCACTTCTATACCCGCTATCAATCCTTGCAAAAGTAGACCAGCTATAGCTGTTAAGCCTGTCGCAATGGTTAGACCAATAACTCCACCAAGCAAGGTCAAAATCATGGATTCAATCAAAAACTGGATTAAAATATTGGCACGTGTCGCACCCAAAGCCTTACGGAGACCAATCTCACGAGTACGCTCTGTCACCGAAACCAGCATGATGTTCATAACACCAGTCCCCCCAACAAAAAGGGAAATTCCTGCAATGGCACTAATAATCGTAGTTATAAAGCCGAACAATTGTTGTACTTCTTGGAAGGCTGCAGTCGCATCTGCCACCTGATACTCCCCTTGCTGAAGACCAGCAATCTCGGTCAATTTTCTAGCTAATTCTGGTCCCACTGTTGGTGTCAAACTGGTATCATTGACACGGAAGACAATATCAGAAATTTCATCCATATTGAAGTTGTTGGCAAGAGAAATATTAGTCGTAATTGGAAGTCCACCAATACCAAAAGTCTTGGCAGTCTTGGCCTCATCGCTGGTATAGACACCAATGACACGATAGCTAAAGCCACCAACATCTATAACCTGGTTAACAGCTTCTTGAGCAGATCCAAACAGGCTATTAGCAAGTTCTTGGTCTAGCAAAATGACACTGGCCACATCTTTATAATCCTGAGCTATGAAACTGCGGCCTGCAACAATTTCATTTTCAACCGCCTTCATGTAAGTAATATTTCCACCTGTCAAGCTAGCGCGCTCCACTTTTTTGTCTTTATAAGACAAGGTGGTATTTGTTGAATTGGTTACATAGTAACTGTCCACCCCTTTAACTTTAGCAGCCTCCTTTACCCAAGCTTCTTGTGGTTTTGGTGGTTCCACAGGAACTTCCTCTTCTTTCCCAGAAACTGTCAATGCTGATTGTTTTTGGGTAAAAGAGCCATCTTTACTTTTAATAGGTGAGAAAAAAACATGGATATTCTTCTGTGACTTGGTCATGTTTTTATTGACCTGACGAGACATGGAATCACCTAGAGCCATAATCACAACAACCGATGACACACCAATGATAATCCCTATCATAGTAAGAAAAGAGCGCATCTTGTGGGCCATGATAGATGAAAAGGCGAATTTTAGATTCTGCATCTTAATTTTCCTCCTTTTCTAACTGAGCACTATCAGATGAAATAACTCCATCTCGAATGACAATCTGGCGTTTGGCATAAGCAGCGATTTCAGGCTCATGCGTTACCATGATAATGGTTTTTCCTTCTTTGTTCAAGTCAACCAATAGTTGCATAATTTGATTCCCTGTTTTGGTATCCAAGGCTCCTGTCGGTTCGTCCGCCAGGATAATAGAAGGATTGTTTACCAAGGCACGCGCGATAGCTACACGTTGCTTTTGACCACCAGATAACTCTGAAGGCAAATGGTGACTGCGTTCTGTCAATTCAACCTTATCCAGATACTCCTCAGCTAACCTGCGCCGTTTTGAAGATGAAACTCCCGCGTAAATCAAGGGCAATTCCACATTTTGTAGAGCATTGAGTTTAGATAGAAGAAAGAACTGCTGAAAGACAAATCCGATTTGTTGGTTACGGACCTTGGCTAGTTGTTTTTCACCTAGTCCCGCCACTTCTTGGCCTTCAAGATAATACTCTCCACTGGTTGGTGTATCCAACATGCCGATCGTATTCATTAGAGTGGACTTACCAGAACCAGATGGTCCCATGATGGCAACAAATTCACCCTCATTCACTTCTAGGTTGATATTTTTGAGAACCTGCAGTTCTTGGTCACCATTACGGTAGCTTCTGCAGATATTTTTTAGACTAATTAGTTTCTTCATCAGCCTTCACCTCTTTTCCTTCCTCTAGAGAAGACGTTGGGTTACTGATGACCTTGACTCCATTTGTCAGACCTGAAGTGATTTCTTGGTTGTCTGCATCAGCATTGCCCAAACCAACTTCCACTTTCTTAGCCTTTTTCTGCTCGTCAAGCACCCAGACATAGTTCTTATCATTTTCAGTCACAACACTTGTTAGAGGAACCAAAATGGCTTTACTCTTATTCTTGACCTCAACACTTACTGAGAATCCTTGTTTCAAATCACCGATTTCACTTGTAACATCGATAGTATATGGATATTTAGAACCAGAATTACCACCTGCTGCGGCAGTAGCTGCACTTGCCGCTTCACCATTGTTTTTAGGGTAGTCAGAAATGTAGCTAATCTTACCAGTCCAGCTCTTATCTTGGTAAACTTTAGAAGTAAAGGTTACTTCTTGTCCTACAGAGAGGTTGGCAAGGTTATATTCAGATAGTTCCCCCTTAACTTGCAAGTTTTCATTACTTACGACATGCACTACCACTTGGCTAGCTCCAGTTGGAGATTTAGAAACATTGCGGTTGACTTCGACCACAGTTCCCTCTAAGGTACTGAGAACCGTCATGGCATCCAACTGACTTTGAGCCTTACTTAATTGTGCTGCTGCATCTGCACGAGCATCACGAGCATCACCTAGTTGCGCATCAATAGATGACACTGCATTTCCTGAGACTGGAGCTGGAGTTTGCCCTGCAGCTCCTTCGCCTCCTGCTGGCGTTGGCAACTGTGGAGCCTGAGCTGAAGCAGCTTCATTTCGTGCTTGATTGAGTTCATTGATATGACGATCTGCCTTAGCTACTGCTCGGCTAGCTGAATCATAGGCCGCCTGGGCTTCTGAACTACTGTACTTGACTAAAGTCTGTCCTTCGCTGACCTTATCGCCCACAGAAACAAGGATTTCATCTAAATCTCCCTTACTAGCATCAAAATAAACATATTGTTCATTTTTTGCTGTTACTGTCCCTGACAATAAAACAGAGGATGCCACGCTTCCTTCCTTGGCAACAACAAGATGAGTAGGCTCATCTTTTACCGCGGTCTGAGATGGTTGTCTAAAGAGCAAAATCCCCCCAGCACCTAATACAACTACACTGGCAGCACCGATTGCTGCATACAATTGCCACTTTTTAGCTTTACGATTCTTCTTCATAATGAAACTCCTTTTTGATTTAAAGTCCTTAACAATATTATATAAAAATTAGCAAATATAAACAATAACCGTTCAGAACGAAATAATGACATTTCAGGATTTGATTATTGTTCGGAATCTATTTTTATTACCATTGTACTAGTTATATGATACACTTTATTTTTCCTTTTTGCAAGCCTTTTCTTTAATTTTTTTGAACGTAGCAGATTTTTGCAATCAGATAAAAAAAAAGATAGAATATGACTATCAAAAAATGACACTCTACTATTTCAAAGAGTCTAAAGGAGTTTTCAATGAGAGAATACGATATCATTGCTATCGGTGGAGGTAGCGGAGGAATTGCTACCATGAACCGTGCTGGTGAACACGGAGCTAAAGCGGCCGTTATTGAGGAAAAGAAATTAGGTGGAACTTGCGTCAATGTCGGTTGTGTTCCTAAAAAAATCATGTGGTACGGGGCACAAATTGCTGAGACTTTCCATCAATTTGGAGAAGACTACGGCTTTAAGACTACTGATCTTAACTTTGACTTTGCAACACTACGTCGCAATCGTGAAGCCTACATCGATCGCGCTCGTTCTTCTTATGATGGCAGTTTTAAACGCAACGGTGTAGACTTGATTGAAGGTCATGCTGAATTTGTAGATTCTCATACTGTTAGCGTAAATGATGAACTGATTCGTGCTAAACATATTGTGATTGCGACTGGTGCCCATCCAAGTATTCCAAATATTCCTGGTGCTGAGCTAGGTGGCTCTTCTGATGATGTATTTGCTTGGGAAGAATTGCCAGAGTCAGTTGCTATTCTAGGTGCTGGTTATATTGCCGTTGAATTGGCTGGCGTACTCCACACTTTTGGTGTCAAGACAGACCTCTTTGTTCGCCGCGATCGTCCTTTACGTGGTTTTGATTCTTACATCGTTGAAGGTTTGGTAAAGGAAATGGAAAGAACAAACTTGCCACTTCATACTCACAAAGTCCCTGCCAAGTTAGAAAAAACTGCTGAGGGCATTACCATTCATTTCGAAGATGGTACTAGTCACACAGCTAGCCAAGTTATCTGGGCTACAGGACGCCGTCCAAACGTTAAGGGTTTGCAACTTGAAAAAGCTGGAGTGACTCTGAACGAACGTGGCTTTATCCAAGTGGATGAATACCAAAATACTGTTGTTGAGGGAATCTACGCTCTAGGTGATGTAACAGGTGAAAAGGAACTGACTCCAGTAGCTATCAAGGCTGGACGTACTTTGTCTGAACGTCTCTTTAACGGAAAAACAACTGCAAAAATGGACTACTCAACTATTCCAACCGTTGTCTTTTCACACCCTGCTATCGGAACTGTTGGCTTGACAGAAGAGCAAGCTATTAAAGAATACGGTCAAGACCAAATCAAGGTTTATAAATCAAGCTTTGCATCTATGTACTCTGCTTGCACTCGCAACCGTCAAGAAACACGTTTCAAACTCATAACAGCTGGTCCAGAAGAAAAAGTTGTCGGACTTCATGGAATTGGCTACGGCGTTGATGAAATGATCCAAGGATTTGCCGTTGCTATCAAAATGGGAGCAACCAAAGCAGACTTTGATGCAACTGTGGCGATTCACCCAACTGCATCCGAAGAATTTGTAACTATGCGTTAATCGAAATAAAAGAAGTTGATACAAATGTATCTGCTTCTTTTTTGATGTATTCGATTCAACAAAACAATTATCCAACTTGACTAGTTAGGAAAATCGGCCGTTACAGTTCTTGTTACCTTGAGTTTATAAATAGGTTGACAATAATTCCTCTACGAGTATAATAGTTACTATACATCAGAAAAGAGGTTAACTATTTTGAAAAAAGCTCATGTTTATGCTATCCCTGCTATTGGAGCTGCTCTCATTGCTGTTTTGGCACAAATCAGTCTTCCAATTGGACCGGTTCCCTTCACTCTGCAAAACTTTGCAATCGGCTTGATTGCTACTGTCTTTAGACCGAGAGAGGCTGTACTTTCTGTTGGACTCTATCTTCTTCTAGGTGCTATCGGTCTTCCTGTTTTTGCAGGAGGTGGAGCTGGATTGCAGGCGTTGGTTGGTCCTACTGCAGGCTATCTTTGGTTTTATCTCGTTTACTCTGGACTGACTTCCTCTCTAACCAACAGCAAGAGTGGTGTTGTCAAGATTTTTCTTGCAAACCTCTTGGGTGATGCCCTTGTCTTTGTCGGCGGGATTCTCAGCTTGCATTTTCTAGCTGGAATGGCATTTGAAAAAGCTCTTGTTGTGGGGGTCATTCCCTTTATCATTCCAGACCTTGGTAAACTTCTGGCTATTAGTTTGATTAGTCGTCCCCTACTTCAACGCCTTAAAAATCAGGCTTACTTTGCTAACTAAAAAAGGATATAGAGTTGTCATGACTCAATATCCTTTTCTTTCATTTTGAAAACTTAGTTGCCTTTAAAGGCATCCACCATTGTTTGAAATTCTTCATTGGAGAGAGTAATCCCTTTGCCCATTTTAGTATGATCTGGGCTCCAAGCACGAATATCAAACTTTGCAGGAGCACCATTAAAGCTCACACGGTTGATTTCCTTTGTCCAACCTTTTTCGTTTTCAGAAAGAGTCAACAAGTGCTCTTCGATTTCAAATGTAAATTCTGCCATTTTCTTCTCCTTTTTTAGCTTTCATCTGATTATTCGTAAAATCTTGTAGATTGTAGGAAAATTTTATATAATATTGATATAAAAGAAGGGAGGCCGCTATGAGACATAAATTCCAGCAAGTACTAGATAAAATACATGACTTTTTAAATGGACATGAAGAACCAGACCAGATTGATAGCAACTCCCTTACAACCACTATTGAAGAGGCTATCCAGAAACAAACTGCTGTTCACCTGATCTTGTCAGAGACAAGTTTTACAGGTGACATCATCAAATACGATCAGCAACGCCAGCAAATTATCGTGAAAAATTTTGCCAAAAATGTAACCCGTATTATCCGCATAAGCGATATTCAACGCCTGCGATTTGTCCCTTCAACTGTCCAAACAGCCCAAAAAAATAGATTTAAGAAAGAGTGAGATGTAGTTGCTTCATCCCACTCTTTTTTCTTAGCGAATTTGTTCAAAATGTAAATGAACTGCGATATGATCTCCATAACCACTTCTTTCCAAGTCACGTTGTAGACGATAGGAAATGTAGTGTTCTGCAATGGTAATGTAACCTGCACCTAGTAGACGATGTTCAACCATAGACTGAATCATGCTAATGGTAGCACGTTCCACCTTGGCCTCTTCCAAATCCAAAACCACTTTCTTAGTGACTTGTGCAAGGTTTTGACGTAAATCATCTGTCAATACATAGACAGTCTGAGCTGCCTTTAAGATAGCTTGGTAAATCTTATCTGGATTAAATTCAGCAATTTCTCCATCACGTTTGATTACTTGCATAGGTTTCTCCTTTATTCTTTGTTTTCTTTGATTTCTGCCAGCATTTTTTCTTCTTCTGCTGTCAGTTGATAATGTTCAAGCAAATCCGGTCTGCGTTCATAGGTTTTCTTTAAACTCTCATACAATCGCCACTGACGAATCTTTTCATGGTGTCCGCTCATCAGAACATCTGGGACAACCATGCCTCGATAATCATAGGGACGTGTGTACTGAGGGTATTCAAGAAGGCCTGAAGAAAAACTATCATCTTGGTGGCTAGACTCCTTGCCAATCACTTCTGGAATCAGGCGTACCGTAGCATCAATCATTGTCATGGCTGCCAATTCACCACCAGTCAGGACATAGTCCCCCAAGGAAATCTCATCTGTCACCAAGGTCTTAATGCGCTCATCATAACCCTCATAGTGCCCACAGATAAAGATTAGCTCTTCCTCTTGAGCCAAATCCTCAGCATAAGCCTGATCAAACTGCTTGCCAGCTGGGTCTAGGAGAATGACGCGCGGATTTTTCTTTTCAATAGCATCAAAGGCATCGAAAATGGGTTGGGCTCGGAGCAACATCCCCTGACCGCCTCCGTAGGGCTCATCGTCGACATGGCGGGCCTTTTCAGCATTTTCTCGAAAATTATGATACTGGATATCCAAGAGCCCCTTTTCTCGAGCCTTTCCAACGATTGAGTGCTCTAGCGGAGAAAACATCTCTGGAAAAAGGGTTAAAATATCAATCTTCATCGTCTAACCCTTCTAAGATTTCCACATCAACGCGGTTATTTGGAATATCAACATTGAGAATCACTGGTGGGATATAAGGCAAGAGCAAATCACGCTTGCCTTTTCGCTTGACCACCCAGACATCGTTAGCACCTGGTTGCAGGATTTCCTTGATGGTTCCAATCAGGTTCTCTCCCTCATAGACTTCCAAACCGATAATCTCGTGATAATAAAATTCACCATCGTCTAGGTCATTCAAATCTTCCTCAGCGACCTTGAGACTGTATCCCTTATACCTTTCGATAGCGTTGATATGGTACATATCTTTGAATTTAATAATGTCAAAGTTCTTCTGTTTACGATGGCTAGCGATGGTCACTGTTTGAACAAACTGATCTTTTTCATCAAACAAGGCCAGCTCAGTGCCTTTTTTAAACCGTTCTTCTGCAAAATCCGTCACAGACAAGACTCGCATCTCACCCTGCAAGCCCTGCGTATTGACGATTTTCCCAACATTAAAGTAGTTCATCTTGTCTCCTGTATCTATTTCTATCCTTTATTTTAACACGTTCCAAGGATTTTCTCAAGTTGGATAGATCCTATCTTACGGGCCTACTACTTCTTCAAAAAATTCACCAATAAGCTGATTAAACTCTTTAGGATGGTCATTCATCGGTTGGTGTTTACTATCTGAAATCGTTACTTGACGCGCATTGGGATTTAAGGCAATGATACCATCGTAGATCATTTTTAGGTGTTTGGGAAAATCATTTTCGCCTCTTACTAATAGCATAGGAGGATTGCCATGGTAACCTTCTATCTCATGGACAGCCACAAAACCTGTGATTCCAAGGTTCAAAAAAACATCTCTCCCAGTTTCTATAATGGCCGTCTTGATTAATTCTCTTGTGATAGGATTATCACTACACATTTTTGAGTTCTTATCTGCAATCAACTTCCAAGGAATCGTTTTATACATAAGGGAACTATATTTTATGCGATTTCTCTCTTTATCTGATAGGTAACGATGCTGTCCCCAACTATCTACCATGACCAAGGCTAGAACTCTTTCTGGATGGCGATAGGTGTACTCTTGAAGTGGATTTCCTCCCCAAGAATGACCAACCAATATCACCTTATCCAACTGGAAATAGGACAAAATAGCATCTACATCTTGAACAGCACCTTCTAAGTCGGGTAGGCCAATTTTCATAGGTGATTCACCCTGTCCTCTAACATTGACAAAGTAGAGGTCAAATCCTTCAAAGGCATCATACTGGCGGGCCCACATCTGACTACGTCCACAAGCTCCATGATAAAAAATAATGTGTCCTTTACTTGCGTTTCCAGGACGATGATAAACAACCAAATCACAATCTACGACTGGTATAATGTGACGTATCAGAGTCTCAGGTTTTCTGTTATAAAAAGCAATAGCTTCAGCTATATCATTTTGCTTCATTTCTAAACTCTCTCTTCTTTATCCTAGTATTATTCTTTTTATCTATTTTATCATGCTATATTAAAATCATCGTTTTCCAAACTTGATTCCATTAAAATTTTTGAATTTTCTGTATTATTTAGATTAAGAAAAAGACTGCTAAGCAATCTTTACTTTCTTCTCATCAGATTCATTCCTAAAATTCCAGCAATAATCAAAGTTGCTCCGATCATATGGTATCTATAAATTGGTTCGTGGAGGATAAGGGCTCCGGCTAGAATGGGCAAAACTGTTCCAAGATTACCAAAGACACTGACGGTTGATGCTCCAAGTCGAACAATAGCATAGATAGAGAGACTACCAGTCACTATAGAGGCTAGAATTCCCAAATAGAGCATGGAAAGCAGATAAGGAAGCTGTCCGAGCGGTGCAACGTAGGCTAATATGTTGCCATCTAGATAGTGCGAGGTCAGACTCAGCGTATTAAAGGTGACGAAGCCAACAAATATCATAACAGCTGTCATATCCATAGCCCGATAGCGTCCTCCTTTGGACTTGCTGAGGATATTGTTTATTGCATTGGCGAGAACAGATCCCAACATCAAGAGAAAGCCAAAGCTAGCAGTCTCAGTACCAAAGTTAGCTCCTTTACTAAGGAAGATGAAAACTACTCCTGCTACGGATAAAAATAAAAAGAACTTTTGAAGCAAGCTTGTCTTTTCCTTGAGAAAGGCCGATGCTAAAAGGAGCGTAAAAATCGGGACAAGAGCCTGTAAAATTCCAGCTTCAGAAGACGATATATACTGTAAAGCAAAGGATTGAAAAATAAAAAAGAAAAGCGGATAGAAAAGACTCATAGGAAGAATAGAAAGAATATCTTTTCTACTTAAACTCACTTTAATAAGTTTTGTTTGATGAAGAACGACCATTACTAAAGCTGCGATTGTATAGCGATGCGCTAAGTTTGTGAGAGGACTGACATAGCCTAAAGCAATCTTAGTAAATAAAAAAGAAAATCCAATGATTGCTGAAAAGGATAAGACTGCTAGGTAAGCTTTTGTTTTCTCGTTCATATACTGTTACTCCCTTTAAAAATAGCTATTCTCAAGATTAATTGACTATAATTCTTTGAGACTGTCTTTCCATTGTAGCATAGTAAAATGCTAGATGCTATTTCTAGGATTTATATTTTATGCCTACTTTCACCGTTTATCTAGTTCATTGACTAAAACGGACTCTACGAGTCTAATCTGCTTTTCTCGTTCTTGTCTCACAAGTTCTAGCTTGTCTACCTCTTGGAAATTCCTTACTTTGATAGCATAATCCACCATTTTCCTTGCTTTCTCTTTCTTATATTTACTAATACCTTCTTTATTAGTAAAAATTTGATTTCTTATCGTCTTAGATATTCCCCTTCAAAAATCCTTCCAAATCCCGATTATGCTGTTACTTGATAGATGCTATTTTACACCTCTCCACACAAAAAAGCGAGACATCCGTCCCGCCCTTCTTATTTTTCGTCAATAACGATTCTTACTTTTTTGTCTTCAGTTGGGACAGAGTAGACAATCGTTCTTATCGCAGAAATAGTGCGACCCTTACGACCGATTACACGACCCACATCGCTTTGATCAAGATCTAAATGATATTCCAAAAACTCTGGTGTATCTTCAATCTTGATAGTTAAGGCATCTGGTTGTGAAATCAAGGGTTTCACAATTGCAATAATGAGATTTTCAATCGTATCCATCTGTCAACCTACTTTAAACTTATTTTGAGAATTTAGAATCGTGGAATTTTTTCAATACGCCTTCTTTTGAAAGGATGTTGCGAACTGTATCTGAAGGTTGAGCTCCATCAGCCAACCATGCAAGAACGCGGTCTTCTTTCAAAGTTACTTGGTTTTCAGCAACAAGTGGGTTGTAAGTTCCAACTGTTTCGATGAAACGTCCGTCACGTGGTGAACGTGAATCTGCTACGTTGATACGGTAGAAAGGTTTTTTCTTAGAACCCATACGAGTCAAACGGATTTTAACTGCCATTTTTAAAGTCTCTTTTCTTATTTTTTATTTCGGTGAAATAGCTGAGCTATTTAGCACATGTTCTATTATAGCAGATTTCTGACAGGTGTCAAGAAAAAAACTTGACAGACTTTAAAATTCTTAAACCATTTAGAAATTTGTTATATTTTTAAAGAAAAATCAGAAAGAGAATGTCATAAATACTATTTTAGAAACATTTTAAAAAGACCATCAAGTCAAGCCCTTCATATCGCCTGAACGAGATTTGGATACTTGGCTCCTAAATCCTAAGCCCGTTCCCAAACGAAATATCAAGGATTTTAAGAATGATATCTACTAATTAATTTATAAAATATGAATTAATAGATTCTAAATAGGGGAATAATTTAGTTCTGTAAAAATTAACTTCTACACCTATAACGCTTATTCTGACAGACTTTATAACAGTCTAAGAAAAAAGTAGAGATTCATACAGTATCTAGATTTTCCAAAAAATTTTTATCATAAAATATTATTAACGAAACTATCCAAACCAAATCCGATGATTGCTTCAAAGAATTCTTTAGTTGTTTGACTAGCGAGGGCTTTTATTAAAAAATTTTTCAAATAATTGCCACCTTGGCACATAAATTCTTGCTTTCCAAATTTAAATGTGATATATTTATAACATAAAATTTAAGTGTTATATATTTATAACATAAAAAAGGAGTCTATCATGAAAAAAAGTCAAAAAATGCGTGGCCTCATTGCAATGATTGCCGTAGCTCTCTTTATTGATTTTACTGTTTTATTTGGTTCTAATCTTAGTTGGGGACCCAAGTTAGTTATTGCTGGTATTTCAGTGTCAGGTCAAATTATAGCTATTTGGAGCTGGCTACATATGAAACCACGGCCTCATAAGATTCAGAAAGGTAAGGGAAAGATTATTTTTGACTTGTCTGCTAAGCTTTACACGATACTTATTTTTGCAGCAAGCATTTTTTATACAGTAGGGATTTGGGTTGCGACCCCAAGCGTAAGTTCTGGTATTAAAGAATGGATTATGGGAATTGGCCTCGTTATTGAATTGATTTTATTTGTTTTTTTCTGTTTGAAAAATGTCAAGGAAACTCCGGACGAACGCTTTTATGCTAATTTAGCCAAGGCAGCTAGCTTGATGTTTGTTTTTATACTAGGCGCACTGATGATTCTAGCAGTTATCATTGGGTATATGGGGGCTCTCACTCTTTACATGGGCCAAATATTTATTAGCATGGCTGCCTTGATTAGCATCTTTGCGGTTGTCTATTTTATCTTGGAACGTAGAGGATAAGCATGGCCAAAGAAAGCAAAATTATTACTAATCTCAAATCTGTTCGTGAGTCCACAGGCATGACCCAGCAGGAGTTAGCCGACCGCATCGGCATGCGACGCGAGACAATTCTGCACTTGGAAAATAATCGTTACAACCCTTCGCTAGAAATGGCTCTTAAAATTGCTCAAGTTTTTAATCTGAAAGTAGAAGACCTCTTTGAACTCAGACAGAAAGAGGAAGCATAATTCTTTTCGAGACCTAGTATTAAATTCATTGATTAATTAGGAATTGAAGGCAAAAGAAAAATCTCTAAGCAAGCGATTTTTGGATTGACTTTCTCTTAAACTACCTTGTCACTAACATTTGAAATCCACTTCCTTTTAGGGTACAATGGTAGAAATGAATTTTTGAGAGGAATAGAATGAAAAAACTAGCAACCCTTCTTTTACTATCCACTATAGCCCTAGCTGGGTGTAGCAGCATCCAACGTAGTTTGCGTGGTGATGACTATGTGGATTCCAGTCTTGCTGCCGAAGAAAGTTCTAAAGCAGCAGCCCAATCTGCCAAGGAGTTAAATGATGCTTTGACAAACGAAAACGCCAATTTCCCACAACTATCTAAAGAAGTTGCTGAAGACGAGGCTGAAGTGATTCTCCACACAAGTCAAGGAGATATCCGTATCAAACTCTTCCCTAAACTCGCTCCTCTAGCGGTTGAAAACTTCCTCACTCATGCCAAAGAAGGCTACTATAACGGCATTACCTTCCACCGTGTCATCGATGGCTTCATGGTTCAAACTGGAGATCCAAAGGGAGACGGTACAGGTGGTCAGTCCATCTGGCATGACAAGGATAAGACAAAAGATAAGGGAACTGGTTTCAAGAACGAGATTACTCCTTATCTCTATAACATCCGTGGTGCTCTTTCTATGGCTAATACTGGTCAACCAAACACCAACGGTAGCCAATTCTTCATCAACCAAAACTCTACAGATACCTCTGCTAAACTCCCTACAAACAAGTATCCAAAGAAAATCATCGAAGCCTATAAAGAAGGGGGAAACCCTAGTCTAGATGGCAAACACCCCGTATTTGGTCAAGTGATTGACGGTATGGATGTTGTAGATAAAATTGCCAAAGCCGAAAAAGATGAAAAAGACAAGCCAACTACTGCTATCACAATCGACAGCATCGAAGTGGTGAAAGACTACGATTTTAAATCTTAAAAACAAAAAAATACAGTATCCCCATTCGGTACTGTATTTCTTTTACTCTCATTCTTAAGTTAAATTATTAAAATCCCAGATTTGGTCCATCCAGCCTTCATAGAAGTCTGGTTCGTGGCAAACCATTAGAATGCTTCCTTTGTATTCTTTAAGCGCCCGTTTGAGTTCATCCTTGGCATCTACATCCAAGTGGTTGGTCGGCTCGTCCAGCACTAAGACGTTGTTTTCACGATTCATCAAGAGACAGAAACGCACCTTGGCTTGTTCACCACCTGATAAGACCTGAATTTGGCTTTCGATATGCTTTGTTGTCAAACCACAACGAGCAAGGACTGCACGAACTTCTGCCTGATTGAGTGCAGGAAAGGCATTCCAGACAGCTTCAAGAGGGGTTTGACGATTGCCACCTTCTACTTCTTGCTCAAAGTAGCCAAGTTCTAGGTAGTCGCCACGTTCAACTTCCCCAGCGATTGGCGGAATAATGCCCAAGAGAGACTTCAAGAGAGTTGTTTTCCCAATACCATTGGCTCCAATAATGGCAATCTTTTGATTGCGTTCAAAGGTGAGGTTTAATGGTTTGGTAAGGGGACGGTCATAACCAATCTGCAAGTCCTTGGCTTGGAAGATAAAGCGCCCTGGCGTACGAGCTGGTTTGAAATCAAAGGATGGTTTTGGCTTCTCACTTTGCAGTTCGATAATATCCATCTTATCCAATTTCTTTTGGCGAGACATGGCCATGTTTCGTGTTGCAACACGCGCTTTGTTTCGAGCCACAAAGTCCTTGAGGTCTGCAATCTCTTTCTGCTGACGTTCGTAGGCTGCCTCTAGCTGAGATTTCTTCATCGCATAGACTTCTTGGAACTGGTAGTAGTCACCAGAATAACGCGTCAGCTGTTGATTTTCCACATGATAGACAATATTGATAACATCGTTCAGGAATGGGATATCATGTGAAATAAGGACAAAGGCATTCTCATAGTTTTGGAGATAGCGCTTGAGCCAATCAATATGCTCAGCATCCAAGTAGTTGGTCGGCTCATCCAAAAGCAAGATATCAGGCTTTTCAAGGAGGAGTTTAGCCAAAAGCACCTTGGTTCTTTGCCCACCTGACAAAGAAGTTACATCCGTATCCATGCCAAAGTCCATGACACCAAGAGCACGCGCTACTTCATCAATCTTAGCATCCAAGGTATAGAAATCACGACTCTCCAAACGGTCTTGGAGTTCTCCCACTTCTTCCATGAGAGCATCAACATCTGCTCCGTCTTCAGCCATTTCCATATAGAGGTCATTGATCCGGGCTTCCGCTTTGAATAGCTCATCAAAGGCCGTACGGAGAACATCGCGTACCGACTGCCCTTCAGCAAGGACGGAGTGCTGATCCAAGTAACCAGCAGTCACATATTTGGACCACTCAACCTTCCCTTCATCTGGCAGCATTTTACCAGTCACAATACTCATAAAGGTTGATTTCCCTTCACCATTGGCACCGACCAGGCCGATATGTTCTCCCTTGAGGAGACGGAAGGACACATCTTCAAAAATTGCACGGTCACCAAAACCATGACTCAGATTTTTAACTTCTAAAATACTCATATTAATTCCTTATCTTGTTTTTATGTAATCGTTTATAGAGGATCAAAGCCAGATAGCCACCCAAGGTATTGGTCCACAAATCATCAATCTCAAAGACGCGATTAAAATCAAAGAAAAAGTCCAAGACTAACTGCGTACACTCGATTCCAAAACTCACTAGAAAACTAAAAAGAAGGACCTTTTTTGTTTTACGCAAGTTTGGAAGGAGATAAAGGAGTTGGAAAATCAAAGGAAAAAGCAAGAAGACATTGAGGATATTTTGTAGAAAAATCCAACATAATTGTCCTATGTCACTCACTTCACCCAGTTTCCAGAAAGAATTGAAAGGAGTCAAAAGAAAAACCAGGCGTCCAAGATGCTGAATACCTGGAGTTTCCACCCCCACGGGAGATTGTTCTTGAGGAGTAAAGCAAAAATAAACGATGCAAATACTATAGAAAATGACTCCCCAGACCAAAATATGATTATAGGTCTTCTTCATCATTAAGGATTGACTGCTGCAACTGCTTTCTGGCGGTCACGTTTCATTGTATTAGAGCGCAATTGTCCACAAGCTGCATCAATATCTGTACCATGTTCTTGACGAACAACACAGTTAACCCCTTTTTTCTTAAGCGTATCATAGAAGGCCAGGACGCGCTCTTTAGGACTACGGCTGTATTGGTCATGCTCACTAACTGGGTTATAAGGAATCAAGTTTACATAAGACAATTTCTTGATGTTCTTGAGCAATTCAGCCAATTCCAAGGCTTGTTCTACACCGTCATTGACTTCATTGAGCATGATATACTCAAAGGTCACACGACGATTGGTTGTTTCGATGTAGTACTCAATAGCCGCAAAGAGTTTTTCAATCGGAAAGGCACGGTTAATCTTCATGATGCTTGAACGCAATTCATTGTTGGGTGCGTGAAGTGACACGGCAAGATTGACCTGAACCCCTTCATTAGCAAAATCACGAATTTTATGGGCCAAACCTGAGGTTGAAACCGTAATGTGACGAGCACCGATGGCCATTCCCTTGTCATCATTGATAGTACGGACGAAATTCAAGACATTGTTGTAGTTATCAAATGGTTCACCGATACCCATGACAACGATATGGCTGACGCGCTCGTCCTGACCACGCTCATCAAAGTATTTCTGAACCAGCATGATTTGCGCTACGATTTCACCGTTATTGAGGTCACGTTGTTTCTTAATCAAACCAGAGGCACAGAAGGTACAACCGATATTACAGCCGACCTGAGTGGTCACACAGACAGACAAACCATAGTGTTGACGCATGAGTACTGTCTCAATCAGCATTCCATCTGGCAATTCAAAAAGATATTTAACTGTCCCATCAGCAGACTCTTGAACGATACGTTGTTTCAAGGGATTGACCACAAACTGGTCATTAAGCTTAGCAATCAAATCCTTGGAAAGGTTGGTCATCTCTTCAAATGACTGGATACGTTTACGGTAAAGCCATTCCCAAATTTGGTCTGCACGGAATTTCTTTTCTCCCTGCTCCAAAACCCATTCCTGCATGGTTTGACGTGTTAAACTATAAATTGACGGTTTCATTTCTTCTCCTTATTCTCTACTCACTTCTGACGAATGACAAAATGACGTTGTCCCTTGTCCTCTTTCTGAGAATGCTGGTCTTTCTGACGACGTCTATTTTTCTTATCTGCATTCGGTTTTCGTTTTGTTTGAGCCGGTTTCTTTCCTTTTTTAGAAGGCTGTTCTTCTTCCTTCTTACGCATTTTCTTGTCAAATGATGCTCGCTTAGGGGCTTCATTTTCTAGGACAAAATAGGCACAACCATAACTACAATACTCTAAAAGGTAGTCTTGTAAACGACTGATTTTTTCAAGTTTTTCTTCTGTTCGGTCATCCTTGTAAAAACCTCGTAGGCGAAGCTGTTCGTTGCTCCAATCTCCCACGATATAATCAAACTTAGTTAAGACTTCTGAAAAACGCTGATTAAAAGCCGTCACATCAAAGGCATCCTTGATATTTTCCACCAAGGAAAAAGCTATCCCTTCCGTTTCGACCTTGTCCCTATGTAAATGGAACTCAGGACCAGGAAACTTGTTATAGTTGTATAATTCAGGTGCAATTTCTTTTCGCATAGATATCCTTTTTCCACGATTACTTAATACTTTATTCTACCATAATTTCCAGCAGTTAGCACGTTTCTCATAAAAATGAAAAAAGTCTGACGATTTTATCAGACCAAAATAATATAACCTTAAAAAGAGAAGAACAATTCTTCCCTCCAACTATCATTATTTAGCAGCTGCGTACAATTCATCTACTTTCTTCCAGTTGATTACTGAGAAGAAAGCTTTGATGTAGTCAGGACGCACGTTG
The DNA here is from genome assembly GCF_002096855.1 of Streptococcus mitis. Lineage (GTDB taxonomy): Bacteria > Bacillota > Bacilli > Lactobacillales > Streptococcaceae > Streptococcus > Streptococcus mitis_Y. The sequence continues at coordinate 135,006 of NZ_NCVH01000031.1, read as the reverse complement.
CGGTATTTCACATAGTAAGCATGTTCCCAAACGTCCAAGCCCAAGATTGGTGTTTTACCTTCTGAGATTGGTGTGTCTTGGTTTGCTGTTGAAGTCACTTCAAGCTTCCCTTCTTTGTTAACAACCAACCATGCCCATCCAGAACCGAAACGAGTTGTTGCTGCTGTAGTGAAGGCTGCTTGGAATTCTTCAAATGAACCAAATGTTGCATCGATTGCTGCTGCAAGTTCTGCTGATGGAGCTGTTTTTTCAGGAGTCATCAATTCCCAGAAAAGAGCGTGGTTCAAGTGTCCACCACCGTTGTTGATAAGTGCTTGACGGATATCAGCTGGAATAGATTCTACATCAGCAAGCAAGGCTTCAAGATCTTCACCGATTTCAGGGTGTTTTTCTAGAGCTGCATTGGCATTGTTGACATAAGTTTGATGGTGTTTGTCATGGTGCAAGTGCATTGTTTCCGCATCGATGTATGGTTCCAAAGCGTCGTATGCATATGGAAGTTCTGGTAAGATAATAGCCATCTGTAATACCTCTTTTTCTTTCTATATGAAAATGATAACGCAAACATTCACTTTTTTCAAGTTTTTTGCTTATAGATAAGAAAATCACTGACATACTTTCTAATAAAATAAGCAAATCAGCAAGAAATCCACGACAAGATAATCTTGACGTGGGTTGTAGTTTCAAAAAAATGTCAATTGACCTGACTAGCAATCTGTAAGAGTGCTTTTTCAAAAAGGAAACCTTTTTCATAAAGACCTGTCTTAATCTGATAGTCTGTCTCAATCAAATAAGAAATAGCTTGCTTCAAAAAGCTCAAGGAAAGTCCTCGCGCATCTCTCAGCGCAAACTTGATTTGATAAGGATTTGGGTTACGTCCGAGAAAACTACCTAAACTACTTCCAATCTGCGATTCTGTTTGCCCAGACTCTGACAAAATCTTCACCTGAGTAAAAGTCCGAAATTGTCCCAGCATGACTGCAATCAGTTTAATTTCATCTTCACCTTGCAAGGTCAAATCTCTAACCAAATCGCGCGCCTGGTCCATCTTTTTAGTCAGAATAAACTGAGTTAAGTCAAAGATATTGTCCTGCAAGGTTTTAGGAATTGCCTCGACAATGTCCTTTTCCTCGATAATAGAATCTGCCTTATAGGACTGTAAAAAGAGGAGATTTTTCTGGACTTCGCTAAATTGAAAACCCGACTTGACGAGAAGATTTTCAAAAGAATGATTGGCAAACTGCAGACCTTGTTTCTGGCTCCACTTTTGGAAATACTGGCGCAATTCTTGTTCTTTTGCTTCTACTGCATCAAAGACCTTGGCATCACGCTTAAGTAATTTTACCAGCCGTCTTTTACTATCCAGTTTTCCTTCTGCAAAGATTAACAACTTGGTTGTTGGTGAAGGGTTATCAAGGTATTCTTCGAACGACTTGAGCTCATCATCTGTTAAAAAGCGCTTTTTAGCAGTCGTGATATCGACAAAATGATCCAATATCACGATTTTCTCATCCGCAAAGAAAGGAAGGCTGACCAACTCCAGTTCCACATCCTTGTAGACCACTTCTTTCATATCAAAGTAGGCAAAATTGAGGTCGGCTGGATCATAGCCAATCTGTCTCAGCACCTGATCTTTCATAACTTCAAACTGACCTTGGTCCGAACCTGTAAATAAGGTCAGGCTAGATAAGTTTGATAAAGACAAATTTTGACTTTCTTCTATGGCTAGCATCTTCTCTGCTTTCTTCTTGTTTTTCTATTTCATTTAGTCAATATAGCGCAATTTCCCACGGAAATCTTCTAGGTTTTCGTACCCTTTTTCCGTCATGATTGCTTTTAGTTCATTGGTAATGCGCTCAAAAGCACCGACACCTTCTTTGTGTAGGGTGGTCCCTACTTGCACCATGCTAGCACCGCAGAGGATGTGTTCAAAGGCATCACGACCCGTCAGAACGCCACCCGTTCCGATGATTTGGATTTGCGGATTTAAACATTGGTAAAAGGCGTGTACATTAGCAAGAGCAGTCGGTTTGATGTATTCTCCACCAATTCCACCAAAACCATTCTTAGGACGAATCACGACCGACTCATCTTCTATATAAAGGCCGTTTCCGATAGAGTTAACACAGTTAACAAACTTGAGCGGATATTTGTTGAAAATAGCAGCCGCTTGGTCAAAGTGGACAATATCAAAATAAGGTGGCAATTTGATCCCAAGAGGTTTGGTAAAGTAGGCAAATACCTCTGACAAGATACGGTCTGTTGTCTCAAAATCATAGGCAATCTGAGGTTTTCCTGGAACATTTGGACAAGAGAGATTGAGCTCAGTCAGTCCTTTAAACTCACTCTCTTGGACTTTTTTCAAGATGGTATGTGTTTCTTCTGGAGACATGCCAACTAGAGATAGGAAGAAAGTACGGTTTGGCTCTTTTTCCTGCAAGTCCAAAAGATAGTCCAGATAGTAGTCTAAGCCATTGTTTGGCAAGCCCATGGAGTTGATAGAACCAAGTGGAACATCTTGGTAACGAGGTTCAGGATTTCCCTGTCGGAAGTCCAAGGTTGCTGTCTTAGTGACAAAGGTTCCTGCTGCTGAGTCTTTGACACCTTCCAACTCCGCTATTGTCATACAAGCTACACCTGCTGCGTTCATCAAGCAATTGTCAAACTCAAAACCAGCAATTTGTGTTTTCGTTGATACCATGATTCTGATCCTCCAGATTCCTTTTATTGCTAATATTATACCATATTTTCAGATTTTCTCTTTAAGAAAGGCATTTATAAGAAAAACGTTCGTTTTTTATCTATTTTCAAAAAATCAAAAAAACTAAATTGAAAGAATTTTTAGAAAATTTCTGTTTTTTTCTTTACAGTAAAAAAAAATTCTGCTATAATGACTCACGTAATAAAATATGACAACAAAAGGAGAACGATATGACATCTGCTAAAGAATATATCCAAAGCGTGTTTGAAACTGTAAAAGCTCGTAACGGGCACGAGGCTGAGTTCCTCCAAGCTGTTGAAGAATTTTTCAACACTTTAGAACCTGTATTTGAAAAACACCCTGAGTATATCGAAGAAAATATCTTGGCACGTATTACTGAACCAGAGCGCGTGATTTCTTTCCGTGTTCCTTGGGTTGACCGTGATGGAAAAGTTCAAGTAAACCGTGGCTACCGTGTTCAATTCAACTCAGCTGTTGGACCATACAAAGGCGGACTTCGTTTCCACCCAACTGTAAACCAAGGGATTTTGAAATTCCTCGGATTTGAACAAATCTTTAAAAACGTCTTGACTGGACTTCCTATCGGTGGAGGTAAAGGTGGATCAGACTTCGATCCTAAAGGTAAAACAGATGCTGAAGTGATGCGCTTCTGCCAAAGCTTCATGACTGAACTGCAAAAATACATTGGCCCATCACTTGACGTACCTGCTGGTGATATCGGTGTTGGTGGACGTGAAATTGGTTACCTTTACGGTCAATACAAACGCCTTAACCAATTTGATGCTGGTGTCTTGACTGGTAAACCTCTTGGATTTGGTGGTAGCTTGATTCGTCCAGAAGCAACTGGTTACGGTTTAGTTTACTACACTGAAGAAATGCTTAAAGCTAACGGTAACAGCTTTGCTGGTAAGAAAGTTGTTATTTCAGGTTCTGGTAACGTGGCTCAATACGCTCTTCAAAAAGCGACTGAACTTGGTGCAACTGTTATCTCTGTATCTGATTCAAATGGTTATGTCATCGATGAAAATGGTATCGACTTTGATCTTTTGGTTGATGTTAAAGAGAAACGTCGCGCTCGTTTGACTGAGTATGCAGCTGAGAAAGCAACTGCTACTTATCATGAAGGTTCTGTATGGACTTACGCTGGAAACTATGATATCGCTCTTCCATGTGCGACTCAAAACGAAATCAACGGTGAAGCAGCTAAACGTTTAGTTGCTCAAGGCGTTATCTGTGTATCTGAAGGTGCCAACATGCCAAGCGACCTTGATGCCATCAAAGTTTACAAAGAAAATGGAATCTTCTACGGACCTGCAAAAGCTGCCAATGCAGGTGGTGTAGCCGTTTCAGCCCTTGAAATGAGCCAAAATAGCCTTCGCCTCTCATGGACTCGTGAAGAAGTTGATGGCCGTCTCAAAGATATCATGACAAACATCTTCAACACTGCTAAAACAACTTCAGAAATATATGGTCTTGATAAAGACTACCTTGCAGGAGCTAACATTGCTGCCTTTGAAAATGTAGCAAACGCTATGATTGCACAAGGTATTGTTTAAGATTCATCTGATTAATCCTCAATCGCTCCGATTGGGGATTTTTAGCTTGAATTCAAAAAACGCACCATTAACAGTGAGTTTTAACATCAGAATTTATTTTACTTTCATTAGGGCAGATGACAAACATTCAACAATCTCATCAACTGCTTCATCTATGTTTATAGTTCCTTCATCATTCAACATCATGGGAATAAGATAAGAAAAACTCAATGCTAAAATGTATCGAACAATTCTTTCATTTGACCAATTTAGAATAAGTTCTTTTTCTTTAAATTGATTTAAAACAGTGCTAATTGGTTCTATTATAGATTGAACAATAATATTTCCTAACTGGATAGAAAGATTTTTATCAATAAAAGAACGCCCCAAGAGAATTTTAACATGCATTTGATTCTCCTGAATGAAAAAGAGCCTATCTCGAACAATACTTTTTAAAAAGAAGGGAAAAGTTTCTTGATCTACTGTGAATTTTTTTTCTGAGAAATCCGCAATTACTTCTGGAATAACCTGTTCTAGAAAAGTAGATAAAATGGCTTCTAAAATACCTTCCTTTGTTTTAAAGTAACTAAAAACAGTTCCTTCTGACACTCCAGCGCGTTCGGCAATAAGGCTGGACTTTGTATTCTCAAATCCAATTTCTGAAAATAATTTTAAGCTTGATAATAATACTCGACGTTGTTTCAAGCTCAAGTCACTAACTTCTAACGTCTGAGCATACTTTTGTTCTAAACTTTCCATCGCTAGCACCTCTCTTCTACTCTCTTACTTTTACGACTTTTTTGCCTCGACTGTGTCCCATTTTCAGACTACGATAGGCTTCTCTAACTGACTTTAGAGAAAAGTCATACACTTGATCCATTTTCAGCTGAACCTTCCCGTCTGAGACCATTTCAGCTAAAGTGCTAAAATCATCATATGTGGAATGTCTCGGACCAGTAAACTGAGCACCTTTTATCATAACATAGGGCGAAGGTAGTAATGTCCCAATAGCTGTCCCCTTCAAGCCTAAACTAAAAGCCAATCTAACATAATCAGATCCATAACAATCCAAAAATTTTGTAATAGGCGTTGGACTAGCTGATAGAAGAGCCTTCTTGATATTCTCTTCGTAACTTACTGGTATGGCACCTAAAGACTTCAGATACTCTGCATTTTTCTTACTTGCTATTCCAATCACTGTCGCCCCCTTAGCAACTGCATACTGTACTGCAATACTTCCAATACCTCCTGCTGCAGCTGAAATAACAACAGTATCTCTTGAATTTAAACCGATTCTTCTAAAAGCCCCACCCACAGTTAGAGCAGCTACTCCCATAGTAGCTGCGTGAGTCATGTCGATCATCTCTGGTTTCAATACAATTTCTGATTCATTGACACAAATTTCTGTTGCTAAAGCTCCCCTCTTAGTTCCCAAACCAGGATCGCTAATCATGGTTCCAAACACCTTATCCCCTACTGAAAACCTAGTTACTTCATTTCCAACTTCTGTAATAACTCCAGAAAAATCTCTCCCCACACCTCTTGGAAATAAAGATGATTTAGATTCAAACCAACGACTTGGTTTCCTTAATTTCGTTATAAAAGATAGAAATCGAAGGGGTTTCGCTCCCTCAAAAGTTTTATAATCAATAGGATTTAAACCAACAGCATGAACTTCTACTCTCACCTGATTTACATCCAAGGCTGTAGAGTCGATCTTCAGCAAATCCAAGACCTCTTCGTTACCGAAACGACTGTACTCTATTGCTTCAACAACCATTTTCTTTACTCCTTAATTTCACAAAAATTGAGTAAACACTCATTTTTATAAATTATACTCTTAATTTGTAAGAAAATCAATATTATCGTTTGATAACTATTTATGACATGATACAAATATCCATCATTTCGATTTACCAATATGATTCTTTCAATCTAACTCTCCTCACTTTTAAAGATTCCTTTTCCCTTTTTTGCCCCTTTTAGAATAAAAAGAAAAACCACTACTCCTAAGAATAGCGGTTTAATAATGTTTTTAAGCTACTAATGTAGTCGCTCTATTATTTAAGAGTAATTGAAACAACCTATATAAATAAGCACACATAAGCCAGAAAAGGCTTAAAATAAGCATTTATAAGAGGTAACTTACACTGATTTTTGACCATGAAAACACAAAAAAAATACAACTTTGCCCCATTTGTGCCCCATGGGGCACCCCTACATATCCCTTTCTACTTGATACATAAGTGTTGAATGATTTACCAAATCCCTGTACTTCCAGCTCATGATCAGATAGTCTAGTAGCTCTTTATCTTCTACCTCAAAGTCCAGCAAGAGCAAAAGATTTACCGTGTACTCATTTTTCAAAAAAGGTAAGCTGTACGTCACTGCTACCCAGTGCTCAAAACCTAGATCCGTTTTCTCAATGCTTGCTTGTTCAATGTTTATGATTTTCATTTTTTTATCCTCCTACTTATCTATTCGTAAAAAAAATAAAAAGTGATGAAAAAATCACCACTTTTTTTAGAGAATATTTTTTTAAAAAATCAATTTGATTAAAAAATGTTTTCATGGTATAATAACTATCAAGGCGGTGCCTTATCCGCCTTTCTTTTTTATTTATACATATGAGCTGGCTGAAAAGTCAGCTCTTTTTAGTTATTATTTTTAAAAAAGTTTCGTTGTTCTTCTAGTTGCTTGAGTAAATCTTTCAGCTTCATTTTTTTGACATCAAGGCCTTTCAAAGCTTCAAGGCTCTCATAGTGTCCTTCCAGGATTTCCTCAAACTCTTTATCGGTTTCAAAATCTTCTCTCGTTGGAGGATTGGCATAGATGTACTTGTTGATGAAACCATCACTCATCAATACTGCGACAACTTCAAAATCTCCATCATAGATATCCATGTCTTCCTTTGCTTCAAGTATTATACCTTCATTCTTTCTTAAAAATTCTTCTTGAAGAAGGTATGAAGCCTCAGTCAATTTATACCCAGTTATGATTGTTAGATTTTCAAGTTTACGCTTGCCAGTGATGAGAGCTGAAATGGTCTGCTGAGCGACACCGCTCAGCTTAGCAACCTGATAGCCTGTTGCGTGATCCAGCATCCATTCAATTTGCCTTGTATCTATTTTCATGATATAATCTTTCTAAGGTTGTTACTCTACAACCGATCTATCTTACAATAGAGCTGGGAATCCCCCAGCTCTTTTTCTATGCAATCTCTTCTGATTCTTCCATAGCGTGATAGGCCTCAGCAATCTCATCTGCTGAACAAGACCAATTCAACCATTCGAAACCTTCTTTCACAACTAGCGAACCATCTTCAGCATAATAAGCATTACCGCAATCAGTATGCCATTCAATCTCAGAACCATCAACGTATATATCTACGCATGTTCCACGGTGATAGCGTCTTAGAGCATCTGCGATTTTACAAATTTCTTCTGCATCAAGCTCTTTCTTCTTATCATCAATCACAACACTGGCATGAGCGTCATAATAATCATGGCCGTTGTCAAATCTTCCACAAAATACTGCACTATTCATTTCGAATACCTCTTTTTCTTTTTTTCTATCTTACATTTTAAGTATACAACATATGTTGTGTATTGTCAATAGAAAAGATAATTTTTTTCAAAAAAATATTTTTGATAAAAAAATGATTTTGCGCATTTCAAATGCGTTTATTCGATTTGCATTACTTTGATTTAAAATCCAACCTTTTAAGCAATAAAAAAACCGCAAGCTACTGCCTGCGGTGAAATTTTTCTTCAACTTTCTTCCTATTATATAGGAAGATTTTTTATCATTTTACAGTAATGAGACCTTGAGGCTCTACTGTGAACTCTGGTTTATCTGCCATCGTTCCGTCTGCCTTGAGGTAGTACCAACCTTTTTTATCGGCTGACTGTACAAAAGCATTTGATACCATAGTGCCTTCTTTAGCGTCAAGATAGTACCAAGTATCTTTATACTTGACCCAACCTGTCTTCATAGCACCTTCTACGTCAAAGTAGTACCATTTATCAGCAATCTTCTTCCAGCCTGTAGCCATAGCGCCTGAGTGGTCAAACCAGTACCAGTTACCATCAGAATGCTTTTTCCAACGGTCTGCAAGCATGTAGCCTGACCCGTCGAAGTAGTACCAAGTGCCTTCAACTTTTTCAAACTTGTCTTTTGGATAGGAGCCGTCTGAGTGTACGTACCAGTAGCCAGTGCCGTTCTTCTTCCATCCTGCTTCAACGTTCAAGCCGTTTTCAATGTCGTGTTTGAACTGTTCACGGCTAATGCCCCATTTTGCCAGATATGGATAAGGGTCAACGTGGTCTGAATGGTTGTCGGGTTGGTTATTCGTACAGTATTCATGCGTCTTGATGCCTTCCAAGTCATCTGTGTCAAGTGTCTTCGGTAGGCCTGCTTCATCTGCTAGATTTCGCAAGAGTTCGATATAAAGGCGGTAGTCTTCCATGAACTCTTCTTTAGTTGAATGGCTTTCAATCAATTCAACCGCTGCATAGGTTTCAGCATTCCACCCGCCTCCAACGTCGTATGATCCGTTGTTTGTCGGGCCTACTTGCATGACACGTCCATTACCTACTACATGAGAAAAGAACCCTAAATCAGGGTCTTTTCTATAGTGATAGTCCGCTTCATTTTGCACGGTAGAATTACGGTTTCCAGTAGAGTGAGCGTGTACTTGTCGATATGGCGCATAGCCTACTTGTGGTAAGCCTTCTCTGTATCTGCTAGTATCAATATCCATGCCTACTGTCCTTTCCAAGCGTCATTCATCTGCTTCACTGCTGATTCAACGAACACTTCAAGCTCTTTATCTGTCATGCTGACATTGTATTTTTTAAGCTCTGAGATCATGTAGACTTTAGCTTGCTCAAGCTTTTCATCGCCCTTATAGCCTGTTTCAGTCGCTACCTGCTCTACTGCGTGTACTGCATTTTTAGCTAGGATTTCAGCGATTTTTACAGCTTTCTCTCCGCCTTTTTGCAAAAGATACTCTTTCACTGCTTTTACGATACCACCTATTGCTACAGCTAAAAATCCTGTAGCAAAAGCAATAATAAACTCATTAAATTGTGACATTGTTAAATTCCTTTCTTATGGTAATTTTGTAGGCCATGCTTCTTGTGTTGGATATACAATCAAGCCTGAGTTAATTCCTTTCAGCATTTCGCTTGTGATACTATCTTTATTGATATCATTCAAAATCAACTTCACGATTCCATATGTTTGCTCAAACTTGAATAATCCTATACTGTCTCCGCTTTTTGAATAAGCTGGCACTAGGAAGTTCCCTGAAGGCCTAAATCCTTGAGGAATAACACTTTCCCTTGCGTCAAATTGTTTAACAGGAACAAATCTAATTACTACATTTTCACCGTCTTGATAAAAATCACGGGCTTGACCATTTTTGAGTGAATCCAATGATACTGTTAAATCAGTGATAGAAGCACTTACGAAATAGTTTTCTCTTGCGAATCTAATTCTACTCCCTGTCAATAAATTAATATTGACACCCATACTTCCATACAAGACTTTCCAACCTGTATTTCTGCCTGGATTTCGTTCTTTGTAATAGTAGTAATCTCCTAAAGAGACACTTTTATTTATATAAGTGTCTCCTGGATTGGCTACTACTTTACCATCAGGAGTGCCAGCTCCTGATAGAGTTGTATAGGTATTTTGCTGAATCGGTAGCGTTACCCTGTTACCCCCGACAATGCCGAGGGTGTTGCCTGTTAGAGTTAATTGAGGCTCTGGCTTTTGATTCAGCACCTTGATATCACGGCCAACCGCTTGCGCGAATTCCTCTAAATTGCTCATAGGCTTCACGCTTTCGCTTGGTTGTAGACTGTTACAAGGTCAAGATTGGCAAAAGTATCAAGTCGTGTACCTAAATCTGAGATTTTTTGTACAACTGCGCCTTCAGTGCTACCGCTCATGGTTGCGATTTTTTCAGCGATTTCTTTCAGCGTATTCAAATCCTCTGATACGCCTTCGCCCAAAATTTCATTTTTGACTGCGGTTTTAGCTTGCTCAATCAATTGTGTTACTGTTGCATTATCAATCTTGCCATTAAGAAGTTGCTTCAATTCCTTGATATCAACTCCGACCGCTTGTGCGAATGCAATTAATTTACTTGTGTCCATTTTCTTCTAAACCTTTCCTAAGTTGTAATAAAAAAGCAAGTCTGGAAAATCTCCTTGACCTGCATGAGTTCCTGCGTCTGTAGATGGTGTGAGGTGCTTTTCAGCTATCACTTTCTCTACTACTTTCTCTACGTCAAACTCCTTCAGCTTGAGCGCTTCTTCTGTGACTAGCTCCTTGTCTGCGCTTTCCACATGTATCATAGTAGCTCTATCACTAGGAAAGACATACTCTCCTACGGTAATCTCCAAGCGCCAGCGACCACTAGGCAAGATACTATCTAAGTGAAAAGCTACGGCACTGCCACTAACTTCCACGCGCTTCATCCACTTGTGAATGCCTTTAGTGAGCGTGACTGTCGCCATTTCGCCATCAAGACCCGTGACCAGCTGGTAGTTTTCATCTAAAAGAGCATAGCCGAAAGAAGAGGCAAGGTCGCCTTGCTTAACGACCAAACCTCCATCAATCCGCGCTAAATTTGTTGAATTTTTCTTATTTGCGCATATCATCGTGCCCTCCTTTTAATCATCTTCGTCCAAAATCTCCGCTCTGATATCCAACTTCTCAAAATCACTGAAAAGGCGGTCGATATATCCGTTTCCACCTAAAGCCTTATAGCTTTTGTGCATACTTTCTACCAATGAAAATTCATCACGGGAAGTATACTTTCTACGGATAGCCCGTCGCATATCACGCCCAAGGCGCAACTTCATGGTATTGAGATGCGCCTCATCGTGTACTTTTAGCTTTTCCTGCACTTCATCGATTTTTGCGTTACTATCTTTTGCGGTCTTGTGTGCTTCGTCAATTTGCTTCTTCACGTCTTCAAGCTCTGAGACGATTTTATCCGTCTCTTCTTTCGCTTTTTTCGGCAACCTATAGCTTATCCATGCAATGATTGTCGGGGTGAGCACTGGCATGACGCTAGTGAAAAAATGTTCGATTTTGTCAAAAATCTCCATAAGCCCCCTTCTCTATACGCTTCTAAGCTTTAGGCTCGTACTTCCAAGCGGCCCCTGTTCCGTCCAACTCAAGGCGTCCGTTACGGGCAAAGTCTGTTACAGGTTCGCCATTGTAGGTAAATTCCTTGTTAAACTGTACCAAGATACGTTTACCTTCCCCGTCCACTTCAATGTGATTCGGGTCTTCAATGGCTACTAGGTCATGCGCGTGATAAGTTTTGCCTACTTCAGCTAGAGGGATAAGCTCCACCAATTCCTTGTAACTTGTACCATAGGCGATTGATTTGCTTGCTACTGCATTGAGCACTACTGCATGGATAATCTTTCCATAACGGTCAGTTTCTTCACGGTTGTGCTGAACCGCTTGATCCGTAACTGTGATTTTAGCTTCCGCTTGTTCCAACTTCGCCTGTTGTTGCTCCAACTTCGCCTGAGTTTGTACCAAGGCACTGCCTGGGTCAAGTTCAGTACGTACAAGGTCAAGCACTGCTTGAATGATTGAGCCTTCACTGTCTTGTGTACGGTCGCCTTGTAGCTCACATTCTTCATAAGAGTAGCGCCCCGCTGATTTAGCCTTGATAGCTACTACTGTCACATTTTCGCCACCTTTAAGATATGGTTTAATCGCTAATTCATAAGTGTTTGTCATTGTTGTTTTCCTTCTTTCATTTTCGTCTGTACTTCTTCAAAAAGCTCCTTAAGTGAGCTATCATAGGCGAGTACTGCCTTTAACGCTTCAAGCTCCGTAGCTAATAAAAAGTTATTTACTTCTAGAAAAGCAAGTTCATGCTCTTTTTCCGCAAGTTTACTAGCTAGTTTCTGCTGTAGTAGTGTTTCAAAAGTTGTATCTTCATTCATTATTTACCCTCCAAATTGTCTACTTTATCCGTGAGCTCCTGCACGGCTTTCAGCAAGTACGGTACAAATTTTGCGTAGTTGATAGATAAGTAGCTTGTCTCATCATCTACTTCAATCGCTTCTGGCACTACTTTCTGCACTTCCTGCGCAATCAATCCAATATCTTCATGCTTCTTATTCTTGATGAAATCAAAAGAGACCAAGTTCAAAGCATTGATTTTATCAATCCCTTTAACTTTAGTCCCTGTGATATTTTCTTTAAGTCGCTTGTCTGAGCTTGAAGTGATACCTGCATATCCGCGCCATTTTGCCGTAGTGATTTGATTCCACCAACAAACCGCATTATCACCGCCTGCTGGGTTTGAGCCATTACCATGGATATCTCCGTTACCCGTCCAGATACCACTTGTTGCATTTAATTTTGTATAGAAATTTACTGTAGCAGTATTAGAAAAGTCTACACGGTCATGGAAGTCCACTGTGTTAAAGCAGTACATTTTTCCTGCTGAAGTTACGAACCACGCATCTGGCCCGTGATGATCCCAACTACTACCCCAATTGGCCCAAAATGCTGTACGGTTTTCACCAAAGCTTCCGCCATTTCCCATACCTACTGAAAAAGTGTTAATACCTGATATCCAACGTCCTGAACCCCCTGGATATCGTCCAATGGTGAAACCTCCAATTTCACCTTGATAGGCTTGCAGGAATGTTGAGCTTGAGACAATAGACTCAATCTTGGTCGCAAAGATTTGCTTGGAAGCAATCTTATCTGCAAGGATATCCCTTGCCACAATCTTATTGATAAGAGCGTCACTGATTTCAATCTTGTCTGCTGTAATTGCGCCTGAACTGATATGCTCTGCTCTGATAGACCCTGCGGCCATCTTACTGGCTGTTACTGACCCATCCACAAGCATATCAGACTTCACACGAATTTTTGGCGCTATCAAGTCAATCGCTTCTGAGCTAGTTGAGATAGTTGAAGCTAACTGCTTCCCTGTAACCGTTGTAGCTCCGATAGTTACACCGCTTGAATTTACTTGAACCCTTGCGCTGTTAGCGGCATCACGCACTTCCTGCCTGATTTCGCTTGCTGTCTGAGCAATCGCACTCTTAACGTTTGTGTCAAAGAATTGAGTTAGCGCCCCTTGGTTGTTCTGCTGAATTTTGCCCCAAAGCGTACTGTTTGGATCTCTCAATTCCAATTCAATAGAACGCATATCCTTGAAGATACCTGCAAGTGCACGTTGCGTGATTGTTGGCTCTACAAAGTTTGTAGGAAAATCCCCTTGCTCAAGCTGGATATCCGTCAGCACCGTATCTCCTACGCACCCCATATGATGAAGTTTTAGTAGTTCGTTTGCTGTCCTAGGCTGAAACACCTTGTAATATCTACCATTATGCTCAAGCGCTGGCGAACGCACGTTTTGAATGGTAATATCCATGTCTTATCTATCCTTTCTATTCAATTTCATTCCCTAGAATTTGAATCCATGTATTGTCATAATACCCCTCTGGGAGAGCTTGTTTCACTATATGTAAATCAACTTCGTTGTTGAAACCGACTATAAGCTTGTCTTTTAACTCCAAAGTGTTGTAATAGCGAATTTTGCCCCTTCCGACTAGATAGAACCATCTCCCATTTTTGATATTTAGATTCGCAGGAATGCCTCCGTAATTGGTCAGATGAACTTCTAAACCTACATATCTCACGCTCATGGCACCCTTTAGATCTGCTAAAATCGGATATTGAACTGGTCTTTCCCATACTAGCTTATCGCCAATATATCGCCACTTTATACTTGCCCCTCCAACAAAAATCCTATGTCTTGCCATAAAGTCTCCTTACGTGTAAACGTCATAAATCGTGTTACTATCCTTGTTAGAGATAGCGTCATACTGAGCTTTTGAACCGCGCCAATATTTGAGCGCTTGTCCAGTGTTTTGGTCAAGTATTGTATTCCCTGGCGCACCGTCTCGCCCTCTTAGTCCGTCAGATCCCCTAGGCCCTGCGGGTCCTGCTGGCCCTGTTGGTCCTTGAGGCCCTTGATAGCCTCGTAGCATATTCTTTTGTGTAGGTGTTAAAGAGTTAAAGTCAAAGGCTGGTCTTGCTTCAAGGGCTGTGATACGGCGCTTAACGTCTGTATCATTGTAAGAAATCACGAATGTTCTCTTACCGATTTTTTGAACAGTAATATTAGTACCGCTAACAGCCGTCACCTTCCAAAATTCATAATCTACAGTACTGTCATTCGTCCAAAGGTCTTCAACAATATCCCCTACCTTAATACCGTCAGGGTTCATGAGATCGGTTGTTTTTATTGTTGCGACCGATCCAACATTTGCACCATAGATATCCCTATTCGCGATACGATATACTGGCGTTTCAGACTTTTTGGCATACTGCTCCAAAGCACGCTCTGCCGCTGAGCCTTCAAACCGCACAACACCATCTGCCCCACGGGGCCCTTGTTCTCCACGCTCTCCACGGTCTCCCTTCGGCCCTGTCAAGTATTGCAAGGCGGAAAATCGGTCACGGCCATTACCTACCTTAACCTTACCTGTATCGCTTTCTACTCCTAACTCACCATCAAGTAAGACTAGAGGGCTACTTGCCCATGCGCTGGCTGTCATGCGCTTATGCTGTACCCGTACTGGGATTGTTTCTGTCATGTTCTTCCTCCGTCAAAAATTAGATCTGGATTGTCGCTCCAAACGGTACTATATGTAGCGTTCTGAGCATCTGCCACGCTCTTGTACGTCAAAGGAACTCTAAAACTAGTTGAATTGTCATTGACTTGCACGCGCGTAGCGGTAGGCATATACCAATCACTTGAGTAGGTCAATGAATACCACCCATGGTATACTGCTAGCACCTTCGTTTGACTTGAGCTCACCGATTGCGTAGCTCTAGGCATTACCGCATTGTCTGGTGCAAGCGTTACGCTACCACTACCATATATAGTGCTTTTATCAAAAGTGATAGTGATATCATTTTTGCCATATGGATTACACAAAGCTGACCAACTGATAACATATGTCTTCCCTACTTCAAAGCCGTCGCCATTGTGCCCGACCTCTACAAAGTCTGTACCATAAGTAATCTTTTTAGCTGTACCACCGTTAAGCCTGTTTTTGTTGTAGTAAGTGCTGTTGTTACCACCGATTAAGTTCGCATTGATACGTGCCGTCTCACTGACTTGCTCAAGCTTCTTGCTTAATTCAGCGATAGAGTCCGTACCACTCATCAGATCTTTACGAATTTTTTTTACTAGTTCTGGTTGCTCTTTTTCGATTTTGTCTCGAAGCTCTGCACCCATTTCTTCAGCTTTTGTCTTGTACTGTTCGATTGATTCTTTTATAGACGTTTCACGCTTTTTAAATTCTGCGTCAAAAGCCTTGTTTGCATTATCAATCTCTTTTTTTAGCAATTCTTCAAAATGGCTGTTTAGCTTCTTACTTTCGTTTTGTACAGCGTCATTTACCACGCCACCGATAGCAGTCGCAAGGCTTGACTTAAAAGCACCAAAGCCGATTGTCCGCAACCTTTTAGCCATCGGTGAGTAAGTGTATTTAGTAATCTTTTTCCGCACGTCAAGACCATAGCCATCATGATACAAGCTGACCACGTCAAAGATATGCACTGGCACGTCACTCTGACCTACCACGGAAATTTCAAGGCTATCTTCAAGCATGTCGCACATACTAGTTCGATAGTATCTCTTACCATATTCGATTAGGCTTGCCTGGTCTTTTACGTTTTCGTCATTGACCTCTACAATAGCTTCATAGATTTGGCTATACCTAGCAACTAAAGGGCTATCTATCACTACGGAAAGGTGTTGCTCTTGTGCTTTTTCTCCTTCACCTTTTACCGTTGTCTTAAAGGTGATTCTTGTTTTTAGTGTTTTGGTGGAGCTTTTGTGCTGATAACTAGAAAGGTTTTTACGATACATAAAAAGCGATTCATTTTCTGAACCGCCATTTTTAAGTAATCGTAAGTTGTAGCCATCACGCACCATGTCACCGCCCCACTGTCCAAGGATAGAGTGCTTGTCTTTTACCAAGACCTCCATAGCATTCTTATCTTTTTCATTGTAGGTGTGCCTGTCGTCAATGTCTGAAAAGAAAGAGAAAGGGTTTTGGCGCGTGATACTGCCTGCGAATCGGCTTAAAGCCTGCGTCCCACTTGCATTGTCAATCTCAATGCTTCCGATAATGTAATTATTTAGAAGGCTGAGCACTTGATTTGCGTATACTTGCACATAGCCATTTTGCTTTTCCACTTCAAAAATCACAAAGTCTTGAGTACCATGCAAGTC
The DNA here is from genome assembly GCF_002096855.1 of Streptococcus mitis. Taxonomy (GTDB): domain Bacteria; phylum Bacillota; class Bacilli; order Lactobacillales; family Streptococcaceae; genus Streptococcus; species Streptococcus mitis_Y. Next base: position 118,442 of record NZ_NCVH01000031.1, on the reverse strand, counting down.
ATCCGCCACCAAAAAGGTTTCCTCTTTCAGCAACTGCCACTGGGGATTGCTTGTAGGAAATCTAAATTTTAGTTGATAGGTACTGTTGCGCTCCTGCACAATTTCATCACTGTAAGCATCGTTTAAAGGGGTATTTGTTGAAGTAAGGTAAATCATATGATATACCTCCAATTTGGATAAATCTTCACGCTTCTTACGTTCCCTGTCCAAACAATACCATTATAGCCTGTCTTGAGCTGGAAAAATCCTCCACGTTTTCTGAGCGTGTTCTGGATAGCCATATCAGCATTGTAGATATTTTGTTTTTTATGTCTACAGTCAATTGTAACTTTACGATTGACTGTAAGGTACATTGAAGTTCCATTTATTGTTAAAAGCACGTCTCCACTGCCTTCCACCTCCACAATCGGCTCACTATAGACATTTCCTTCGTTTCTGATAGACGTTGAGCCTGTAGCTGTAAAAGTTGGCGGATTTTTCATGTATCTGAAAGGTTGCATAACTAGCTTTACCTCTAGTCTCCAACCGTGCATGCCATGCGGTTTATAAGTAGCGCCTGCAAACTCTGCATAGAAAAATGAATTAGCTTGATAGCTAAATTCAATGATATTATCTTCTGGTTTAAATTTTTCTACGATTGTAGCAATATCTGATTGTCTTGCCACGTAAAAAGTGATTGTACGCTCATAGCTTTCGTATGCCCCGTCAAGCACACGGAAAGACCCGTTTACCCCAAAGAGGTTCGGGTTTTCCGCTACTTTCGGTTTTGCCGCTTCAACTGCCCCAAAGTCGGTCACTACGCATTTTGGGATTGTTGAAGTATTAAAGCTGTTTATCACCATAAAATCCATCTACTAAATCCCCTCTCTCGCGTAGATTGCGCCTTGTCTTTCATAGACATTTAAAGCGACTTTTTCTCCGTCTAAGTACATATCTGTATCTTTTTCAAGGATTGCTGTCAAGATTTTCTCCATACTTGCTCTCAGAATTGCTATCTCAGACACGGTTTGACTGTCTTTTGCCTCAAACTGAGCACTTGGGATAGCTAGGCTCGCTTCAATGTTTTTTGCTACATTTGGTGTATCATACAAGCCAAAATCATCATCTGAAAAGGCGTTTGAGATTTCTCCTGCCATGCCAGTGACTGTCTTTTTAACGCCTTTGAAGCGGTCTTGTAGCCCTTCGTCCAAACCTTGCATAATCGCATTACCAGCTGGTATCAAGAGCTTGCGGTCATACTCAATCGGACCTTTGTGATCACGAATCCATCCAGCAATGCCTCCCACAAAGTCAGTAACTGCGCTCCAAGCAGATTTCAAACCACCTAGGAATCCATCAAGGATTGCCTTACCAGCTGACCAAAGGTCAATGTTTCTGATTCCGTCAAAGATACTTGTAACATTGCTTACAAGGTCGCTTACCGCTTGCTTCATGTTGTCCCAAGCATTTTGAGCACCTTGCACAATGCCATCAATTAATCCTAGCACGGTTGATTTCAACGCTTCCCACGCGCCACTTGCAACTGATTTAATCGTTTCCCAAACGGTTGATAGTATCTGAGCAAAACCATCAAATATAGCCTTACCTGCAGCAGACAGTCCTTCCCAAATCGCTTTAAGAGCATTAGAGAAGTTTTCAAAAACAGCAGTAGCAGATCCAACGATAACATCCACGACTCCAGAGAAGTATGTTTTAATACCGTCCCAAATCATAGAAACGCCATTTTTAATACCGTCCCAAATGAGAGAAAGGTCAGCCCCCAGCTGGTTAAAGTTCCCTGTTACAATATCAATGATGATCAAAACAGCGCCTAAGAAAATGGATTTGATAAATTCCCAAGCTCCTTGAAAAATCATCTTAATCCCTTCCCAAACTTGAGTAAGACCGTCTGAGATATTGTTCCAGATATTCATAAATCCGTCTATAAACGGCTGAACAACCGTCATGATGGCTGTAGTAATTGCTGTCCAAGCAGTAGAAGCAGTTTCTTGAATACTTGCCCACGAGTCAGCAAAGAACGTTACAACTGTAGTCCACAACGTGCTTGCACCTTCAGAGATACCAGACCAAATGCCGACAAAGAAATCGGTAATCCCTTGCCAAGCTTGTTTAATCGAATCTACAAAAGATGACCAAATCGCCTTTCCTGTCTCAGTTTGAGTGAAAAACCATGCTAAAGCGGCTACCAGTGCAGTGATTGCACCAATAACAAGAAAAATAGGATTTGCAGACATTACCGCATTAAACAAACCAAAAGATTTGCTTGCTCCAGCTATTGCCGCATTTTCGGCCGCGTAAGCAGCCGTCAAGGTTCCGCTAGCAACTGCTCTAGCTTGAGATAAGGCAAAAGATGTTGCGAAAATTCCGTTTTTAACAGCTTCAATCGTATTGGTGATTGTAGCAATTGTTTTGTATGCGGTCCATGCTGTAACAAGACCAACTACAGCTGATGCCATAGCGCTTATAATAGCTGGGTGCTCTTTAAGCCATCCTGTCACGTCTTTCAAAACAGATGATACACCACTTAAGATACCAGTCAAGCCCTCAAAAGCGATACCGAGAAGGTTCACGCCTTGCACTCCATCTGACATACCTAAAAAGCTACTTACAAATTGTCCTGCTATGTCAATAACATTACCAATGATTGCTCCAATATTCTCGAATGTTGTTCGGATATTCTCTCCGATATTAACAATTTGGGTTGCGGCATCTTCGCTGAACCCTAACGTGTTAAGGATATCTATGTTTCCTTGTTTATCCATTGACCCGAAGATCATGTCAAAAAAAGTCTGGAAAATCCCTGTTACACGCCCGATTTGGTCATATACTGCACTTCCAAAAGCGTCTCCAAAAAGTTGAGAAGCTAAAGAGCTGAGCCCTTCGGTCAAAACTACTCCCAATCCAGATAGGATATTTTCTATCATTGGCAAAAAGTTATTGAATAAAAATGTTCTAGTTGTTTCCAGCAATGCTTGCAAGGCTGGTAAAACATTTTCGCCAATCGATAAATTCCCTAGCACATTTTGAGCGGCCGACTTCATGGCTTCAAAAGAGCCTGTAAATGTGGATGACGCTTCTTTTGCTGTTGTGCCAGTGATATCCAATTTTCCTTGGATGGCGTGAATAGCGCTATAAACGTCTGACAAGTTATTTATGTCATACTTAACGCCTGTCAATTTTTCAGCATCCGCCAAAAGCCGTTGCATTTCTTGTTTTGTACCACCATAACCCAATTTCAGGTTATCCAACATCGTATAATTTTGCTTAGCAAACCCTTGATATGCCATCTGAATGCTCTCCATAGATGTCCCCATCTTATTGGCATTGTCCGACATATCCACCATGGCCATGTTAGCTGTTTCTGCCGCTTTATCTGTATCTCCACCAAGAGATTGTAGCAAGCTGGCTGAGAAGCCCGTCACGGTTTCCATGTATTTATTTGCAGAAAGTCCAGTAGTTCTATATGCTTCTTCTGCGTAGGCTCTTACTTTTCCTGCTGATGTTTTAAAGAGCGTTTCAACACCACCGATGGATTGTTGAAGAGCGGCCCCTTCACTCAATGCGGCGCTAAAAGCTTTCCCAATCCCTGCGGCTGCAATTACCTTTTTAAAAGTTCCAACCAAATTGGAACCCAATGACTCTCCAGCGAAGTTTCCTGCTGAGGCAACATCGCCACCAAGTTCTTTCTGAATCATTCCGCCAATCCCTTTAGCTGAAGGAATGATTTGTACGTAAGCTTTTCCAAGCTGAGTTGCCACTAGCTTTCACCTCCATTTCCAGAAAACAGTTGTTTTCTATAATTTTCGTAGTCTTCAGGACTTTCAAAAGTCATGAACTCTCTTGTATCTTCTTTTTCTTTCTTGATAAAGAAGTCTGTTAAAGCCGTCGGTCTGTTTACTCCTTTTTGTCCATCCTTTGATTGAATCCATAAGAGCATGGATAGTCTGTCAACCATACTTGCCAGTAGAACTCTTTCAACTGGCGCTATTTGATCCGATAAAAGTTGCTTGATGCGTGAATCATCTTTCAATCCATAAGCAAAAACAGCTACCGTTTGTAGTGGTAGCTGTCTGTAGTCATATACTTGATAAGTTTCCGCTAAATCACATATCAAAGCGTCTTCATCCAAATCTATCATATGCGCCAGTATCGCTATTTTTTTAACTTTTCTACCTGCGCAAACACACTCTTGATTTCTCCAAAAAGTTTCTCATTTGGAAGAATCCCATCTTCTTCAACCAAAAAATCAATGAATTTTTCAGCCTGTTCTGGACCAAAAAGAAGGTCTAGAACTTTATCAACCGCTTGCACATCACCACTATCGGCTTTACCGATATAACGTAGTAAAAGGTAGTTGTCTAATCTTCGTGTTTCAATTGAAAAGGCAAAACCTCCATCTGTTTTGCCCTCAATTTTGTCATTCATTTTTGGAAAATCGATCTGCTTTGTCATTTATTACGCTCCTTGGATGTATTCGTAGTGAGTGTTTTCGTTGTTGTCTGGCAATGCTGTGATAGTCAATTCATAGCCGATTGGTTCGCCATCTTTATAGCTGACTTCACCAATTCCGCTTACTTTACCACGTGGAATAACGATACGTTTAATATAGCCGCTCTTCAAAAGTGTTTCAATCACAAGACAATGCTCTGGCAACTCTTTACCATTTGCCTTGATGATGATACCTGTTTCAAGGGTCCCAGTAACGTTTTCTGGCCCATAGGTTTCTTTCAAAACTTCGATGTTCAAGCTTTCAATCAATTTGTATTTAAACGTATCTTTCTTTTCAGTTTGAGAAGACAAGACCGTTTGTCCGCCCCACGCTTTTACTTCTTCACTTTCTGGTGAGTTTTCATTTGTTAAGCCGTCTGATGAAATATATCCTAGCTTTTTGAAAGCTACGTTTAGCTCTTCTTTCGCATTTGTTGGTAAAGTTGTTCCCGCTGGTGCTGTTGCTACTGCGCCACCGATTTTAGGTTTTGCAGCTGTTACATTTGATGCTGATGCAGTTGTCATATTAGTTCCTCCTGTTGTCACTGTTTCTGCATTTGTTCGTACTCCTGATACGCTATCTTCTTGCGTCAAGTTAGTACCTCCTTAAAAATAGTTAATGTCATATACCGCTTGATAGCGATATTTTTTGGTTTCTGTGTCTGTGAAGTTGTAGTCACTATTGTGATGCACGCCACACACCTCATCAACCGTGATAAGGTTTTCCACCGCCTGCTTTACGACCTCATTTAACTCTGCGGCCTTTTGAAGTGATGGTGCATAGCTCTGAAAAGCCAATGTAGCCGAATGCGTGTAATCATTTCCGCCTGCTCCTGTCTTTTCAATCATCACATAGCTTTCTGGTAGGTCTTTTTTATGCTCAAGGTAGCAAGGCACCTTAAGCTCCTTACTCAAAAACTTCCTTACGACTAGCTCAATCATTTAGCGCCTCCTAATGCCTTTAGTAAGATATTATGCTTGTTGTTCCTAGCCATACTTTTGATATCAGTTGTACTAATTGTTGCACTTGCACGCTTATGCCCTGGCGATACCTTGAGCTCAAAGCCTTCTCCTGCCCCGTCTGCTACTACTTTCCCTTTTTCTTCAAGAATTGCTTGCATTTCTGGTGAGCGCAAAAGCCCTGATACGCCCAAAGCGTTTAGCTCGAATTTCATATTACTCATAAGCTTCCACCATAATCTTTCTATTCCATTGAAGCGGAATCATGGCTTCAATTCCTTCTTCGGGTAATCCGATTGTCCGCCATTTTCTACCAAAAAATTCTACTTCACGGTTCTCCCATGTATTGGTATCTCCTTTTGGAATGGCGATAGTGTAGACAGCTTTTTTTCCTGTGATGCTGAGTTTATTGAGCACGTCCTGCGTAGAGGTTGGTGCGACTAGTACATTTTCAACAACAATTTTTTTATCTTCAAAGATAGGATGCCCAAAATCATCTTCACCAGTTTCTACCTTGTCCACTAATGTGACAGAAATTCCCTTTAGGTATGTCATAGATTTCAATCGCTCCATATTTTTGCTTCTTCTTCAAGCCTAGCCGTTTTAGCTCTGTGTCTTTAATAAAGAGCCCTCCACCAGGCACTAGGTATGAACCACTAAACGTATAACCCAATGCACTTTCAGATACTTGCGTCATCGGTTCGTGATCTGTTGAAGTCATAAGAGTTCTAGCCACGATATCCACCGTGACAGATTTAGCGACGCTAGCAAGAGCGACGCTTTCTGCCACCATATCGTCAAGGTCTTTACCGACCTTTTCGGCCTCTAAACGTAAAGAATTAGATACAACTTCCAAAAGAGCTTCCGCCCTTGCCCTTTCATCTACTTTCAAATTTCTCCAAAGTAGCTGAAGGTCTTCGATAGTCGCAAAATTCTTCATGATTAAAGCTCCCTGCTTGCTTCGTAAAGCGTTACTAATTCAGACTTCTTCAAGCCTCTCTCATAGTCAACGCCCATATCTTCTAAAGTAGACTTCAATTCAGCCACGGTCATATCTGTAGCCGCTGAGTTTGCTGTATCAACAAGCACCCAATCCCCTCCGATTAATGAATCGGAAGAGATTACAGCACCTGTTTTAATATCACGATACAAAGCCATAGAGACTAGGCCTTAACACGCGCAAAAGCGTCTGCGTCAAGGATGCCCCAACCGATAAAGGCTTCTGCACGCAAACAGATTTCATTGTATGCTTTAAGGTCACGACCTGCTCCATCTGGGTCACCGTATTCGATGATTTCAAGCGGAATGTTTTCTGAGTAACCCCATTTGAAGCGATTCTCAAAGTCACCCACGATAGCGTGGTCTTGGTCTGCGCTTCCTGAAATTGTAAGGTTTTTGTTCACGTCTGATTTCATTCCGAAGAATGAGTCAGGATTTTGACCAAAGCGGAACTCTGGATATTGAACGACACCGTTTACTTTCACTTTAGCAAGTGCTTGCCCTGCCGCTGGTGAGATAGCGATACCTGTTACTTCTCCACCTTTTGCTACAATGGCTTGTACAGCTGTATCGATATTTTCATCAACTTTAGCTTCATCATAGGTTACTGTAGTACCTGTAACTACACCATCAAACGAGTTAGTGTCCTTGAAAGAAGCTGGTGTCATACCTTTTGGCTCAAGCCCGTGAAGCGCTGCGATATCAAAAGCTTCTGCAATTTTCTTAGAAAATCCGTCTGCAAATTGTGATAGATATTCAAGTTGTTTAGCTTCTGACATGTACTTAAATTCTTCAGTGATACGTGCTTGATAAACGAATTTAAGCGGTTTAATCACTTTTGAAGTGATAGTAGCTTTTCCTGCTTGCTTTTGTTCGCCTTCTCCAACGATTTGCGCATTTCCTTCAAGATTGAAGATGAATTGCTCTACACCGTTGAAAGGGATAGGCGTTTGATTTGATAGCTTGGCAAGTACTGAGCGCCCTTGCACTTTACTGATCATTTCTTTAACAAGTTCTGGTTTAAATAGTGTTGCTGTTTTTAGTGAATTATCTGTCATTTTTCTACTCCTTTATTTATGAAAATTCATTTCTTTAAGCATTTGTCTCATCTCTAGCTCTTTTCCGCTAGAAACTTCTGGCTCAACGTCTTTTAGAGGTGCTTGAGGTACTGGTGCTGGTCTCATAAATCCTGCCAAACGCTCTGCGTCAGCTGTCAAAGAGGCTTCATCTGTACCCTGCAAGCGATCTGCTAAATCATACGGTAAGCCGTTTTGTAGTGCGATACGAGTTCGTAGACTTGCAGTCTCATAGTTACTTACTTTTCCTTGCAAGTCTGTGATTTGAGCATCTAATCCTGCTCTTGTTTGCTTATCTTCTTCAACAGTAGACTTTAAAGCACCGTTTTCAGTTTCAAGCTCTGAGACACGTTTTTTGAGCTCATCATAATCAGCGAATTTTTCACGTTCACGTCTGATACGTTCTTTCACAATGTTATCTAGCTCTTCCTGTGTTTCAATGATTTTAAATTCAGACATTTTCATGTATCCTTTCTTCCTGATTTCCCCGTCAGTTCGGTAATTTTTGGCATTAAAAAAAGCAGTATCTTACTGCTTTCCTTAATAATTGATTTTTTGCTTTTTCTTAGGCTTAGTAGTCGTACAAGCCCAATGCGCAAGCAAGGCGCTATCCATCAAAGAGATATCCATATCAGCAAAATGCGAACGGTAACCAAAGCCACCGTTTGAACCAATGTTCCGCTTGTCGCAATTCGTCGCAACTTTAGATAAAGAAGGCTGACCTGCATGGCACAAGGTCTTTTGGTAAATCCCTTGCTCCCACATAGAGTTTGCGACAATTATTTCTTTTACTGTTGGTAAAATGATTTTCTTCATTCGCTCCTTCTTCAGCTCTTCATCAAGGATTTTCTGTCCACTTGCTCCATCTATGACAATGCTTGCGATATCAGCGCTTCTAATGAACTCCAATATCCAATCATTTCCATTTCTGACAGATTGGCAATCAATGGCCTCAACAAAAATCCTTTCATCTGCCGTACGAACTGCAATGCTTAAAGCCACGTTTGTGCCATCTTGACCATACTTAATACCAACAAACAGCTTACCAGTAGGCTCTGGATTGATTACTTTTAATTCATTCCATTCAGTCTCTGAGATTGCTGATTTTTGATTGTATTCAGGCCAAAAGCCCAAACGTTGAACGTTATGATCTAGCTTATCATCACCTAGCTCTGCTTCAATCTTTCTTTCATTCAAATGATAGCCCATGGAAGGATTAGAGTTATACCACGCTTCCACGTCGTCAATCTCTTTTTCTTCCGATACAGACCACTCCGCCCAACCTGAATACTTACCCTTACCAAAAAGACAAGTCTTACGGTAACTGGTGAAAACAGTCCCGTTAGAAACAGGTGTAGGCGGGGTACCGCACATGATTGTGATAGGATTATCACTATCTGTTACCGTGTACTTCAAGGCTGACTCTTGCTCTGTCGTATACTCCTGAGCTTCATCTATAAAGAGAAGGTCAAAACCTTCCCCCAAACCACCGTTTGAAGTTCTTGTACGGAATTGAATGACTCCGCCACCCTTGAAAAGTTCAATCCGCTCTTGTCCCTTTGCTCGTATAGAGCTAAAGTCTTCTCCTTCAACATATCCCATCTTTTCTAGGTACTTTTTAACCTTTTCAAAAGAAGAGTGTGAAGTAGATATACGGTGAGCCGTGTGAAGGATATTCATCCCATTATGCAGGCCCCAAAGTTCAAAAATGTAGACAACCTCGGTCTTCCCATTTCGTCGGGGGATTGAGTAGCCAAACTTCTGGTGTACCCATAAATCATCCTTGTCAACTGCCATCATATGCGTTAACAAGTTGATTTGCCATGAGTAACATGATAAGCCTGTCCTTTCATAAAGTTCGATAGCTTCTTTTGCTTTAGAATTCTTTTTGACGTATTTTAAAATTACCGATTGAGTAGGATTCTGATTGCCAATCTTCTTTTTAGCCATCTTTTTTTCCTTTCAATCGTACCGCATGATAACCCTGTCGCTGGGATGAATTAATTAATTACGTTTAAAATATAGTTTTTAGCAACTTCAAGCATTCCTAACGCCTGCAAGCTACTTTCCCAACTATAGCCAAGATTTATCTCACCATCTTTATCCAAAGAAACAACCAATACTGAAGTATAGTTGTTACTAGCTTCAAGATTTTCCTCCAAAATTTCTTTCACGGAAGCACCACGCTCCAAACTAGACTTTTTCTCTGAAAAATCAATCGTGTTTACCATCTTTCCGTCCTTTCAATCTTATAGCATGATAACCCTGTCGCTGGGAGATACTTTAGATCACCTCCAAGTCTTGTTCCAAACATTTTGCTTACGACCCGATTTCGGGTCATATTCTACTGTGCACTGGCAACGATTATGGCGCTTGTAGATATCACTTGGCACATTCGGATATTTGTATTTTCCTTGCTTCTTTTGGCACCAATCACAACAAAAGCTAGTAGCTGTACGGATAACCTCTGGATTCAAACCTGCTTTATGATGAAACTCCACATTTAGCTTTAGAATTTCATCAACTATGCTCTGGCTGAAGTTTACGATAGGTTCTTCTAAAAGCCACTCAACTTCTTCAAAATTTTCAGCGTCTGATAACTTATCAATTAAGCCATCAATCCTATCTTGACTGAGTTCTGCTGATTTGACCGCAAGACCTAACTGGGCTTTTTCATTCAGTTGCTTTTGCACTTCTTCGGTGTATTCAGATACAAGCTCATGATTTCGTGATAAGGTCTCATTTAAAATGCGGTCTGCAATGTTGTAGTGCATTTTTCCTTCTGGCAAGCTATCAACTGTGATATGCTTTCCTAAAGCTTTTGAGATTTCTTGACCAACTTCTATAGAGTATTTGTTTGCGTCAATGTATGTCGCTTTTTTGTCTTCTAGCTTTTTAGCAAGTGCTTTTAAGATTTCATTGCTTTCTTTTGACTTTTCAAAATCACTTCTTGTCTTTTTCAGTAGGCTTGGTACTATATCCTCTACCATCTGCTACCTCCTTCACTACTGGGGCTGGCTTGTCTGAGCCCTTGATACCCGTTAAATCACGGATAGTGTCAGCGTCCATATATCCAGGTATTGCTTGATTGAGCTTGATAGCTCCGTCACCAATCAATGTTAGAGCGTTTGCGTCAGCTTCAAACAATGGCTCCCACTTCACAACCGTTTTATTAAATTGGCCTCTTGAGTAAGGAATACTGTCTCTCAAGCAAGTAGCAACGTATGCTACGTTTAAGAAGCCTGAGCCTAGAGAACGTTGAGCCTTTCTACCTGCCAAACGCAAGTTTTCATGGCTTGCACGGATAGCTTCAACTGATGAAGGATTATCTGATACAAAACCTAAATCATCTAATGTCAAGCCCATTTCCCCTGCAAAGCCTGCCGCTGCTGTCCGTAGTTGCTCCGTAAATGGCGACATGCTTGAGGTAGTGAATTGCCCGATGCTTGGCTTTTCTCCATCTTCATCCTTATCAATGGTAAGCAAGCTTGAGATAGTGGCTTTCCATGTATCAATGCTTTCTGCTTCTGGGCTCAACCCCAAAATGTATTTCTGAGGGAATGAATAAAATTCAGCCGTAATATCTGAGCGCTCAAGCGTCCGTTTTGCGTATGATTGATAGTACATACCTGCCTTAGTAATTCGTGAGCGTCCAAAAGGTCGCACTGCATCTGGCCTGTGAATGATAGGCACTAGCAAAGGAACTCCTGTCGGATTTGGTAGCGTAAAAGGCTTTTGTCCTTTCGTGATAAAAGTCGTACTTTTTGGCGTAAAGTAAGCTTCACGGATAGGCGCTTTATTTTCATCACGCTTCAAGACCGCATAGCCTTCTGTAAGCAAGCCCGTGATAGGGTCAATCACGCCCGTCGCATTACTTGCTTCAATGACTTGTAGCCTTGGCGTACCTTCGCCACTTGCTACATAGATGAAGCAACACGATCCAATCAATGCTGACAAGATAGCACTATCAAAAAATACATCTGGGTTATTTAATGCAAAGATTTGATTTACGTTAAATTCATCATTCCCAAACTCACGGAATACCAAACGGTCTGCAAGGCTATCTACACCTTTAGCGGCCCAACCGAGAACCGCCCGATACTGTTGCCTGATATGTTGAGGAATGGTAATACCAAAATCCAATTCATTGTGTTCCATGGCATACTGTGAATACCTTAGATCCACACTTGAGGTGTAATTTGCAAGCTTTCGCCTTAAGTATTGAATACCTTTTAAATTTTCCAAAATGTGAAATTTCCTTTCTTGTTGCACGAGAAAAAATGTACAGTAACGGCGGGAAGTTCGGAAGTAGCCCGAGGGAGGGTGCTACCCCCCCATAGTTTTATTCATAATCCCCCTTTTATTCATTAAAATCCGAACATTATAAAGGGAGGGGTTTATTTAGTTAATTTATAGCCGTTACTACTACTATTTTTTATTAAGATTTATATGAAAACCAATCTAAAGTCTGAGGAAGATTGCGATTGCCTATTATCTTTGGACTTGAAGTTTTATCATCAGCATAAAGCTTGTCTGACTTCTGCCTGTTGCATTGCCAATGAGCCAATTGCAAGTTATTAATATCAGATGGATGACCATTCTTGTTGATTGGTACGATATGATCAATGACTGGACTGAGTGGGTGAGGATACCGAAGGCTCTTGTCTACAGGCTGACCACAAATACCGCAAGTATTCCTTGTCTTTAAGATAATCCTCTTGTTCTTATCAAACGCTATGCGGTGTGGACCGCTACGGTCTGCTCTAGGGGTGGGGGTACTAGACATAGGTGGGGGGGTATCCTTTCTAGGGGTAGGGGGGTAGTCTTTCAAGTAAGGGGGGTAGGGTATGAAAAAACCCTTCCCTTTCTTTCTAGAGGGAGGGGGGTCTATCTATACTTCTAACCATTTATATTTAACATATCTTACATTCTGTTAAATAAAACTAATAAGCTGTAAAGCCTACTGTCTGTAAGCCTGCTTTTACTTTTTTTATTTTATTATTTACATTTTCTCAATATGTAAAATAAAACAATCTCAACTACTTAACTTTTAGTAATCAAAAGTTAAAATACTTTCATCTAACTCATCTTGTGAGTAACCAATATATCCCAATGTAATATCTGGTGTAGAGTGATTGAAAATCTTCTGAAGTATCGCTACATTCCCATTCTTTTTATAATGATGATAGCCAAAAGTTTTTCTCATAGAGTGAGTACCGATATGAGTTAATCCAATGTAGTTAGCGGCATCTTTAAGCACTTGATAGACTGCTACTCTTCCAATGTGTGTGATACGTACTCCATCAGTGCGCTTCTTCTTCTTACTAGGGAAGAGATAATCATAGTCTGCTAACTGATTATCTTTAATGTATTTGTTGATTTCTTTTCTTAAAGGTGGACTGATAGGGAAGTATCTTATCTTCCCTGTCTTCTTCTCTCTTAATTCAATCCTATCAGCAGTTACCTGCTTGACTTGAAGAGGTATGATATCACTTACTCTTAAACCTGAATAGATTCCAAACATAAATAGAATGAAGTTTCTATCACTCTTTTTTCTAAGGTAATCTTTCATACGTTCAATATCATCTAAATCACGAATCGGTTCAACCTTACGCATATATACCTCTCCTTTCCAAAAAGAAAAGCACTACGATACCTCGTAATGCTTCCGACCTCTTACGTCATCTTTCTTTATTTTCGATACTACCAGTTTATCATCAAAAACCTTTCAAAAACTCCCAACTTTTTCCCGTCTTTTTCCCCAAAAATTCCCAAGATTTTCCCAAAATCAGCGGTAAACCAATAAGTCCTTACCTTGATAGCATTCCGCAAATTCCAAAAGAGCTCTATTCAACATACGGTAGTATTCACTTGCTGAATATCCAAGATCAGCATATAAGATATGACTTGCTTTCCGATAAGGTGTACAATACTTTTCAACCAAAATCCGTGTATAATCTAGGCATGACAAGCTATTGATAGCCTTTGCGATAACTTCCATATCTTGCTGAGCTGATACGCGTCTGACTACCATATCTTCAACTTGCTTACTGACATGACCTGTACCCCCTCTAGGTTCTAATGTATATGATATGGTAATCTTTGGCGCATACTCTTCCCCCGCAATCCTTTTTAGCTGAAAATATCTTTTTAAAATTCTTTCAGCGGCCTTGCGCGTCTTCTTCTCGTCAATTTTATCCAGTAATTCGATTTGCATTACAGACCCCTCCGTGTTATACTAGACGTGTAAAGCTTTTAAGTATAGTGTTTAGGTCAGTGCGTGTCGAATGTGCTGGCTTTTCTTTTTAATGAGTGAGTTTAGGTAATATTTCTTTTACTAAAAAGATATAGTTGGGTGCAAGTATAGTCTTTAGTACTGTAAAGACTACAAAACCAGTTCCTCCTAAAACAAATGCAGTATAGCTACCAATCAAGAAAGGTTTGAGCTTCTTGCGGTGACTTTCAACCTGCTTTTCAAAGAGCTCCAAGACTTCATCCTTTTTGAGATTCCAGTAGCCCATTTTCTCACCCTGGTATACAAAGTAGTAGATGGTAGTGCAGACTGTCGCAATAAGAGCTACAATCGTGATGAAAAGGAAGACAACCGACAGAAAACGAAAGCTGTCGTATAAAACCTTTTCTTTTAGCAACATTTCATAGATCTGCGGTGCATTACCTTTAAAGGTGTCAAGCAAGGAACTAACCTCATCTACCGTCATATTTAGCATTTTAGCTAAAGCTTGTAAAATTTCATTCATCTTTAATCTTCCTCATCTTCTAATTCAAACACGAAATGTTGTGGTATTAATTTAGAAACGTTTACCATATCTTGTGTCAAAACAGCTTTTTTGTATTTTCCATCTTCATCTTTGTCTTCAAAAAATGTAAGATAAAAGCCGATGCCTTCAAACTCTTGATACGCCCCATAGCTTTTGTGCTCAAATTCGTACTCGCCATAATTCACACTCGCCTTAAAGCCGAAAATCTTGATAGTATCGCCTTCAAAAATTTCCTCTCCATTTTTGTCGTAGCAACCAGTAGAGCGTGTAAAAAGGTAGCGGGGGTTTTTTAAATCTTCAAAAGTTAAGTTTTTTTGAATGTCTTCAAAATCCAAAAAACGTTTTTCTTGTCGGTCATATGCCCGTAATCTGATCATCATCATTTTAGCCCTCCAATCGGTAAGCGTGCGCACCCTGCGTCTGTAATGTTCGTCAAAATATCTCCGAATGTATTCGCCCATGCGTAATTCCCTTTTTCCTTAAAATCATACACTGTCATTTTCAAGATTTCTTCAATCACTTTTACCTTAAAATGTAACATGGTATCTTTATCAAAATCAACACTTTGTAAGATAAGCTTTGAATGAAAAATCTTGCCAAATCCTGCTAGTTCTACATATACATTTGTCCAAGACATTAAACGGTCATACTCCCAACCAAAACACAATTTAAAATCAGGTAAATTCACCTTTTTAAACATATTTGCAATTTTTTTGATTTCGTCTTCTTTTTTTGCTCCTGCAAAAGGATATCTTTGTGGCTTCATCATAGTAGCGCCTCTTCTCCGATTTTTACTTTATTAAATTCTGCTTCTGTGACTACGAACACGCCATAATCACGAATTGTAATTGTGTATAGCTTGCCGTATCTGCCCTTCTCAATTACTTTGCCATGGATTTCAGCTCCTGCATTATCTACCTTGTATATAAGCATAGGTTTTTGATTTTCCAAACTCTTAAGCTTGTCAATCTTCCAAATCTCAATAACAGCTGATGATAAGATCCATGCTAAGATGATGAACTTCAAAAGTTTTTTATCAATCATCAAAATCCTCTCCCGTCATATACCCGTCCAACCAAGCGCGTGCAAAAGCTTCCTGCCCTTCCTTATCGAAAAAGTCTGCTAAATCCAAATGGCAACATACAATGGCGTCTACTAAAGACATGCCATCCTTTTTTGCTTCTTCAAGCATTTCTGCGATTTCTGTTGGTAGGATTGGAATCCTCAAGATTTTTTCTTTTTCCTTGATTTCTTCTTTCTTTTTGAGATATTTTAAAAGATTCACTGCTTTGATATCTCCAGCTGTGATTTTATTTGTGTCCATTTTTCCTGTTGTTACTGTCATTTTAGGCCTCCTCTACTTCAAAAAGTGCGCTTGATAACATTAATCCAAAACCAGCTTCTTCAAGCTCTTTGCGCGTGTGTGCTGTACGAAAATCTCCGACCTCATGTTTATCCATTAAAAACCACTGAAAATTACTTTTATCATAATTTAGATAATCATATCCGTTTTTCATATTTTTCATACGAATTTTGTAAGTTTTTTCAGCTTCAAGCTCAAATCCATTGACCCAAGCACTTAAAAACTTATCTTCATTATCATCTTTCGTGATCCACATTAAAATTTCAATTTTAAATTTTAGATTTTCAAGTGATGTAAAAAAGTTGTTTCCTTGCTCTTTTTGGCGCGTGATAAAGTTTCCTACTTCTTCTGGGATTGTTACTAATTCTTTATTGTTATTCATTTTCTAGCTCCTTCAATTTCTTTTCTAATGCTGATTTCTTTTTGCGTAAGTACTCACGCTCTTCTGCTTTTGCATGCGCAATCTTTGCATAGGCACTTTGCGATAGTGCTTTATCGCATGGCGCGCCTAACTCTTCTAGCTTTTGGTCTATGAGATTGATAGAGCGCGTGTATGCGGATATCATTTCCTGCTTTAATGTTTCATTCATAATCAATATCCTTCAAGTGTCGCTTCAATTAGATTCATGCACGCTTCACGGATAGCTATGCAATCTTCATGATCTGGGTGCTCTGACTGTACACGTAAAATGGCATTATGCACTTCTTCTGTGATTGACCTTTGCAAAACACCTTCTTGGGCGTAGCCTAGTAGATATGATACATCCACTCCGAAAATGTCCGCAAGTTCTTTGGCTTTGCTGGGCTTAATCTGACTGAGACCCTGCTCCCAATTGCCCACCGTGCGTTGAGATACGCCTAGCTTCTGAGCAATCGTTTTTTGCTTGATATGTTTAAGTTTGCGCAACTGTTTAATCTTATTCATGTCCAAATACCTCGTTTAAATCTTCTACAATTTCATTGCCGTTAAAAGGCTCGTCTGCAATCCGTGCAAAACCATGCTTATCAGTGCCTAGTCTTGTCTTTGTCTTCCACTTTAGGTAAATTGACATGCGACAGAATCGGCATAGCAATGATTTTGCATTCGGTCCAACTTTTCTTACATAGCACTCTCCGCAAAAAGGGCAATGTACTTCTGCTTTCAAACTAATCATGGTCATGTGATTTCCTCTTTCTTTTAAAAATATTGTGTACGTTTATTTGGTAAGTCATTGAATGCCATAAAGTGATTTTCATCAACACCTTTCAGCATCCTTGTCATAAACGGCTCTCCGTAACGCTTCTCAAGTTGATCTCCTGTAAGGTTCGTTGTTACAATGGTGTTCGCCCTTTTGTTCAGAATGTTGTACAGAATGCTAGAAGACCATTCACTCTCTTTCTCCATTCCTAAATCATCAAGTACTAAATACTTAGCGGTTGCGATTTTATTGACAAGATATTCTTCTTGCTTAAAATCAGCCTTAATCTTCATCAGTAAGTCCGTGACATTGATGAAAATTGCAATTTCTTTAGTCTTATCTGATAGAGCTTTTACAATAGCAAAAGCAAGATGACTCTTACCCGTTCCTGGCTCTCCTTGGAAAACAACATTATTCCGTGCACCGTCTTCCCATTCATCGCAAACCCTTTTGGCAAAAGCTAACTTTTCTTCTTCTTTGCTGGTTGGGGTGTCAAAATTTTCTAATGTTGCATTTTTCAAAACTTCATCATAGAGAGAGAACTTTTCTAGATAGAACAGACGTTCTCGCTCTTTTTCTTCTACCGCAATGCGATCAATAACAAATTGGTTTTCTTCGTGAATGCGTTCGGATTCACATAGTCTGCAAACTACCTTATCTGTACGTAACAACTTAATCAGCTTGATATCATGTCTATCACACTTTGCATTAAGCTCTTCTACTGATTGAGAGTAGCTGATAGCTAACCTTTCTAATGCATCTACTTCCATACGACTTTCCCTCCATATGTAGACCAACTGGCCATATCAGATAGTACTTGTAGTACCACTTCAAGGCTTTGCTTTTCAAGTAAGGCTTTTTTAGAGTCGCTGATGGGATAGAACTCATTTTCAAAATCCTTGATAAGACTATTTATTGTTAGAATCCCCATTTTGACTTACCTCCACCACTAGGCTTAAACCCTTTGCTAGCCTTAGGAAGACTAGGTCTTTTTATAGCATTGACTTGTTGAGTCTCTTTCTCTGCTAGCCTATCACCTAAAGTAGTGATTTTGCTCATGCTCCAATTTTTCAAGATACCAGTGATATAACCTAAAGTTGGTTTTCCTTTTAGAACAGATTCAGTAAGAGCTTTTTCAACCATTTCACTTCCATACTTGAAAACCAGTCTATCAATACTCTTCATTTCAGATGGTGTAAGTTTCTTTTGAAACTCTTCCTCAAATTTTTCATAAATGCTTTTTTCACTAATTGAGGAACTACTACTACTACATAGTTCTTCTTCTTTTTCTTGTTCTTGTTCTAGTGCGTTACAAGGCGTTACATGTAACGTTACATCGTGCGTTACTGTAACGTTACATTCACCCTCATTCACTTTCTCTTCAGCAAGTAGTTTTTGCTTCGCACGGTGCTTTGCAACGCGGTTTCGAGCCTGCTCACGAATTTTTGCCAAGGCATCTATATTTTGATTTTTTTCCCATTTTTTTACTACTAAAATCCCATTAATTTCCTCTAACAAATCTAAACTTTTTAGAATTTTAATTGATTTTTTTACGATTTTCTCTGACTTTTTAAACGATTTTGCAAGCAGTTTTGTATCATAGGCAATATGATCATTAAGGGCAAGCAAACCTGAATTATTCAACCTTCCTGCAAGTGTCAAAATTTTTACCCAGATGCAAATTACTGTATCTCCGTCTTTCATGCTTTCAATACACTGAATCTTTTCATCTTCAAACATATCTGTAGCAATCTTAATCCACTTTACTTCTGCCATGATATGCCTCCTTTAGTGCAATACTTTCATGCTAGGCGCTGGCAATGCTAACGGCTCTGGCTTCAAACCTTCTGGCCGTTCATTGTCAAACGTAAACCCTTGGAACTTTCTGCGGATATTCTTGCGAATAGCTTGATGTTCATCGTATCTGCCTGCTTCGTAAAGTTCCTCTGACAATTCAAGCACTTTGGCTTCAAATTCCTGCTTTTTCTTTTTAGCTTCTGCTTCAAGTTTTTCTTGACGTACTACATATGCATATGCAATGGAAACAAAGATAATGATTGTAGCAACTCCTAAAAGTTGGCTCAAAATTGATGGTTCTTGTAACATAATTTCATTTTCCTTTCTAGTTTAGGCTGTCATAAGCTTGTCAAGCTCAAGCTCAGCAACTTCTTCAATGATAGCTTTTTCAGCTTTCAAGTCATTTAGTAGGTTTTTTAGACTTTCTTTCTTTGCTTTGTAGCGATTGCGGGATTTCCACATGCAATAGAGTGCGAAACCTTTATAATGAATTAAAACGGTTTTGTGAGTTGGGTGCAAGACGAAAAATTTAAAATCTTCATGCTCTTTCATCTCATTCGCCCACTGCTTCAACGTTGTTAATGACAAATCGTTGAATTTTTCTTTCAAACTTTCATACCCGCCCCATTCAGCTTTTTCTTCTTGAGATACAGGGCGAAAATTCACGTTATTAATTACTGGCATTTCTCTGCCTCCCGTGTTATACTTTATATATACTTTTTTGTTAAGGGGCTGACTGCAATCAGCCTTTTTTTTGTTCTAATAACAATGATATTCATTCAGTTGCATGATCCGCAACTTCATATTGGTGTTTGGCTCCCAGTTACGCCAATAAGCTAAAGCTTCATTCGCATATTTCTTTGGAAGCAAGTCATATCTGCTAATGTTGAAATGGTCTTTGAAATCAATTTCTGCTTGCTTAAAAACTGATTTTGCGAAAACCTTATTTTCATAAGCTGGGCTATCAATGCCTCCTAAACAGGCTACCACTCTTGCTTTTCGTTTTTTCAACAAAGCTTGAGCAAAACTTGGATGAATCGGCTGTTCCTTTTTCAAGTAGTCGATATCCTCAATCATGGTCGCCTGTTGCTCACGCAACTTCTTCTGAGTAGTGAATAGTGCAATGAAAGCTTCTTCATCAAGATTTTCCCTGATGTATCCACCATCTTTTCTGATTGCTGGTAGAACTTCTGATGTCACCCAGCGCTTAAATTCCTTAGCCTGAGGCAACTTGCTAGATAAGATAAGAGAGTAGAGCCCAGATTCATTGATGATGACTGTATTCTGTTTTCCACCAGGGGTGTCCATTTCGGTCACCCCTTTATCATCTTCATCAACGTGATTCCTGATAGCTTTAGCGGTTCCCGTATATCCTAGGATATCTGCAACGTCTTTCCCGACAAACCACGGCTCCTTACCGATTAGAACTGTTCTAACTAGCTGACCTTTAAAATTAAAAATTTCATTCATGATGCTACTCCTTTAACTGATTTCTTCTAATTTTTCCCAAGACTCTGATAGCTTCAACTTCTTATGAATGAGAAGCTTCAAATCATCACTACCTTTTCCCTTTTTGAAAAGCTGAGTAATGGCTGACGGTGTAACTCCTGCTACGATTGCAAGATCCGTCTTACTCCAACCCTTTTCTTTCAAGCTAGCTTCTGCTAACTTCGCCCATCTTCTTTGTTGGTCTTTCATTTGACCACCTCCTTTTTTAGTTTAAAATATTATAAGTTAAAGAAAAAGTGAAAAATTTTTTATTTTTTTAAAAAAGATGTTGACAATAAAAATTAATTTTTATATAATAAGAGTGTAGAAAAAAGCTATAAAAAACTATAAAAAAGTTTTAGAAAGCTGATGAGAATAGTCTTTTTTAAAAGGTGCAACAAAAAATAAAGAAAAATAAAACGCATTAAAAAATAGACAAATACAAAGATTTTTCTTGATTTAATTTTTAACGTATTTCTTAACTTCTGAGATAATGATACCATTTTAAAAAAAGCTTGTCAACAATTTTTCGTCTTTTTTTTAACTTTTTTTGCATTTTTTCTTCATTTTAAGATTGTATTTAATCTTAGATAGGTGTAGTATCAAATATAATCTTAAAAATGTGAATACTTTGGATAAAAAAAAGGGGGTGCATGTAATATGTTACCTGTATATGAAGTCGTGAAAGAGCTATGCAAAAGCAGAGGCTTGTCTTTTAATGACGTTGAGGAAGGTTTGGGTATCGGAAAAAATACCTTATATGGCCTAAAAAGAAACAACCCTTCAACAGAAAGAATCATGCAACTTGCTGACTTTTTCAATGTATCAGTGGATTTCTTGCTAGGTCGTACTGATCAAGAGAAAAGTGACAGAGAAATTGTAAAAGAGGCTCTTGAAGGTGAAGACTTGAAAGAGATGGATTATGAAAAATTTTTCTCTATGGATATAAAAAAAGACGGTCTGAAAATTACTGACCGTGATAAGCGTATTATTAAAGCTATGATAGACTCATATCTAAAAGAGTCTACAATATAGTAGAAAACAACAAAAAAAGCCCCTACACTCGTAAGTTTGGAGACGTTGAGTGTAAGGGCATAACTGTATAGTAAAAGGCATTAAAAAGCTCTTTTTACTATACCCATTTTATCAAAAAAGTGAGGTAAATGCAATGTGGATGGAAGAGTTACCAAATGGAAGATTTAGGTATGCGGAGAGATATACAGATCCGTATACTGAGAAATTGAAAAAGATATCAATAGTACTTGACAGCAAGTCCCCCCGTGCCAAAAAAGAGGCACAAAAGATACTAGATGAAAAGATAGCAGAAAAGCTACAAAGCTTGACTACTACTGATATGCTTTTTACAGACGTGCTAAACGACTGGTGGGAACTTCATAAGAAGTCTATCAAGCCTTCTACCATAAAAACTATGGTCTATGCTGTAGATGAAATAAAGGAGACTTTTGCTCCTGAAGTAAAGATAAAAAATATCACGGCCAAGTATACCCAGCAATTTTTCACGGATTCGGAAGAAAATCATATAAAGCTCAAAAAGCAAAAATCAGTATTAAGCATGGTCTTCAAGTACGCACTAGATATGGAATTGATTGATAGCAATCCCGTACAGCGTGTGAGACTTCCTAAAAAGGTTGTCACATATGAGACCATGGAGCGGATTGAGGATAAATTCCTTGAGCAAAGTGAGTTAAAAAGGCTTCTGAAAGCTATGAAAAAGTATAATCGGGGCTACCACGTCGCACGTATGGCGGAATTTATGGCTTTAAACGGCTGTCGCGTCGGGGAGGCTGGGGCCTTGAAGTTTGAGAATTACGATAGAGAAAACAAAACCATCACTATCAATGGTACTTTAGACCCCACGCGCAAAGGTTCGGAAGGCATCAAGACTACGCCTAAAACATTATCTTCTATCAGGGTAGTTGACTTGACCAAAAAAGAAATTGAGATTATAGAAGAGTTTATCGAACTGCATGAGCTAAGAAAGAGTACCAATCCGAACTACAAGGATATGGGCTTCATCTTCGTATCAGCCAACGGAATCCCGATTCATAAATCATCTATAGGCAAGCTCATGAAAAATGCCAATGCTACTTTAAAGAATCCAATCAATAAACCATTGCACCCACATATCCTACGGCATACACTGATCAGTACACTTGCTGAAAATAACATTCCCTTGAAGGCCATTACTCAAAGAGTTGGCCACAAAGACAATGGTAAGACCACAATGGAGATTTACACGCACGTTACCAAAAACATAAAATCGAAAGTCGTTGATGTCCTGGATAAAATTTATAAGTGATTTGTGCCCCATTTGTGCCCCATGAATAGAAAAAAAGAAAACCGCTACTCCTAAGAATAGCGGTTTAATCATGTTTTTAAGCTACTAATGTAGTCGCTCTATTATTTAAGAGTAACTGAAGCTCCAGCTTCTTCCAATTTAGCTTTGATTTCTTCAGCTTCTGCAGTTGCAACGCCTTCTTTAACAAGTGCTGGTGCACCGTCAACAAGTTCTTTAGCTTCTTTAAGACCAAGACCTGTGATTTCACGTACAACTTTGATAACGCCAACTTTTTTGTCGCCTGCAGATGTCAATTCAACGTCGAATGAATCTTTAGCAGCACCAGCGTCAGCAGCACCAGCAGCAGCAACAGCTACAGGAGCAGCTGCAGTTACACCAAATTCTTCTTCGATAGCTTTTACAAGGTCGTTCAATTCAAGGATTGAAGCTTCTTTAATTTCAGCAATAATGTTTTCAATGTTCAATGCCATTGTTATTTCCTCCAAATATGTTTTAAATTTATAATAGATTTTCGTAGCTAGGCTACGCTGCGTAGCTTAAGATTAAGCTGCGTCTTCTTTGTTGTCTGCAACCGCTTTGACTGCAAGAGCAACGTTGCGCACTGGCGCTTGAAGTACAGAAAGGAGCATAGAAAGAAGTCCTTCGCGGTTTGGAAGAGTTGCAAGAGCAAGAATCTCTTCTTTAGATGCGACAGCGCCTTCGATTGCACCACCTTTGATTTCAAGTGCTTCAGCGTTTTTAGAAAAGTCGTTCAAGATTTTCGCTGGTGCGATAACATCTTCGTTAGAAAATGCTACTGCAGATGGTCCAACAAATACAGATGCAAGATCTTCAAGACCAGCTTTTTCAGCTGCACGACGCAAGATTGAGTTTTTAATCACTTTATACTCAACTTCGCTTCCACGAAGCTCACGACGAAGAACTGTATCTTGCTCAACTGTCAAACCACGAGCGTCTACAACGACGATAGATGCAGCAGCTTTCATTTTTTCAGCTACTACGTCAACTAGTTCCGCTTTTTTAGCAATAATTGCTTCACTCATTAGTGTGTTCACCTCCGTTATTATTTTGCTTGGGGAAATTTTTCAAAAGAAAAACGCGCCCAAACCTAGACACGAAAGTACAATACGCTTCTTTTTACATGATACGTTTTGTCCTCGGTAGGATATTTATGAGTCGAGCTCCCCTACTGTCTTAGGCAGTTTTTTCAAACCGTATATAAGTATAGCATAGTCAAAAAAAGAATGCAAGATTTTTGCAAACTTTTTTTAAACTTTTTTCGTGATTTTTCTTTTAAAGTTCTACTGTTAGGACTTGGCCTTGCTTAACAACCTGTTCTCCAGCGATATAAACATCATCAACGTCACTGGATTTGACTGCATAAATGAGGTGGGACAGCATATTTTCCTGAGGTTGGAGATGAATTTTCCCTTGTGGTTGGATGACCAGAAAATCTGCTTGCTTGCAAACTTCCAGACTTCCTATCTGATTTTCCATTCCTAGGACCTTAGCACCTTCGATTGTCAGAGCCTTGAGAGCTGTTTCGATAGGGAATTGGCTGGCATCCCCACTCTTCATTTTCTGTAAGAGAGCTGCTGTTCGTCCTTCCTCAAACATATCAAGGTTGTTGTTGGAAGCAACTGAATCTGTCGCAATTCCTACTGCCATTCCCGCTTTTTGGAGTTGGATGATTGGAGCGATTCCTGAGGCCAGTTTGAGGTTACTGATAGGATTGTGAGCGATAGCCACTTGAGAAGTTGCAAAACGTTCAATTTCTCTCTCGTTTAATTCGACCCCGTGAGCAAAGACAGATGGATGATCTAAGTAACCCAGTTCTTCGAGAAAAGCAAGAGGACGTTTACCGTATCGTTTCAGGATAATTCCTGACTCCTCCTTGGTCTCCGCCACGTGGATATGGATAGGAATATTCAACTCTTTTGCCAGATCTAAGCTTTCTGCCAGCAAGTCTCTACTACAGCTGTAGGGAGAATGTGGGTCTACCATCACCTTGAAATTTGGATTTTTATATCCAATAATTTCTTCAATGATTGCTCGAGTTCTACTTATAGTCTCAGCAGTTATCTCTGCCTCTGAAGAAAAAAGAGTCGGTGAGAAATAACAACGCATCTTGGAATCTTTCACTGCCTGATAAATCCGCTCAATATCCACACCATTGGGATTATACATATCATTAAAGGTTGTTGTTCCTGACTGGAGCATCTCTGTCAGAGCTTCTTTGACCGCCTTAGTAGTCATGTCGGGAGTAAATCCTGCTTCTGCAGGCCAGATATAGTCATTGAGCCATTCATGGAGATTGCTATCATCTCGAATTCCTCTCAATCCGGTCATAGCAGAATGGGTGTGACAATTGACCAAACCAGGCATAATCCAGGCTCCCTGATAGTCTATAATCTGCTCAGCTTGCTCTATAATCTCTGACTGCTCTTGACCAACATAGACGATTTGAGAATCCTTAACTGCTAAGATTCCATCTAGATAAACATGGAAATCTTGATCACAAGTCACGATATTTACATGCTGATAGACTTTCATTGTTTTTCTCCTTCTAAGGCCTTGATTTTTTTCTAGCTATTGTAACAAAAAAGTCACCCGAAGGCAACTTCTTTTGTCTATAAGATTTCAAAGTAAAAAGGATTATTCAGAGCTAAAAGCCGCAGCTTGCTGCATTTGGTAATACTTGCCTTTTCTAGCCATGAGGTCCTGATGATTGCCATGCTCCACAATATCGCCATCCACCAAGACAAGAATCAGATCTGCATCCTGAATGGTAGACAAGCGGTGGGCGATGATAAAGCTTGTGCGCCCCTTCATGAGTTTGGTAAAGGCATCCTGAATCAGTACTTCTGTCCGCGTATCGATGGAAGAGGTCGCCTCGTCTAAGATAAGAATCTTTGGGATAGCCAGAAAGACTCGGGCAATGGTCAAGAGCTGTGCTTGACCGACAGAGAGAGAGTCTCCTGCATTTTCCAACTTGGTATCGTAACCCTGCGGTAACTGTTGGATGAAAAAGTCTGCATTGGCTGCTTTGGCAGCAGCAATCACTTGCTCCCGACTGGCATCAGGATTGCCAAAGGTAATATTGTCGTGAATAGTCCCTTGCTTGAGCCAGGTTTCTTGGAGCACCATGCCAAACTGCTGGCGTAAGGAGGCACGACTATAGTCATAAATGGATTTCCCATCCAGCAAGATATCTCCCGAGTTAATGGGATAAAACCGCATGAGGAGATTGATAAGGGTTGATTTTCCAGCACCTGTCGGACCAACAATAGCTACCTTGCTACCAGCTGGAATAGCGATAGATAAGTCCTTAATCAAAATCTTTTCAGGATTGTAGCCAAAAGAGACATGTTTAAAGGAAATAGCTCCCTTAACTTGGTCACTGGTCAAGACTTCCTTACCAGTTTCAGCCAGCTCAGTGCTATCAAAGACAGCATAGACACGCTCTGCACAAGCTAGGGCACTTTGCAACTCAGCTAGCACTGAAGAAATATCATTAAAGGGCTTTGTATACTGTTGGACATAGTTCAAAAAAGTCACTAAACGCCCAATGGTCAAGGTGGACCCCATCATGATACGATAAGCTCCCACTCCAGCTAGAAGCGCATAAATGAGCGCATTTACAAAGCGAGTCGAAGGATTGACCGTTGAAGAATAAAAGATGGCTGACTGCGAATAACCTGCATAGTTGTCATTAGCCTCACGCAGTCTTTGGATAAATTCTGCCTGAGCATTAAAGGACTGGATAATGGTCTGCTGGCTCAACGATTCTTCAATTAATTGTGTCTGAATCCCCCTTGTCTCTGTTTGCTTTTGGAAGAGATGATAGGAGCGTTTGGCAATAAAGCGTGAAATCACCATAGATAGTGGCGTCAACAGCAAGACTAAGAGGGTCATGAGGAGATGAATTTGGAGCATGGCTAGAATACTAACCAAAATCATTAAGACCCCAATAAAAAATTGGTTAAAAATCATGGTCAAGCCAGCTGCTAACTGTTCGATGTCCGTGGTTACACGACTGACCATTTCTCCACTGCCTTGTCGATCCACAAAGGCAATCGGTAACCGATGGAGCTTATGGATGATTCGCTCTCGCAAGTCTCTGGTATAAGAAAAAATTAGGCGATTGTAGAGGAGAGGATTGACCCACTGTACAAGGGTATTTCCTATGACCACCAAGATCATTTGGAGAAAAATCTGCCAAAAAACTGGTGAAGAGCCAGTCACTAGGACTTGGTCGATGACCTGTCCAATCAATATAGGTAGGTAGATTGATAGGGCAACCTGGACAATAGTTCCTAGAAAGGCTAGGAAAAGGAGGAAGGGATGGCTTGCTAAATCTTTGGCCAAACGCGTGAGCGTCTGGTTTGCAGTTTGTCGTCTCATGCTAGTCCTCCTTTCCATGTTGGGAAGCATTGATTTCACGATAGACTTGACTGGATTTCATCAAGTCCTCGTGATTGCCGATAGCTAGGAGCCCACCTTTTTCCAAGAGGAGAATCTGGTCAGCCATCTGTAAAGTCGAGGTCCGTTGAGAAATCAAAATTAAGCTCGTATTTGGCAGATTTTCTCGAATTGCTTTCAAGAGCTTAGACTCGGTAATAGTGTCCAGTGCCGAGGTTGCATCATCTAGGATGAGAAATGGAGTTCGGCGCAAGACTGCTCGTGCGATGGACAGCCTTTGTTTTTGACCGCCCGAGAAATTTCGCCCTCCTGCCTCAACTAGAGCATCCAAGAGTCCTTCCTTATCACTGACAAAATCCTTGGCTTGTGCAATTTCCAAGGCCTGCCAAAGCTCTTGGTCTCTTACTTCTTTATGTAAACCTAGAGTCAAGTTGGAACGAATGGTTCCTTTAAAGAGTTCGACTTTTTGAGGCACATAGGCAATCCAAGACCGCCACTGCTCCAAATTAAGAGGACTACGTCCATCTCGATAAAGGTTAATGCTTCCCTTATCTGCTGGATATAGACCAAGTAAGACTTGCACCAAGCTTGATTTACCAGAACCCGTTCCCCCAATGATACCAAGAATTTGCCCTTGAGTCATATCAAAGGAAATGTCTCTCAGAGAAGGCTGGGCCGCATCAGGATAGGTAAAAGTCAATTCTTGAACTTGTAAAACCTGATTACTGGAAGCTTGCTTTTGTTCTAATTCTGAATGGATATCTTCTGGAGTCTCAGCAAAGACTTCCTCGATTCGTTTAGCTGAGATATAGGACTGGTTGAGAGAATTTATCAGCATAGCTAGTTTGACCAATTCCACCAAAATCTGCAAGAGATAGTTGATAAGGGCAATGAGAGCACCTTGGCTGAGCAAACCTCCTTGTATAGAAGTATAGCCCTGCCAGATGATGACAAGCAGAGTTCCATTGACAATCAGATAGGTCAGGGGTGTTAGTAAACTAGACCAGAAACCTGTTTTCTCTTGTAATCTAGCATAAACTTGGTTAAGGGTTTGAAAAATCTGTAATTCTCGTTTTTCTTGTCCAAAAGCACGAATAACTCGCATCCCTTGCAATTGCTGGCGCGTTTCCTGAACCAGCTGGTCCGTTTTCTTTCTAAGACTGCTGTAGAGAGGATTAACCAGTTTAGAAAGCCCTACAATAACAATGGTCAAAATGACAACCATGATTAGGAACCAAAAAGTCAGCTCAGCTGAGATGCGATAAGCCATAAAAATGGCACCAAAAACGATAATGGGTGCTCGCAAAAAGAGACGCAGGAATTGATTGATTCCAGTCTGAATCTGGTAGGTATCTGAAGTCAAGCGAGTGACCAAGCTAGAAGTTGTCAGACGATCTCTGATATCCTTAGGTAAAGACAAAATATGTCGATAAAGATCGTTTGTCAATTCTTTGGCAAATCCAACCGCAGCCTTAGCTGAGTAGAACTGGGCTATTAAGGCCACTACAACACCAATTACTGCAAAGATAAGGAGCAAACCAATCTGCATCCAGAGATGACCTTGATTTTTCTGGGGCAAGGATTGGTCAACAATCCCAGCAATCACCATGGGAACCAAGAGCTCAAACACAGCTTCTAGTAACTTGAACAAGGGAGCTAAAATTGATTCCTTGATGTAGGGTTTAAAGTAAGATAATAGGTGTTTCATAAATCCCTTCTATTCGTATTCTGGAAATGAAGAAAGTGGGAAGCACCCACCATCTCTTATTTATTTGTTTAAGTAAGGTAGTAGATAGCCATATCCTTCCTCTTCCATCTCATCCTTGGATACAAAACGCAAGGATGCAGAATTAATACAGTAACGAAGTCCACCTAACTCCCGCGGTCCATCTGTGAAAACATGACCCAAGTGAGCATTCCCCGACCGAGAACGAACCTCAATTCGCTCCATTCCATGGCTCAAGTCCTTGTAATAATGAATCAACTCCTTAGAAATCGGACGACTAAAACTTGGCCAACCACATCCTGAGGCAAACTTATCCTTGGCAAAAAAGAGCGGCTCACCTGTCGTGATGTCTACATAAATTCCCTCTTCAAAGGTTTGGTCATAGGCATTGGTAAATGGAGCCTCTGTAGCAGTTTCTTGGGTGACACGATAGGACTCTTCAGTTAAGCTTTCCTTTAACACCTCTTGACTAGGCTTTTCATAGTTAGAGGCATCAATCAATGGCTTCTCAGCATCGGTCACATCGATATGACAGTAACCTGAAGGATTCTTCTTAAGATAGTCTTGGTGGTAGTCTTCAGCCAGAATATAGTGGCGAAGTTTCTCCACTTCTACTGCAATCTTTCGACCCAGCATGCGCTCCTGCTCCTGCACCACTGTGAATATAGCTGGCAAGTCTGCTTCGTCCTGGTAATAAATCCCAGTTCGATATTGGCGACCACGGACATTCCCTTGTTGATTGATGGATAAAGGGTCGATGACACGGAAATAATAAAGTAAAATCTCTCTGAGTGACACTGCCTTCTCATCGTAAATCACTTGAACCGTTTCTGCATGGTCTGTTTCCTTGAGTAGCTGGTAATTGGTCGTTTCGACTTGAC
Organism: Streptococcus mitis; assembly: GCF_002096855.1. Taxonomy (GTDB): domain Bacteria; phylum Bacillota; class Bacilli; order Lactobacillales; family Streptococcaceae; genus Streptococcus; species Streptococcus mitis_Y. The sequence continues at coordinate 88,965 of NZ_NCVH01000031.1, read as the reverse complement.
CATTAGCGTAGCCAACACTGGTTGCTAGCACTCCAGAAATGCGTGAAAAATACTCCTCTAAGCCCCAAAAACAACCACCTGCTAGATAAATTTCTGCCATCTTTATTTCTCCTTTATCAAGTTTTTAACTAATACTCTTCGAAAATCTCTTCAAACCACGTCAGCTTACATCTGCAACCTCAAAATAGTATTTTGAGCTAACTTCGTCAGTTCTATCCACAACCTCAAAACACTGTTTTGAGCAACCTGCGGCTAGCTTCCTAGTTTGCTCTTTGATTTTCATTGAGTATAAACTTATTTTCAAAAAAAGGATAGGAAGCCCTCTGGTCGAGAGTTTCCCCATCCTATCTTCTATTCTTTATTTTGCTTCGACACGGACACCTTGGGTATCAACCTTCAAGTCATGAAGCTTTCCTTTGAAGGGTTGCTTTTCCAATTCTGCCTTAATCGTTGGCATCTTGTCATGAGAAGCCAAGACCATAACTGTCGGCCCAGCACCAGAGAGGTAGGTTGCATAGGCACCATTTTCTTTGGCTACTTGCTTAATCGTCGCAAATTCTCTCACCAAGTCCTGACGATAGCGCTCGTGGAAGAGGTCTCCCTCGATTGCTTGCCCAGCAGTCGCCATGTCTCCTGCCAACAAGGCCGCAACCGCCACATTGGCAATAGAACTAGCTGCAACAGCTTCCTTGTAAGACAATTTTTTAGGCAAGACACCACGGCTGTCTCGAGTACGCAATTCATAGTTTGGAATGTAGGCTAGGAAATCACACTCTGGGAAGTCTGCTACGATAGCAGAAACTTGTCCATCAACAGAGCTTGCAATAACGAGATTACCATAAATGGCTGGAGCCACATTGTCAGGATGCCCTTCAATCTTAGTCGCCAACTGCAATTTTTCATGATCAGACAAGTTGAGCTTGCCCAGTTGATTAGCTAGTTCAATCCCAGCAACGATAACCGAGCTTGAAGAACCCAAGCCACGCGCCAAGGGAACATCACTGGTCATTTTCAAGCGTCTTGGTTGCAAGTCTGGTGCAATTTGCAAGGCAATCTTAAGCAAGAGATTGCGCTCGTCATGTGGTATCCATTTGCCAATCTGGTGTTCAATCAGCCACTCTTCTCGTTCTTCACGGACCTCAATTTGAAGATACTTAGTTACAGCTACGCCGACCGAGTCAAAACCTGGCCCGATATTGGCACTGGTTGCAGGTACAATAATCTTCATCTTATTCTCCTAGCACCTTGAAGGTATTCAAGAGGTCGAATTCTGAAACCTTCTTCAATTCAGCTGAGACATTTTCAAGCTGGGCTTTATTAATCTTGTGTGTGATGATAACAACACGCGCCTTGTCACCATCTTTTCCATCTTGGAGAATTTGCTTGAAGGAAATATCTTGGGCATTAAAGATTTCAGCCAATTTCAAGACCTGACCTTTTGAGTCTGGAGCCAAGATTGAGAAGTAGTAGTTTGCTTTAACATCCTCAGGGTTTGCCAATACCAAGTCACGGCTGTATTCGTTGAAGTCTTTACCGATGGTACCATCATTTAAGCGACGAACGATACGGACAATGTCCGCTACAACACTTGTTGCAGTTGGTTTTTGACCAGCACCTGGTCCGTAGTACATAGACTCACCGATACCAATAGATTCTACAAAAACAGCGTTCATTACACCATTGACACTAGCAAGTGGGTGTACTTTAGGAAGGAAGGTTGGAGTTACTTCCGCAGCAATACCTGAAGGAGTTTCCTCGATAGAGCCAACCAATTTCACTACATATCCAAGTTCTTGGGCTACAGCTACGTCTTCTGGTGTGATGTTGCGGATTCCCTTGTGGGCTACATCGTCAAAGGCAACCTTCATCCCAAAGGCAAATTGGCTCAAAATCACCATCTTGTAGGCTGCATCAATCCCATCCACGTCATTTGTAGGATCACTTTCTGCAAAACCTAGTTTTTGTGCTTCAGCCAAAGCATCATCATAAGACCAGCCTTCTTCGACCATCTTGGTCATCATAAAGTTAGAAGTTCCGTTAACCACACCAAGGACGCGCGTGATTTTATCAGAAGCCAAGGAATTTGCTAGAGTACGAAGAATTGGAATCCCACCAGCTACTGCTGCTTCGTAGTAAAGTGCTACATTATGCTCTTTAGCGATTTCTAACAATTTTGCACCATGGACAGCCAAAAGGTCCTTGTTAGCAGTAACAACGTGTTTCCCAGCTTCCAAGGCACGAGTGATAAAAGTCTTAGCAGGTTCGATACGCCCCATCAATTCCACTACGATAGTAATATCTTGGTCTGACAAAATATCATCCACATCGGTTACAAAGTTAAAGTCATTCCCTGCTGCAAGCAAGCGATTCTTTTCATCTTCATCCTTGACCAATACCTTAGCAACTTCGATATCTGAATGTGCTGATTGATTAATTTTTTCTCCATTTTCCTTTAGGAGGAAAGGCACGCCACTTGCAACGGTACCAAATCCTAGTAAAGCAATTTTAACTGTCATGTTTGTCTCCTCGAAATTTTCTAATATAGCCATTATAACAGAATTTTGTGAAAATTCCTATTATAGTAAATCACTATTTCAGTCTAGAAAAGAAAAAACGAATCTGATGATTCGCTCTTCTTAAAATCTAGAAATAGCTTTCCAGAAATGATTATCCAATCTTTTGCAGATTAAGTACTGCATCGTGATTCATCAAGACTTGACCATACTCTTGTAAGACTGAGCGACTGATATCACTATCGTCTGCAAACTCGCGCATACGGGCCAAAAGCCACGCTGGATATGGACTTGGATGATTTTCAATATCCACTAAAATGGTCAAATAATAGCGCTCATTCATTTTGTAGAGTTCAGAAGTTTCCATCTCAAAAGTCACTGTCTTGGCAAAAGCCACCAAATCAGCTAACTTAGAAAAAGAAAGGATGTAGTAGATGTAAGGCTCTTTCTTGCTTTCAACTTCTTGTTCAGCCTGCTCCTGCTCTTCTTCCTTGGCTTCGACTTGCTCTAGAGATTGAATCGCTTCGATATCATCCTTAGTTTTATCCGCGATGCTTTTTTCCAAGGTTTTGATAAATTCATCTGGCGACATTTGAGCCAATTCTTCCATATCTGGCAAATCCGATAAGTCTTCAAAATCTAGATTTTGGTCAATCTTGGACTTGGTAACAAATACGTCCACCTTATCCGGTTTTGGAGTCACACGGAAGCTCAACATACCTGTATCCAAAAAGCTATCAGGCATCTCTAACTCATCCAAGATGGCATAAAAGAACTCTTCTGTTTTTTCTTGAGGAACGAGAAAGTCAGCAATCTCCATTCCTCGATCCATCAAATCCTCTAAAGACATCGTGATTTTCAAAGTTGTATCACTAATTTGTTTCATTTTCATTGCTAGTAACCTCATACTTTCAGTTCTATCTATTATACTAGATTTTTACGATTTTATCAAAAGAAGGCTTCTCTGTCGGGATAGATTTTCCCTAGGGTAACTTCTGTAGAAGACTCTAATACTCTTCGAAAATCTCTTCAAACCACGTCAGCTTTATCTACAACCTCAAAGCGGTGCTTTGAGCAACCTGCGGCTAGCTTCCTAGTTTGCTTTTTGATTTTCATTGAGTATAAGAGAAAATTTCTGCAAACAAATAGAAAAAGCCTTCAAAATCGGCTCTTAGCCAACTTTGAAGACCCTAATACATCAGAAAGCTTATAGTTTAAAGGTTGCTACACCGAGGATAGAACGATTTAAGTTTCGAAGAATTTGAAGACTTTGTTCAAATTTCTTATAACGAGTCACTCCGTATTCTTCAACAAGAAGGACTGTATCTCTTTCTAAAAGAGATGGTACATCTTGTAAATCTACAAAATGCATTCCTTTTAAAGACCCTTGATTTTGTTTCAATTTATCTAGAATAGCTTTATTTGAGCTAACAATAGTCAATTCTTGTCCAGCATTTTTGTATGATAGAATATCTGCTAGATTAGCAATTGTTGTAATCTCTGTTACAAAATCAATTTGATACTGAGAAAAATCACCTGCTCTATTGATTGTTGGATTAAAGAGATAAATCAATACATTTCCTATTACAACCAAAATCACACAGACTACTCCAATAACAGCTAAACGGAGAATCAAATTCTTCACATTCAATCCAAGCGCTGTCTCACCGTTTGCGTTCAATTCTTTAGAGTTGATGGTTTCCAATTTTTCAATTTTTACATTTGCATAAGTGTGTTTAAATTTCTCAATCAATCCATCAATTTTTCGCTCCAACAAGTCATTAGCATCTTTACTTGGTGTCAAAATTTTCACACCAACCCCTGCATCATCAATCATATAGTAGACAGTCAGTTTTTTCCACCAATAATCATTCGTAGAATTTTTCAAGGTTGTCTCTGTCGTATCTAATTCACTGGCAATTTTTTTCAACTCACTCGGGTCTACATCATTGAAAAGATAAGCCCCATTCAAATTCCCATCAATCAATTTCCCATAGAAATCACTATAACCACCAATTTGATGATTCAAAATCGTTTTAGTTGAATCTTCTGGAGGAGTGATTTTATAGCTAAGATAAGTTGAATAACTTGTTGTGTCTTTAACAGTATTTTTATTCTTAACTGCTTTAATTGTAAATGGTACAGCAATGAGAGCAAATAAAGCGATGAGAGCTAGGATATTTGCTTTTCGTTTTTTATAAAGATTTGCAAACAAATCAGCTACTGAATAATGTTCAAACATGATTTTTTTCTCCTTTGTTTAGTAGATACTGGTTCTCTTTTGTAAGCATTTTTGCTACGAATATAATCACAAGAACAATTCCCCAGAATTGCATTGTAAATAAATTGAAGAAACTTTCTGAAAAGCTACTTCTTGGCATAAAGAATAGATTATTCAAGATGAGTAGGGACAAGGCAAATAGGATTGTTCTTGAACGATAGGCTACTTGCAGCATGGCTATGAATAACATACCTAGCAAGAGACTAAGTAGAAAGACTCCTATCATACCATAGTCGGTATACAACTCCATAATATAGCTACTTCCAATACCATGTCCTTTCAAGTATTCCTTGTTCAAGACAAGATAGGATAGATTATGGGCATAACTATTACTATCAATAGCTAGTTCCACACTATTGGTTGTATGTTCAAAGGCTTTTCCTCCGAAAATGGCCCCTAAACTTCCCCTTGCAAAATAATCAATAACAGGACCAAAAGTAAAATTGCGTAAATCTCGGTAAGGGAGGCTACTGTTAAATAGAAAACCTCTAGCCAAAACACCAAAACTGGTTCCTTGTTTATAGATAAAGTCAAGCAGGATATCCCAGAAACCTGTATGGGAAACCTGGACATTATCCCGTACATAATTGAGTATTCCCATCGCTAACATGAGAATAGGAGAACCTACAAAAATCGCTAACTTTTCTTTAAATCCAATCCATTTTCCCTTTTCTGTTTGCTCCCGCATAAAGTAATAAACAAAAGCAAATAGAATACTTAAAATAAAGGGATTTCGTGTCCCGATTGCCAAATGAATGGTATTAGCTGCAATAAAGGAGACAAGCACTGCTGTTGCCTGCAATTTCTTTGGCTTGGTTGCCAAATACATACACATTGCATAGACCGTAAATGTTGATAAGATATAGGTAAAATAGGGCAGTTTACTTTCAAAATTTGCATAGTAGGCATAGTAGGAAGTCTGCAAGCGATACAAGAGTCGTTCAAATAACCGAATAAAATAGAAAGGATAGGTTAGAAGAAAAACTCCTAGCGATACAAAGCGCAACCGCTTGATGTAAACATCTTTTAGAGAACTTCCTATCTTGGGTACTTGTATTTTCTTTCTAGCTATAAAATAGCGAGCTAGGAGCCCCCCTGTGGTCAAGCCCAGAATCGAAACCATGACGACTATAAAGGCAAAACGATAGGCTATGGGATGATAGGTATCTAAAGCGCCATCTCTAAAATAATCAATGGTCGGCCTTGATACCAGAAATACAAAAATAGTTAAAAAGAAAATAAAATGGATTAAGTAATACTTGATATCATTCCAACAAGCAATTAAGCTACTAACCAGTAAGAACAATAAAGTAGAAAGCAAGCTAACATTGTTATTATTAAACAGATACACAATTCCACTTACTAGCGTCAAGGCATAGCTGACTATGGTCAAACTAAATAATAATCGTTTTCCATCAATCACTTGCTCACCCCCGTTCTAATGTAATTTTTTAGATTTTTCAATATTTTTTAGTAATAAGAATCGGTATAAGGAAATATTTATGAATAGAGCCAAAGCACTAATTCTTCTCCCCTTACGGAAAATTGGATTCCTAGCAATAGCAAAGGCATGGCCTTTTAAAAAACGATGAATCTGAGAATAGGCTTCAAATTGTTTATACTGATCATCTAGTAACATCTTATCCAGAATAAAGAAGTGGGCATAGGCCAATCTGAAAAAAGCAACCTCTTTCAAGTCAGGATAGTTTTTCACAACTTCATTGTAAAACTTTTGGTAGATATCAATATAGGCTAAATCCTTCTCTGCATAGGGTTTGGTCGTAATACTATCCCCTCTATGGAAATAGTAATAATAGGGTTTGGTATTAACAACGTACTTCTTAGCCAACTTGATTAAATCAAAATGATAATAAGCATCTTCGTAAATCAATCCCTTTGGAAAGGATAGGGCAGTTGCAATCTCTCTCTTGATTAGCTTATTGCAGATCGTTCCAGGTATTTTTTCACCTATGAGATATTCCTTTAGAAATGTTTGAGAATCACAGACAAAATACTCATCCTGATTGGCTGACTGTGGACTTTCATCATTAGCATAGACATTCATGACACCACAGCTCGAAACATCCGCATCTTCTTGAATTAATTGCTCATATAAGCTCTGAATCATTTCTGGATGGATATAATCATCTGAGTCAATAAAAATCAGATAGTCTCCGTGAGCCTGCTTCATTCCATCGTTTCGTGCTTGCGACAAACCTTCATTCTTTTTATGAAGCACTGACACCCTATCATCTTGTTCAGCGATTGAATCACACAAGCGACCACTTTCATCCGTTGCTCCATCATCAACAAGAATGATTTCCAGATTTTGATAGGTCTGCTTCTGGATGGAAGCTATCGATTTTTCTAGGTACTGCGCCACATTATAGACTGGCACAATCACACTGATTAATGCAGTTTCCATGCTACTCCTCTAATAGTTTTTCTACTTGTTCGATTTGTTTGGCAATTGTGAATTGTTGAACAAATTGACTAGCCTCATTGACATCGAAGTTTGAGGCAGAGGTCATGTAGTTCGTAATTGCCTGAGCTGCTTCTTGATTGCTCTCAATGATTTGTCCAAATTGTCCTTCTTGGGATAATTCCTCAGCACCTCCAACATCCGTAGAGACAAAAGGAAGTCCCAGACTCAAGGCTTCCACATACACTCCAGGAAAACCTTCTTGTTTAGACATAGACAAAAGAACTTTCGTCTGAGATAAATACTGATAAGGATTTTTTTGATAACCAAGGAAATGTACATAGTCTTCAAGCTCATATTCTTTGACGCGTTTTTTCAGTTCCTCTTCCATATCCCCAGACCCGATAAAATAGAGATGATAGTTTTTTCCCTCTTGGTGTAATAATCGTATCACTTCCACCACACGGTCAGAACCCTTATTTTCCTCAATCCGTCCGATAGTACAGATACTTTGAGGCGCAATCTCGATATCGATCTTCTCTTGAGATTTTTCTAGAATACTCTGAAAATCATATCCATTGTAAACTGTCCGTAATTTCGAAGCATAATCTGGATAAACTTCCTTGATAGAATTGCTGGTTTTATTCGAAATTCCTACAATGGTATCCGCAGCATCCAACTGGCGTCTATGTGATTCTCTTTTGGAGCTATCCTTAAGAAATTCTTCGATACTTCCATGAATCCAAGAGATTTTCTTGACTTCTTTTCTTTTAGAGAACAAAAGTGGAGGATTCATAATAGTAAAAGAAACTTCAACATCATAGTCATCTCTTACAAGCAAGCGACGAGTCAATCTTGGAAAATAAATTCTCATTCTCCACAAAAGAGCTCGAATCCATCTGGCTTGGCGATAATCCTGAAGGGATTTTAAAATGCGTACATGCTTGGGAACAGATTCGTATCCCTTATCAAAATGTTCCATTTCAAGAATATCAATATCATACTTTTCTGGATCTAGATTTGAAACAATGGTAGATAGAATCTTCTCTGCTCCACCCCCGAGAGAAAAAGACCACATAAAAAATAAGATTTTTTTCTTAGCCACCGTATTCTCCCTTGTATTCTGTATAAGACTTATCCATATCAGCGATGACAGCATCATGATGCGGTACTTGCTTGTCTGCTGGTGGAGGTGTCATGTAGTCTCCAAAAGCAGTGCTGAGATAGGCATCATAGCCAACTGGAATGGGCATCTCTGTTCCTTCAAATGGCAAGAAGAGATTATCTTCAAAGGATGCGATTGGGTACTTGTTTCTCATGTAGCCCGGACCTGAGCATAACTCCGTGATTCCATCGCTCTCAGCCAGACTGTACTTGGTCATTTCTTTTTCAGCTTTTTTCCAAATATGATAGCGGAGAGATTTGGGAGTTACCCCCAGTAAAATACGACTCCCCCATTTCATAAGTGCGCCATGCTTTTCTGGAACAGTTTGAGCACAAAAGAGTGAATAAATCAATGCCCAACGAACCTGTTTTTTCCGCTCAGCTGGATTTTTCGGATAATAATCCAAAGGCAAAACGTCCAAGGCCAAACCATGTGGTAAATTCAAATCCTGCTGGTAAGGTTTGATACAGGTGGTTTCCTTGTCACGAATGGTAATAAAAAGATTGCGGTCGACAAAATCCTTGTTACTCTTTGACAAGAAATAACGTTCATCTGCATAACGAGGCCATAATTCTGCCAATTTTTCATAATCCTTACGGGGCATAAAAAAATCTAGATCATCATCCCAAGGAATGAAACCCTTGTTTCGAAGGGCACCAATAGCACCTCCACCACAAAGATAACAAAGCAAATCATGTTCTTTACAAAATGCGACGAAGTATTCAGCCATTTCCAGACTACGAGCCTGAATCGCTTTTAAATCACTCATGTCTCTCCTCTTCTGTTCAATAACGAGTTATATCGTTTTATTATACCATAAAAAAGCCTTAAAAATCCATCAAACACTAAGAAAATCAAAGTTCAAACCACTATTTCACTAGTGATTCGAACCTTGATTTTTACTGTATTAGTTTATTTCATCCTCATCTGAGAAAGTTTAGTTTGATATTTATTTTGGTCTACTAAGAGTGCCTGTCCTCCATAAACATCGTAATCATCTACCCAATCACCCAGTTCTGGAACTGTTAATCTCTCAATGCCATTTTGCGCTCCATCTAGGAAGGATAAACCATTTGTCAATAAGAAACTATAGGGAACATTCGTAGAGGTCATCCCAAAGACCTTGCCTAGTGCTTCTGATCCAGTAAAAAGTTTAGTTGGATCCTTGAGTTGTTGCAGAACAGCTGTCAACACTTGCTGTTGTCTCTTGGTACGACCATAATCACCTTCGTCATCATCACGGAAGCGTGCATAATTGAGCAATGTTGAACCGTTCATCTGCTGTTTCCCAACTTTGATAGTCTGGGTTGGAGACTCTGTTTCTGTAGCATGCAAGTCATCTCCCACCGTAGCTTCGGTTAAAGGTTGACCTTCTAAGGTTGAGAATTTGGCATCAATCGTCACCCCATCAGGGAAGAGAGTATCAATAGCGGTTGCGAAGGCCTGGAAATCAACCAAGGCATAGTACTTAATGTCCAAGTCAAAATTATCTTTCAATACTTGGCGAACCATTTCCGCCCCTTTTTGGCCTTCTTGTTCCCCTAGTTCATAGGCTACATTTAACTTGTTATCTGTTTGTTTCTTCCCATTGATAATCTTACTATATCCATCAATATAAACTAAGTTATCACGCATGAAGCTGACCAGCTTAATTTTCTTATCTGAGCCACCAACATTTAGTACCATAATAGAATCCGTTCGCGTCTCAGCACTATTTTGGCCAATCCGTCCATCAGTCCCCATAATCAAAATATTAACCCCATCCTTGGTATCTTGACCATGAAAAACTTCTACTTGAGCTGCCTTAGCATTGGCAGGTTTATTTAGATCCGCATTTGAATAGCCTTTTAGGAACATAAAAATCATACCAAAACCGACACAGGCTAGAAAGGCAAGCAATCCTGCAAAAATGCGCCCCCAACGAATCTTACGTTTTTTGGACTTAACCTTTGGAAGAGAATGAGTTTTCTGATATTTTTTTGCTCGACTTCGGTTACCATAGGATGGAAGAGGAGACTGATTGACTGATGCCATGAAAGACTCTTCCATATCGTGATTTTCATTATGAATTTCTGGAGAAACTTCACTACCACTAGCCATATTTAACTTACCTTGCAGGTAAGTAAACTCTTTTTTCTCTCGCTCATTGAGATAATGAATGTTCTTAAAGAGATAGTCATAACGCAACTGCTCATGATGACTTAAGGGATTTTCTTTACTCATCTTCTCTCCTTTCCATGGTCTGATATTGGATAAATAGGATAGGCGCCCAGTACTTTATACTGGATTCCAATCACTTCTAATTCTTTTTGGGCAAAGTGGACCAAGTCCTTATCAGCATAGTCCACATCAATAATGAAAAAGTATTCTCCCAGTGCTGTCTTGAGTGGACGACTTTCAATTTTTGTCAGGTCAATCCCTCTCCAAGCAAAGGTTGAAAGAGCCTTGTAGAGGGCACCGGGAAGGTTGTCAGGTAAGGTCAAGGCCAAACTCATTTTCTCAGTTTGTGCTTTCAATGGAATACTAGGCTTTTCAGCTCCTAAAACCCAGAAACGTGTGAAATTGGCTTCCATTTCCTGAATATCCTCGGCAATCAGTTCTAAACCATATTCTTCAGCAGAACTTCTTGGAGCAATGGCTGCATAATGCTGGTCTGGATGTTCGGAAATAAAGCGGGCCGCATAGGCTGTACTAGCAGTCACCTCGATTTGGGCATCTGGATACTGTTCATCAATGAATTTCTTTCCTTGAGCCAAAGCCTGTGGATGTGAAAAAATCTTTTCAATCTTATTATGACCTGGAACCACCATCAACTGCTGATGAATAGGCTGAACGATTTCTGTTACTGCTTGGATGCGAGCCTGATGAAAAAGGTAGTCCAAGGTTTCATGAACACTACCCTCAATAGAATTTTCAACTGGCACCACAGAATAGTCCACTAATCCTTGCTCATAGGCCTTGATGACATCTGTAATGTTGGCAAAAGCCTGCAATTCCTCCTGAGGAAAAGCTGTCTGCACAACGTGGTGTGAAAATGATCCCTTGGGACCTAGATAAGCAATTTTCATCTCAGTTCCTCTATAATTTCCTCTGGGCTTAGCTTGGTCACATCCAAAATCCGACTAGCCACTTCCTCATACCAAGCCTGTCTTTCTTGGAAAATAGCTGCAAGTTCTTCCTTGCTATTATTTAGAAAAAGCGGACGCTGATTGTCCTTATCAGCTGCGATACGGTGGTAGAGGGTTTCAAAATCAGTTTTCAGGTAGATATTATCAGAATTTGTCTTTAGTAAGTCACGATTTCGCTGAGAAATAACCACTCCTCCGCCAGTTGACACAACTTTGTCTCTTTGTAGTAACTCAGCTAGGATTTCTGACTCTACCTGACGAAAAGATTCTTCTCCCTTTTCCGAGAAAAATTCCGCAATAGACATGCCTAAGCGCTTCTCTATCAGAGCATCCATATCGAGATAAGCTGGATCCAAGCCTCTTGCAATAGTCGATTTGCCAGCTCCCATAAAGCCTAATAACACCTTAGCCATGAATCAAGTTCTCCAAATCATCAAAGAAGCTAGGATAGCTGGTATTGATGGCTTCTGCACGATCAAGCTCCACTTCTCCTTCAGCAACCAAGAGGGCCGCGATAGCCGTCATCATGCCGATACGATGGTCTCCAAAAGTATTGACTCTAGCACTGTTAAGGGCTGATTTTCCTTTGATAATCATTCCATCTGCCGTAGGAGTAATATCTGCTCCCATACTATTTAAGGCGTCTGCCACAACCTGAATGCGGTCTGTTTCCTTGACCTTGAGTTCCTCAGCATCCTTAATAACTGTTACACCTTGAGCTTGGGTCGCAAGTAGAGCGATAACTGGCAATTCATCAATCAAGCGTGGAATCAAAGCGCCACCAATCTCTGTTCCTTTCAATTCAGAAGACTCAACAGTCAAAGTAGCAGATTTAGCGACTGGGTCAATTTCAGTTATTTCTAGTTTTCCACCCATGGCACGAATGACATCAATAATACCAGTACGCGTTTCGTTGATGCCCACATTATTAAGCACCACACGAGAATTTGGAACAATCAAACCTGCGACCAACCAAAAGGCTGCACTGGAAATATCTCCTGGAACAACCACCTTTTGTCCTGACAATTTTTGTGGCCCGTGGACTGTGATTTTTTTGCCCTCCACACTTAAATGACCACCAAATTGTTGTAACATATCTTCAGTATGATTACGGGTGCACTCTTTTTCGATAATAACAGACTCCCCCTGAGCCTGCAAAGCTGCAAACATCAAAGCTGACTTGACTTGAGCAGAAGCAATCGGCAACTCATACTGAATAGGTCTTAGGTTTTTCGTCCCTTTTAAATGAAGAGGAGGCAGGTCTCGCTCAGTTTGTCCTGAAATACTGACACCCATTTTTTTAAGTGGAATCGTCACACGGTCCATAGGACGTTTGGAAAGACTATCATCTCCAAACATTTCTACTTCAAAGTCTGCACCAGCAAGGACACCTGAAATCAGACGAATCGAGGTGCCAGAATTTCCCATATCAAGGGCATTTTGCGGCGCTTTTAAGCCATCCATGCCTACACCTTGAATGGTAATAACCCCATCTTTGTCCTCAATTTCAACACCAAGGTCACGAAAAACCTGCATGGTCGAAAGAACGTCTTCACCTCGCAGAATATCATAAACCTTGGTCTCACCCTCAGCCAAACTTCCAAAGATAATAGAACGGTGACTGATAGACTTGTCACCTGGAACTCGGATACTGCCGTGTAAGTGGCTAATGTTTGTTTTTAGTTTCATACTGGACCTCATACTTGCAATACTTTTACCTATTTTATCATAAAAAGCCAGAAATTCCTTAAAAATTCCTGACTTTATGATAGTTATTTTCTTATTTTAGCAATTCTTTTTCATTTTCAATTTACCAACTATCTGAAGAACCACCACCATCAAATCCACCGCCACCCCAATCATCTGAAGACCAAGATGAACTAGAACTACCAGAATCATATCTAGAGGAAGAAGAATCTGACTGTGCTCTTTGTGAAGCATAGTAGCTTTTTGTGAGCTCGGAAGTCCAAGAAGCATTCCTCACAAAATCGTTATCGTTTGGGTAGAGTTTCCCCTTCCCATTATAAGAGTATTGAGAGCGATTGAGCCTATCTAGTTGCTTTCTTTCAACTTCTGCGTAGTATGCTTCTATAAGTAATGGAGTCCAAGTGTCATTAGGTAGAAAACCTTTTGAGTCTGGATAGAGTTTGTTATATCCTTCGTACTGATATTGAGACCTAATTAAACGCTTATTTTTTTTATAGTCAGATTTACGTTCTTCAGTCCACGTATCATTAGGTACAAAGTCAGGAAAATCTGGATACAGCTTGCCTTTTCCCTCGTACTCATACTTAGAAAAGCGGCATCTTTTTAAGTACTTGATCCACGTTGCTAAACTTAGTAAAAGAAAGAACAACAGATAGAACAATATCGGAAACGGAATGTAATCGAAGTACTTACTAAAGCCTTCATTTTTTTTTAATGATTTTTCATAGCTTTTTGGAAGTCGATTATTTTCCTTCTTGTTTATGATTTCAGCTTTTCTAGACTCCGCTTTAGAAATGCCTACTAGAATTTTGTTAAGGGCATCAGTATATTTCCCTTCTTTCATGTATGGCTTAGAATCATTTAGTAAGGAACTGGCCATAGAGTCAGTAAGCCAAATTGCTGCTTCGTTGGATGTTTCAATACGAAACTTTCTATCCTTTATAGCAATAGCAATTAAAATTCCACTGTTGGAATCTTGTTTCCCAACTTTCCATTTGCGTGCAACCTCATTGGCTACCTCTTCGATACTGGAACCGTCCAGGGTATCTACAATATAAATACCCACTTGGGTTTCACTCCCAGCATTCATACTCTCTAACGTTTCTGCAACACTAGTGGTTAAATAACCGTTAGGATCGTAAATACCGTTTAAAGGACGATCTGGAACAGCTATATTAGCCGCTACCAGAGGCGTAAAAAAGAATAAAGGGGTAATTAAGAGTAAAAGTAACTTTTTCATAGGAGATCCCCCACAAGACTAATCAGTTAAATTGACTTTAGGGACAACCTTTGCATCTTTCTCTGCTTCAATTAACTCAGCTCTTTGGAAACCAAACAAACTAGCTATCACGCTAGTAGGAAAACGTCTAGTGGTCTTATTATATTCTGTTGCAGTATCGTTATAATCTTTACGAGCGACAAACAAACGATTTTCAGTTCCCTCAAGCTCTGAAATTAGAGAAGATACTTGTGTGTCAGCTTTTAACTCAGGATAATTTTCTTGAACAACTAGCAATCGAGAAATGGCAGAAGTTAATTCGCTCTCCCCTTCATTTTTTGTTTCTGTATTTCCTGAGCCAATCTTAGAACGAGCATCCGCAATCTTTGTAAAGATGTCTTCTTCATGCTTCATATATCCTTTTACAGAATTTACAACATTTGGAATTAAGTCAGCCCTACGTTGAAGTGCCACTTCAATCTTCGAGTTAGCTTGTTTCACAGATTCATCTTTGCTAACAAGACTATTGTACGAACCTGCCAACACTATAATACTGATGAAGATAATTCCTACAGGAATTCCTATTAGAGCAATTAATTTTTTTGACATATTTTTTCCTATTTTCTATTGTTCATCATTTATCTACTATTTATCGATAATAAAAATTTCATTCTCTTTCATAATTGTTTCTATATTTATTATCTCATCAACAATTTCTAACTTATCAATTGAAGTAGAAAATAACAGTTATAAACTTTCAAATTCATTTTGTATTATAGTTATGATTTTCAATAGCCTATTTAATTTGTTTTGTATTTTGTTTATTAGTAAAGACATTCATCCCCACAGTCATTCTTAAACGAACCACGCTAATAACTCTAACTAATACAGTAGTTATCAATAATAATCATACGCTTAAGAAAATACCTATAAGTAATGAACAAAATAATGTTCTTATTTTAGCAATTCTGAAACTGGTTCGAAAACAATTTTTTCAATGTCAGAAAGGTAAATTGCCAATTGTTGTTGCTTAGTAAAGAATTCTGATAAGAGGCTATTCCCTTGAATCTGCTTGCCAAAGCCTTCCATTTTCGCTTGAAAGGAAGCGTCTGGCATTTGACCTGTCTGTGCTAGTCTTTGAATTTCCTCTTGGAAGGCAACATATTCTGTAAAAATTTTGCTTGCCTCAGCATCTGCTGAAATAGCATCTTTAGCTGCTTTAACAGCCTTGTATTCTGGTAATTCGCGTAGACCGCGACTAAGTTCGTTTGCACTATCGTAAATATTTGACATGATTTTCTCCTTATTTGATGACGACTGTATAATCGGTGTTTTCTGTTATGAGGTGCTCAGCTCTTTCCAAGTCTTGAGCATTTTTAAATGAAATTTGTAGAATCCCATGAATATCCTCACGGTTTTCCTCATTGATGTGAATATTGACCAAGGAAGTTCCTCGTAGTAGTTCCAAAATCCTCAAGATGACATCTTCTTCATCGGGAACATCGACATAGAGGTCATAAGAGCTATCCACACCACCACGCTTATGGATTTCCATAGCCTGACGCTGCTCACGCGCTTGGTTGAAAAAGTTCCAAATCTGCTCTTCATCTCCCTTGCTGATGGCTTGTCCAACCTCATCTAAACGTTCCTTAAAATCCTCAATTCGATCCAGAATAGTTTCACGATTGGACAAAAGAATGGAAGTCCACATACCCGGCTCGCTTTCCGCAATCCGAGTCATATCTCGAAAACCACCGGCCGCAAAGCGCCTTGCCATCTCATGTTCTTGAGCATAAACCGCGGTCTGCTCCATAAGACTGGAAGCCAGAATATGAGGAAAATGGCTAATCTGAGAAGTCACTCGATCATGCTCCTTGGCATCAATCTCGATAAATCGGGCATGAAGACCTGAAAGCAGATCCTTCATTTCCTCAAGCGTATCCTGACTTGTCAGGCTCGAAGGTGTGAAGATATAATAGGCATTTTCAAAGAGATTGACATCCGCAGAAGCTGCTCCTGTCTTATGACTACCAGCCATGGGATGGGCCCCGACAAAGCGAACAGGCTTGCCAGCCAAATATTGCTCCGCCGCATCTACGATGGCTGACTTGGTCGAACCGGCATCTGAAATAATCACACCTTCTTTCAAGTCCAAGTCAGCCAATTCCTTAATAAAGGAAATGGTTTGTTTGATTGGCAAGCTAAGGATGATGACATCTGCTAAAGGAGCAAAACTGGCAAAATCATCTGTTGCACGGTCAATCATGCCTTCTTTCAAAGCAATATCTCTCGAAGCTTGACTGCGATTATAACCTAAAATTTCATAATCTGGATGATCACGTTTGATACCAAGTGCCATAGAGGCACCAATCAAACCAAGACCTGCGATATAGATTGTTTTTGCCATAGGAACTCCTTAATAGTTCTTTGTATAATCTCGGTGTTGGGCTACCGCTTCTTTTAATTCCTCTAGATTGTCTGATGAGAATTTTTCAAGGATTTCTTGTGCCAGAACCGTT
Organism: Streptococcus mitis; assembly: GCF_002096855.1. GTDB lineage: Bacteria > Bacillota > Bacilli > Lactobacillales > Streptococcaceae > Streptococcus > Streptococcus mitis_Y. Next base: position 72,011 of record NZ_NCVH01000031.1, on the reverse strand, counting down.
GCCACAACAGCTTCCATGACCACACCGGCTGCTGGAAGAGCGGTCGGATCACTTCTCTCCACTGTTGCCTTGTAGGGTTCATGGGTTTCAATATCCACACTCATGAGTGGTTTGTAGAGAGTAGGAATGGGTTTCATAACTCCACGAACAACGATCGGTTGCCCATTGGTCATACCACCTTCAAAGCCCCCTAGATTGTTGGTACGGCGGGTATAACCGTCTTCTTCAGACCAGAGAATTTCATCCATGACCTGGCTGCCTTTACGATAACCAGCTTCAAATCCAAGGCCAAATTCCACCCCTTTAAAGGCATTGATAGAGACAACAGCTTGGGCCAATCTTGCATCCAATTTTCTGTTCCATTGGACATAGGAACCAAGACCAACTGGAACACCTCCAACGACTGTCTCCACAATCCCACCAATGGTATCTCCATCACGCTTGATTTGGTCAATGTAGTCCTTGATTTCCTGTTCCCGTTCTTGGTTGACAATAGAAACTTCAGACTGGGCAGCTCGTTCCTTAATCTCAGCGACTGTGAGATTTTCAGGAACATCGATTTCCTTGCCACCAAAGACCACGACATGGTTGGCAATTTCCATATCCAACTCAGCCAAGAGGCGTTTGGCTACTGCCCCAACTGCCACCCGCATGGTGGTTTCACGAGCTGATGAACGTTCTAAAGAATTTCTCAAATCATCAAAACGGTACTTGATGCCCCCAACTAAATCGGCATGACCTGGACGAGGATGGGTGATTTTTCGTTTGCTTTTAAGTCGGTCTTCAATGTCCTCCGCAGACATGATATCCAGCCATTTCTGATGGTCCTTATTGACGACATCCATGGTAATGGGAGCCCCAGTCGTCTTCCCATGGCGAACACCCGAAGTGAAGACAACTTGGTCACTCTCAATCTTCATACGGCCACCACGACCGTAGCCACCCTGACGGCGTTTAAGGTCCTCATTGATATCCTCTGCTGTCAAAGGTAGTCCAGCTGGAATTCCTTCAATGATAGCTGTCAGACGAGGGCCGTGTGATTCTCCTGCAGTTAAATATCTCATACACTCTCCTTATTTTACCAAGTAGTCTTTCATCTCTTCCAGAGAAACTGAGTGGATAGTCGCTGAACCAAGCTCTGGCACCAAGACCAATTTCAAGGTATTGCCACGTGCTTTCTTATCATGAGTCAAAGCCTGATAAAGCTTGTCAACATCCCAGTTTTCATAATCAACAGGCAAGCCAAATTTCTGACAAATCTCTGTAATAGACTGGGTTATTCCTTCTGGCATGAGGCCTTTTTCCTCAGCCACCTTGGAAATCTGCACCATGCCCATGGCCACAGCTTCTCCATGCATGACCTTGCCATAACCAGCCGTTGCTTCAATGGCATGACCAATAGTGTGGCCAAAGTTGAGGTAAAGGCGTACACCATTGTCCAACTCATCCTCAACTACCATCTTGCGCTTAACCTGACAAGAATGTTCAATCAAGGTCTCTGCATGCTCCAAAATGCTCTCTACAGTACCATCTAGCTCCGTCAATAGAGTCCATAGTTCTGGATCCTCAATCAAGCCATATTTGATAACTTCACCCATCCCTTCAATCAACTCTCTCTTTCCGAGGGTTCCAAGAACAAGTGGGTCAATCAGAACCCCGTCTGGTTGGGTGAAGGTCCCCACCATATTCTTAGCAAATGGAGTATTGACGCCTGTCTTTCCACCGATAGAAGAATCCACCTGAGCTGTCAAACTAGTCGGAATCTGAACAAAGTGAATACCCCGCATATAGGTAGAGGCTACGAAACCAGCCAGGTCTCCAACGACACCACCTCCGAGAGCCACTATTCCATCGCTACGAGTCAACCCCTGCTTAACTAGAAATTCATAGACTTTCTGAACAGTAGTTAAATTCTTTCTTTCTTCACCTTCTAAAAAATCAAAAACAGCTACCTGAAAACCAGCATCTTCTAGGCTGAGCTTGACCTTCTCTGCATAAAGAGAAGCTACATGGTTATCTGTCACAATGACTACCTTTTGTGGTTGCCAGAGTTCTCGCAACCATTGACCAGCCTGAGCCAGACAACCTTTTTCAATCTGAATATCATAAGGATGATGAGGAATATCGATTCTGATTTTCATAGGAGAATCTCCCTTTCTTTATTGGTATTTTTCTGTTAAGGACTGCCAAATCTCTTCTGTCGGCATTTCCTTTCCTGTCCACAGTTGAAAAGCTTCTGCAGCTTGATAGAGCAACATTCCCAGACCATTGACGGCTGGATTTCCCTGACTTCTGGCCCATTTCAAAAATGGGGTTTCAAAAGGCTTGTAAATGATATCTGCTACTAAAAGAGTTTCTGATAGGACAATGTTTTCAGGAACTGGAGATGATTGACCATCCATTCCTACACTTGTCGCATTGACCAGTAAATCCGACCCAGCAATCCTTGCTTGCAGTTCGGGAACATCTTCTAAAGCATACAAGTCCACTTTAAAACCTGTCTGCTCTTGTAACTTGTCTAGATAAGGTCTTGTTTTTTCCATCGAAACCGAACGAACAAAGACAGAAATCTGACTGACACCATCCAAAATAGCCTGTGCCAAGATTGATTTAGCCGCACCACCTGCACCCAGCAAGGTCATCTTCTTACCTGTAATTGTAAAAGAAGGCAAGCTCTTAAAAAATCCCTTGCCATCTGTATTATATCCAATTAAATTGCCATTCTCATTGACAACCGTATTAACCGCACCAATCAAGCGCGCTTCATCGCTCAGCTCATCCAAATAAGGAATCACCTGCTCCTTATAGGGCATGGACAGGTTGATGCCAAACATCTGGTAGCGACGAATATTGGCCACTGTTTCTGCCAAGTCAGCCACTTCAATCTCCCAAGCCACATAAGCACCATTGGTAGCTGTCGCCTCAAAGGCACTATTGTGGATAAAGGGGGAAATCGAATGCTTAATAGGATTGGCAACAACTGCAGCTAAACGTGTATAGCCATCAAGCTTCATCCAAAATCTCCCGAATTTTTTTCATGTTAGCTAGGGAAATCTGACCTGGGGCACTTGCCTCATCTAGACTAGCAAAGGACCAGCTAGAACCTGTCACATCCGCAGTGATACGAGAGACCTTACCCACCTTGCCCATAGAAATAGTTACATACTCCTGCTCAGGATTGAGGGTTTTAAAGCCTCGTGTATAGTTCATCAAGTCTAGCACATCCTGCTCCGTGTGAGCCATAGCCGCAACCTTAACAAGTTTTGGATTTAAGCTCGTCAACTCTGACAAGATTTCCATCATATTTTCAGGTGTTTCTTGGAAATTGTGGTAACTCAAAACGAGATTTGGGAAGTCCAGCATTTCCTCAAAAACATCCTTGTAGCTGTAGTACTCAAAATCAATATAATCTGGTTGATAGAGTTGCGCCACTTCCTTGATTAGATGGATATATTCTTCTGGAGAAAGGTCGATTTCTCCTCCCTCAGCGCGAGTCCGAAGGGTAAAAACCAGTTCGCGTCCTGCAAATTTTTCAAAGATAGCGGGTGCTACCTGTAAAATAACGTCCTTTGCAAGAAAGTCTGCACGCCACTCAATGATATCGGCATCTTCATACCTAGTGGCATCCAGTTCTTGCGCTTCTTCTAAACTTCTTGGCATTACTGAGACGACTAATTTCATTTACTAACCTTCATACTAATCACCTTGAGGTAATTACTGCTTTCATCTTTTTTATTATAGGCAAAGTCTGCTGGAAGACCATATTGGTTTAAAATCTGATACCTTCTTCCTGCAAAACCTTTATCAATTTGTTCTGTAAATTTCTGGCGGGATACATTGGCAGCATTGGTACTGGCAATGATAATCCCTCCCGGATTTAAAATCTCAAGACTCTGGGAAATCAACTTGTGATAATCCTTGGCCACAGAGAACGTTTGTTTTTTGTTCCGAGCAAAGCTAGGCGGATCTAGGACAATCACATCATAGGTCAAGCCTTTTCGCTTAGCATACTTGAAATACTCAAAGACATCCATGACTATAAAACGATGGTTGTCTGTGCTGAGCCCATTTACCTGAAAATGCGCTTGAGACAATTCTCGTGAACGTTTGGCTAGGTCAACCGAAGTTGTCTGGCTAGCTCCCCCCATGGCTGCAGCTACTGAAAAGGCTGCTGTGTAGGAAAACATATTGAGCAAGGATTTACCCATAGCCAATCCATCCACTAAACTACCGCGAACTTCATGCTGGTCTAGGAAAATCCCTGTCATCAAGCCATCGTTCATAAAGACTTGATACAGAACACCATTTTCCAAAACAGTGAAAAAGTCAGGTGCTTCTTGACCATAAACATGGGCAGATTCATAGTCCAAACCCTTAAAACGGATCTTTTCATATGCTCCTAACACCTCAGGAAAAACTTGTCTAAAGGCTTCTGAGATAGTCTGACGAATCTGATAAACATAAGAGTTATACCAAGAAAAGACAGCATAGTCGCCATAAAGGTCCACTATCAGACCACCAAAGCCATCTCCCTCTTGGTTGAAGAGACGAAAGGCAGTTGTCAATTCGTCTTGATAGTAGGCACTTCTCTTTTCTTTAGCTTGTCTAAACAGTGCTTCAAAGAAAGCTTGATTGAAGGTCACCTTATCTGTGCTCACAAACCAGCCCAAGCCCTTGTTTTGCTGAGAAAGGTAGGCAGTACCAAGAAAGTTTCCATCTTGACTATGAACTTCTACTTCCTGATCCTTGAGATGAACATCTGCAAGGTCGCTAGCTTCTAGTAAAACAAGCCCCTTGGAAAGCTTTTTTTCAACCCGTTTGTTGACTCTTATTCTATTCATAGTCACTATTATAGCAAATTTTGTGACAATTCTCAAAAAAGAAACTACCCTTGCTTTTTTACTCTAGTTTTAAAAAATGGTATACTAATACTAATAAAAACTTAGGAAGTAATTGTGTGAGAATCAATTTTAGCAAAATCCAAAAAGCCATGGGTACCAGACTGGGTTTTGTCCTAACCCTTTTAATCCTCTATTGGCTCAAAACCTTACTAGCCTATACCGTTGACTTTAATTTAGATATTCAATTGGGCAAGCTGCAAGGGAATTACCTTGCCTTTATCGCTTTTTTCAATCCCCTTCCCTTGGGACTCCTCCTGCTGGCTCTAGCCCTCTATGCTCGGTCAACCAAGATCTTTTATGGCCTTAGTATAGCTATTTATAGCCTTTTGTTCATTTGGCTTTATTCCAATATCTTTTACTATCGAGAATTTAGTGACTTTATCACGGCCAATACCATGAAAGTGGTCAGCAAGGTGTCTGTTGGTACTGCCGAACTAGAGTTACTGCGCTTTTGGGATTTCATCTATTTTATGGTTTTCCCATTGCTGGCTTATCTTCTCTATAAGAAGCTCATCCAGCTGGATAGGAGACCTTTCAAATTCCGCTCCAGTGTTGCTATCACTGCTCTCTCAGCCCTGCTCTTTTCTGCTAATCTTTTCTTGGCTGAAATCGAACGTCCCGATCTCCTATCGCGAGGATTTTCTAATTATTATATTGTTCGTGCCCTTAGTTTGCCAGCCTTTTTAGGTTATAGTGCCAACCAATCCTATAGCGCCAACAAAGAACGTGCTAAGGCCTCTGAGACCGACCTTCAACCTATTACAGATTATGTCCAAGAACATTCGACTAAGCCTAATCCAGACTATTTTGGATTAGCCAAAGGGAAAAATGTGATTTATCTCCACTTGGAAAGTTTCCAGCAGTTCCTACTGGACTATAAACTCAACATAGATGGAACTGATCATGAAGTCACTCCCTTCCTTAATTCACTCTACCATTCGCAATCAACCCTAGCCTTTTCGAATATCTTTAACCAAGTCAAGGCTGGTAAGACCTCAGATGCGGAAACCATGCTGGAGACTGGTTTGTTTGGACTTGACCAAGGTTCCTTCATGGTCAACTATGGAGGTACCAATACCCAGCAGGCAGCTCCTTTTATCCTATCAAAAAACGGCTATCAATCAAGTGCAGTCTTTCACGGTAATATCGGGACCTTTTGGAATCGAAATACAACCTACAAACAGTGGGGCTACCAATACTTCTTTGATGCTTCCTATTTTACCAAGCAAGACAGTAGCAATTCTTTTCAATATGGTTTAAATGATAAAATCATGATGAAAGATTCTATTCAGTATCTGGAGCACTTGCAGCAGCCTTTTTATGCTAAGTATATCACGGTATCCAATCACTATCCCTATGCTAGCAATCTAACAGGCGATGAGCTTGGTTTCCCACTGGCTAAAACCAAAGATGAAACAATCAATGGCTACTTCCAAACAGCAAACTATCTGGATAGTGCTATCAAGGCCTTCTTTGACTATCTCAAAGAAAGTGGCCTCTATGAAAAATCCATCATCGTCATCTACGGAGACCATTATGGAATTTCTAACTCCCGCAATCCTGACCTGGCTCCCTTGATTGGCAAGACTTCTGAAAACTGGTCTAATTACGACAATGCCATGTTGCAACGAGTGCCTTTTATGGTGGTCATGCCTGGCTATGAAAAAGGACAAATCATCAATACCTACGGTGGACAAATCGATATCTTACCGACTCTCGAACACCTCCTTGGTATTGAGTCCAATTCCTTCCTTCAAGTCGGCCAAGACCTTCTGTCTCCAGATCATCAAGAAATCGTTGCCTTTCGAACTGCCAATTCCTTCGTCACACCTAAATACACCAGTTATGACGGACGAACCTACTATACTGAGAGCGGTCTTGAAATCAGTAATCTTGATGAACAAGCTCAGACTGAACTAGAAATCGTTCGGCAGGCAGCCAGCCAACAGCTGAAAATCAGCGACCAGATTCAAACTGGTGATTTGATACGTTTCTACCAAGCAGATCATCTTGGAAAAGTTGATACAGAAAGTATTTCTTACCTCAATTCTTTACCAATTCTGCAAAAGATTGAGCAGGAAAAAGGAAGTCAATCAACCAGTCTCTTTAGCCAACGACAAGGTAAGACCAGTACTGACCTTTTCAAGGCACCAAGTTACCAAGAACTCCATCCAGAGTCTGCAGAAACTGAATCAAAATCACAATAAAAGATGCTCTTCCGTCTTGGAGGAGCATTTCTTTTTATAAAATTTATCAAGTAAGCGACAAACTACCTCATCTTTTTTCTATTTCTGCTAATATGCGTGACAGGTAGTAATGATAGCTAAATATAGCAAGACCAAGCAGAAGGATAAGAACTCCTACTCCCAAGCTGATGGCAAAGATAGTGGAGAGAGACTGAACCAAGAATAAGCTCCCTATTACAAGGGCCATTAGGATTGCACTATAAACCAAAATCAAAACAATTGCTACTATACGATTTGAACGGTTTACCAAGTCCGTAATGTTACTCCAATTGGTTGACAAATTTTTAACGTCCTTAAAGTAATGGTGGCAAGAAAGGATGACACTGGCAAGGGTCCAGACTACAAGAAGGTAAATCATCGAAAGGATGGGCAAGCCTAAATATAGAGAAAGACCAAGTAAAGTCAGAACTGGTAAAAAGGACTGGACAGCAAATATAATCCAAAATTTCACTTTTACATAACGAGCAAAGTCAAAGGGTAAACTCTTCAGAAAATCAACATTTTCCCTCTCCAAGGATAAGGCAATTGAATGCAGGCTGGTGATATTGTTATTGACAACAGCTAGAAAGAGACCTATAAAAAACAAGGGTAACCAGTATGGAGGATGAATGTCTGGAACTATCTGAGAATCTCGGATGTTGGAAATCAGACCGATCATCATGAGATAAGGAAGGAAAGCACTTGTAAAAAGCACTGTAATCACGCCAGTCCCCTGTCCCAAAAGGGTGAGGTGGTAGCGTAAAACCATACGGAAAAAGCCCTTTTTAGTAGTTGAGAGCCCCTCCTTACTGCGACGTTCTTTTTTGACCTTCTCCTCACTATTAAGTAGGATCACATCATAAAAACGAGGCAAAACCTTCTTTTTGGTCAGGTAAAGCAAGAAAAGAGTTAAAGCTATCCAAGCGAGCAGACCTAGGATGGCTTCTATCGAAAAAGGCTCCACTGCTATTTTGTAAAAGAGATGAATAGGATAAAGAAGAGGTGGAATTTCTTTAGTCTGATCACCTATACCTCTAGAAGTCGACTGTAGAAAGAAGACAAATATTAAAGGTGTGAGAACTCCTATCCCAATCATCACATTCGAAAAAATAGACTGATACTTTCTAAAAAGCGCAGTTTGAGCCAAGAAATGCACTGCCACTACCATCACTAGAGCCACCGAAACAAATAATAGAGCCAAGGACAGTAGCATCAAAGGCAAGCCAAGCCAAAGAGAAGGTGCTAGCCTAATATATAGGACTAGAAAATAAGCTAGGATTGGTACAATTCCAGGCAGAGCTGGCAAGAGGACAGACAGTCCTTTAGCGATTATAATCTCTGATTCTTTAAAGGCATAGGGCCTATAGGAGACCAGGTCCTTACTCTCATAAAAGACATTGTAAAAAGCTGTTAAAGAAGTTGAAAAGGCAATCACTAGTAAAATAGCAACCATGAAGCTAAAATAAACAGGCATTTCCTCAAAAGGAAAACGAAAGGCTATATTTATAAACATGAAAAGCATCAAGAGACTAGAAAAAATGTAAGAACTTAGGACTCTAGCGGAAACATTTACTTTTTTCCCAGGATTCTTAGCCTGCTTCTTTCGTAGATTAGCCAGATTAGCTTCTTGAGATGAATAGAGGATATTGATATCAACTAATTTTTTAATGACCTTGAGACGCATCCGCAACCTCCTCTTTTCTACCAGCAAGACTAAGGTAGATACTTTCCAAAGACTGGTCTGGGTGGTCTTTTCTCAAGTCCTCTACGCTACCACAATAGATCAAATGCCCCTTTTTTAAAATGGCAATCCGATCACAGACTTGCTCTGCCACCTCTAGGACATGAGTTGAAAACAAGACTGTCTTGCCTTTTTGTGCATGTTCCTTCATCATTTGCTTCAAATCAAAGGCAGCCTGGGGATCCAAACCTGTCAAGGGTTCATCCAAGACCCAAATATCGGGATCGGACAAGAGTGCCCCGATGACAAAGACTTTCTGACGCATTCCGTGAGAAAGAGTTTCAATAACCTGATAACGGTTTTCAGCAAAATCAAAAACGTTCAATAGCCTAGCTAGACTAGTCTCCAAGTCAGAGCTAGTCAGATCATAGGATGAAGCAATCAATTCCCAAAATTCATTGGCTGTTAAGCGTAAAAATAAGTCAGGCGAGTCTGCTACGTAGCCAATTTTTCGTTTAATAGCTAAACGATTTTCCGATAACTCCTGACCGTCTACTAAAATACGACCACTGCTGGGTGAAATGATACTGACTAGGGATTTTATAGTGGTCGATTTTCCAGCTCCATTATGGCCAATCAAGCCCATAATCTCTCCATTTTCAATCTGCAGATTGAGATTGCTCAAGGCCTCTTTATCACCATACAACTTACTAACATTTTGAAATTCAATCATGAAAAATCTCCTCTCTTTATCTATGTAATTTACTATAATTATAGCGCTTTCATTTTAAAAATCAACATTTTATATAAAATAGTCAAAAACTTATTATTCAGTTTTACGCAAACGTTTGAGCTAACCAATACTTTATGATAGAATAAAGAACAAGATTGACAAGTAAGAGGAAACATCATGCAAAATCAAACACTCATGCAATACTTTGAATGGTATCTGCCCCACGACGGTCAGCACTGGACGCGTCTGGCTGAAGATGCTCAACACCTAGCTGATCTCGGTATCAGCCATGTCTGGATGCCACCAGCTTTCAAGGCTACCAATGAAAAAGATGTAGGTTATGGGGTCTATGACTTATTCGACTTAGGGGAGTTTAATCAAAAAGGTACTGTCCGCACCAAGTATGGTTTTAAAGAAGACTATCTTCAAGCCATTCAAGCTCTAAAAGCACAGGGAATTCAACCTATGGCCGATGTGGTGCTCAATCACAAGGCTGCGGCCGATCACATGGAAGCCTTTCAGGTTATTGAAGTGGATCCTGTAGACCGTACAGTTGAACTTGGGGAACCCTTCACCATCAATGGCTGGACTAGCTTTACCTTCGATGGGCGCCAAGATACCTACAATGACTTCCACTGGCACTGGTACCACTTCACCGGTACAGACTATGATGCCAAACGTCGCAAGTCTGGCATTTATCTCATCCAAGGGGACAACAAGGGTTGGGCAAATGAGGAATTGGTCGATAACGAAAATGGTAATTACGACTATCTCATGTATGCCGACCTAGACTTTAAACATCCTGAAGTCATCCAAAATATCTATGACTGGGCTGACTGGTTCATGGAAACCACTGGTGTAGCTGGTTTTCGTTTGGATGCTGTCAAACATATCGATTCTTTCTTTATGGGCAATTTCATCCGCGATATGAAGGAAAAATACGGTGAAGATTTCTATGTTTTTGGTGAATTTTGGAATCCTGACAAGGAAGCCAATCTGGACTATCTTGAAAAAACGGAAGAACGATTCGACCTTGTCGATGTTCGTCTCCACCAGAATCTCTTTGAAGCCAGTCAAGCTGGCGCAAACTATGACCTTCGTGGTATTTTCACAGATAGCTTGGTTGAACTCAAACCTTACAAGGCTGTGACTTTTGTCGACAACCACGATACCCAACGTGGTCAGGCTCTTGAGTCTACAGTTGAAGAGTGGTTCAAACCAGCAGCCTATGCCCTCATTCTATTACGCCAAGACGGCCTTCCATGTGTCTTTTACGGAGACTACTATGGGATTTCAGAGCAGTATGCTCAACAAGATTTCAAAGAAGTCCTTGACCGCCTCCTAGCCATCCGAAAAGATTTGGCCTATGGAGAACAAAATGACTACTTTGATGATGCTAACTGTATCGGTTGGGTACGTTCAGGTTCTGAAAATCAATCCCCAATCGCAGTCTTGATTTCAAATGACCAAGAAAACAGTAAATCAATGTTTGTCGGCCAAGAATGGGCTAACCAAACCTTTGTAGATTTACTTGGAAACCATCAAGATCAAGTTTCAATCGATGAGGAAGGTTATGGACAATTCCCAGTCTCAGCTGCTTCGGTAAGTGTCTGGGCAGCCAATACAATCTAATAGTTCATAATAATCAAGTCAGGTCCAAACGGATTTGGCTTTTTTGTAGTCAAAAAAGACCTACCCACCAAATGGATAGATCTTTATACTCAATGAAAATCAAAGAGCAAACTAGGAAGCTAGCCGCAGGTTGCTCAAAGCACTGCTTTGAGGTTGTAGATAAGACTGACGAAGTCAGTCACATATAAAATCCAAGGCGAAGCTGACATTGTTTGAAGAGATTTTCGAAGAGTATTACTTGATTACAATTTACCTGCTACTTCATCCAACAATTCTTGGATCTTAGCTTGGTTGCTTCCTCCTGCCATGGCCATGTCTGGTTTACCACCACCACGTCCATCGACGATTGGTGCTAATTCTTTGACAAGGTTTCCTGCATGAAGGTCTTTTGTCTTGCTTGCTACAAGGACATTGACTTTGTTACCGATAGCAGCAACTAGGACAAGAAGATCAGAGTAGTCTTTTTGTTTCCAGTTATCTGCAAAAGTACGAAGGGCACCAGCATCTGATACAGACACTTGGCTAGCAATGTAACGGTGACCGTTGACTTCCTTAACATCCTTGAAGATATCGCCTGCAGCTGCAGCTGCGGCTTTTTCTTTCAACTCAGCATTTTCTTTTTGCAATTGACGAAGTTGTTCTTGAAGTCCTTCTACCTTGTGAGGGACTTCCTTGACTTGAGGTGCTTTCAAGGTTGCTGCGACAGCTTTAAGAGCATCTTCTTGTTCGCGGTAGGCTTCAAAGGCTTCCTTACCAGTCACTGCTAAAATACGGCGAGTTCCTGATCCAATCCCTTCTTCTTTGACAATCTTGAAGAGTCCAATCTCAGAAGTATTGCCAACGTGGGTACCACCACAAAGCTCGATAGAGTAGTCACCGATAGTGACAACACGGACTTCCTTGCCGTATTTCTCACCAAAGAGGGCCATAGCTCCCATTTCTTTAGCAGTGTCAATATCCGTTTCAACTGTCTTCACTTCAAGAGCTTCCCAGATTTTTTCGTTGACTTGCTGTTCAATGGCACGCAATTCTTCTGCAGTTACTGCTTGGAAGTGGGTAAAGTCAAAGCGAAGGAATTCTACTTCATTAAGCGAACCTGCCTGAGTTGCATGGCTGCCAAGGATATTGTGAAGAGCCGCATGGAGCAAGTGAGTCGCAGTGTGGTTTTTCATGACACGGTGACGACGATTGGTATCAATTGCCAAGGTATATTCTTGGTTCAAAGCAAGCGGTGCAAGAACTTCAACCGTGTGAAGTGCTTGTCCGTTTGGTGCTTTTTGAACATTTGTCACAGTAGCCACAACCTTACCTGACTCATCCAAGATTTGTCCGTGGTCAGCGACCTGTCCACCCATTTCAGCATAGAATGGCGTTTCCGCAAAGATAAGAGAGGCAGTTCCTTCTGACACAGCTTCTACTTCTGCATTGTCAGCCACGATAGCTACCAATTTAGAAGACAATTGGCTAGCATTGTAGTTGAAGACACTTTCCACAGTGATGTTTTGAAGGGTTTCATTTTGCATACCCATTGAGCCACCCTTGACAGCTGACGCACGCGCGCGTTCTTGCTGTTCTTTCATGGCTGCTTCAAATCCTTCACGGTCCACAGTCATACCAGCTTCTTCAGCGATTTCTTCAGTCAATTCAACTGGGAATCCGTAAGTGTCGTAAAGTTTGAAGACATCTGAACCAGCAATGACAGATTGACCTTTTTCTTTCAAGTCAGCTACAATGCCTTGGGCAAAGTGTTGACCTGAGTGAAGGGTACGAGCAAATGATTCTTCTTCGCTCTTAACGATTTTTTCGATAAAGTCACGTTTTTCAAGCACTTCTGGGTAGTAGCTTTCCATGATTTTTCCAACCGTTGGAACAAGTTTGTAAAGGAAAGGCTCGTTGATACCCAATTTTTGACCATGCATAGAAGCACGACGGAGCAAACGACGAAGGACATAACCACGACCTTCATTTCCTGGAAGGGCACCATCACCGATAGCAAATGAAAGTGAACGGATGTGGTCAGCGATAACCTTAAAGCTCATGTTATCGCCATCTTGGTCATAAACCTTACCAGACAATTTCTCCACTTCACGAATGATCGGCATGAAGAGGTCCGTTTCAAAGTTGGTCTTAGCCCCTTGGATAACGGCCACCAAACGCTCCAAACCAGCGCCCGTATCAATATTCTTGTGTGGCAATTCCTTGTATTCGCTACGAGGAACAGCAGGGTCTGCGTTAAATTGTGACAAAACGATGTTCCAGATTTCGATATAACGGTCGTTTTCGATATCTTCTGCAAGAAGGCGAAGACCGATATTTTCTGGGTCAAAAGCTTCTCCACGGTCAAAGAAAATCTCTGTGTCCGGTCCAGAAGGTCCCGCACCGATTTCCCAGAAGTTGTCCTCGATTGGAATCAAGTGACTTGGATCCACTCCCACTTCAGTCCAGCGGTTGTAAGAATCTTTATCATCTGGATAGTAAGTCATGTAAAGTTTTTCAGCTGGGAAGTCAAACCATTCTGGGCTGGTCAAAAGCTCATAAGCCCAAGTGATAGCTTCATCACGGAAGTAATCTCCGATAGAGAAGTTCCCCAACATTTCAAACATAGTATGGTGACGTGCTGTCTTCCCTACATTTTCAATATCGTTGGTACGGATAGCCTTTTGGGCATTGGTAATACGTGGATTTTCAGGGATAATGGTCCCGTCAAAGTATTTCTTAAGGGTTGCTACCCCAGAGTTTATCCACAAAAGAGTTGGGTCATTTACAGGAACCAAACTTACTGATGGTTCTACAGAGTGACCTTTGGTCGCCCAGAAATCAAGCCACATTTGGCGTACTTGTGCACTAGATAGTTGTTTCATATTGTCTCCTTATTTACTTGTTTAATGTGATTGGCTTTCCAGCATTTCCACATAGTCAATCGCGACACAGAGGGAAATGACTAGGTCTGCATAAGCGTCCTCAAGAACCGTTACGCTATAGGTAGAGGTCAGATGGAAGAGTTCCTTCTTAATTTCCGCAATCAGCTGATCGCGATCATCCAGCAATTTGAAATTCAAATCCCAGATATTGCCCTCGATACGAAGACCTAGATTATCAAACTCATACTTATCTCGCCAGAAGGTCAACTTCTTGCGAATGACAAAACTCGAGCCATCCCAAAGCTGAATCTCAAAACGAGGTAGCAAGGTCAAGATTTCTTTACTAATCTGACTAACCTGTTCACCAGTCGCATCATAGATGGTAAAAGTTTTGGGAATCTTAAAAAATGATCCCTCCACCTGATAGGCAATTTCTCCTTTGTCATCCTTGATAGCGAAGCGTTCGCCTCCAAGACGAAACTTTTGTTTGACAAGAAATGTTTTCATCAACACCTCCAAAAATCAAAAGACAAGCTCATATCACGAAGGGCGAAAAACCGCGGTACCACCTTCATTCAATGAACTTGTCATTCTCTTATTCTTATGCAATTGTATGATTGAGTAGCATGACTTTCTAGCTTAGATGGCTCGCAGCACCGCCATTTCTCTGGACTAAGATAATTGAAAATCAATTCTCAACTTTCTTATTATAACGTTTTTTTAAGCTTGCGTCAACTGGAAATCATCTTAACTAATAGTAGTGAGGTAGGAGGGAAGACCTTTTAAAAATTTAACTACTAGTTTCGAAATGTAAGTAGTAATATTTAATTTATTTCTAAAATCTTTCTATCTAGCATAGCCCTAGAAGGCTATATAAAACCCTCCAGCGCTGTTTAGTATGTCCCCCCTACACTGATAAGATTCCACTCAGAGTAGCTTATCTTGAACAATTTTGGGGATTTTGTGTCTTCGTCATATACTACGAGATAGTGCCCTTCATCATTCCAAAACTTGCCCAATACCTCGGAGTCTCTTAAATCCATTTTCTGGTTTAAGTAGTCGCTAGTATACTCAATTTTTGGTGCATCTTTTACCCCAGCAGTAGAAAAACTGCTACCAATAAAGATAAAAGCATAAAATAGCACCACAGCAATCCCCAAGAATTTAAAGATTTTATAGTTTGTATTATTGTTTTCCATGTTTGTATATTCCTTTTCTTTCTATTTTGTGTTTCCTTAAATCCCAAGAGGGAATTTTACCCCCTTATCCAACTAAATCATTAAGCCAATTTTTTCAATCACTTCTTGGATCTCATCTAGCGATACTAGAAACCACTCTTTAGGGACAAAGCTATCTCCATTTGGTGCTATTAATTCCATATCTAACTGCTTGTCTGCAAAATAATGATGAAGAGTAGTTTCTAATTTTCGAGCGCTGAAATTTTGAACCTCAAAACTAGCTACTAAACGGACAGGAGCAAAAAGATAGGTTCCTTCTCTTTCTGAATTTGCTAACCGTTTTTCAATTTGATCCTGTGTAAAACCGATTTTATAGAGATTACTGATGTTGGCAATTTGAGGATTGCTACTCAAAGATTTCACTACATAGATATATCCAGTTGTAATTCGTTCGCTTGGACTGATAACAGTCATCACATCTTCTATCAATTCTGTTACCATTCGTCCATGGCGCGTTCTATCGTGCAGATTAGATACAAAAGAGCGGAGTAAGGCCTTCTTATTTTCTGTACCATTTTCATATACGAGATGAAGTTCAGCATTAGTATAACCATTCTTATCAGTGAAGTCTTCTCCTTTAGAAACAACATAAACCATTACTCCATTATCCACATAGAACATACCAGGTTTAATTTCTTTTTCTTTTATCACATCAGACTTTCTGACTTGACGACGACCTTCACTAATTTCATCATGAACACGAGTAAATAATCCCTGATAATCTTCAAAATTTCCCATCCGTTTACGTGTTCGTGTTTTATCACGCGCTTGAATCGTTCGTTTATAACGTGAGACATCAAATAAAGATTTTTCAGCACCATTTACTGACTCAAACAATTTATCTGATAAAATATCTGTTAAACTAGCAGGACTTGAAATAGGGGTCTCGGACTCAACTATATCTATTTTTAGTAGCCCAAATTCATCATAAGGTTCTAACTTTCGGATGCTATTAGGAGATTTTCTAATACCATTCAATCGAGAAAATAAACTGCGTTCTTTAATATTTCTAGACTTTTGTGGCTCTTGCCCATTATTTTCTCTCACCCAATCTATAATTTCTAAAAATTTCTCTACTTCATGATCTGTAACTATTTTTTTCTTAGGTTTTAAAGGAGTTATTAAATGTTCAAAATCAGAATCATTAAAAATGTCATTTAAGTTTTTGAAATCAGTCATTACCGCTCTCCATCTTCAGCTTCATCTGAGATAATTGTAACAAAGCATAAGCAAGTCTCTGTTCGTACTTATCGTGACTTGATTTATCTGGATGACGACCATTTTCTTTCAAAAATTGCTTAATTTGAGGATAAAGAATTAACAGTTCTTCTTCAGAAAACTCCATCTTCTGACCATCCATATAATCTTGTATCAGACGTAAAGTCGGAGCATCAATTTCACGTGATATAACTTCGTAAGCTCTCTGGAAGGGATTAATCTGATCAATCAAATCAATAGATAACTCATCAATATTCACAAATTTATCTGCCATTTTTAGAAAATCTGTTTGCCCTACTCCCTCTTTCCGTTCAGCTGATTGAACCACCGATTGACTAATAAACTGTTGACGAACTTCTTCAACTTCAGCCCCACTTAAGTCAGGGTAGATTTGTTTAATGATGGCTGGAATCATCTGCTTATTAATGACTTCTGCATCCGTTCCTGCAGCAATTGCAGTTTGGATACGCGGTTCTTGCAATATACTAGCACGTAAGTCATTCAAATCATTTTCTATGATATCCTTTGTTCTCTGTGTACTAGGCTCTTTTAAGCCTTTAACAAACATTTCGGCACCAGAAGATTTCTGGTCTTCTCGGTCTTTTCGTTTGAACTTGAAATTTGGCGCTAAAACAGACTCCATCAATAGACTAGCTGTAATGGCCTTCATAACATTATTCACAGCGAAGAAAACTTCATCATCTTGAGCATCTGGTTGAGAAATGAGATTGGTAAATTGAGCGTGTGACTTATTGGAACTATCGCGTGTTACTCGACCTATAATCTGAACAATTTCTGTTAGCGACTGACGATAGCCAATCGTCAAAGCATACTCAGCATAAGGCCAGTCAAAACCTTCTTTAGCCATACCAAGTGCAATAATGATATCGAGATCATTTAAACTGCTCATCTTGTTTAGGTAATCCTGTACTTTTTCACGTTCTTCTTCTGTGACAAGGTCTGCAACTTTCAATACACGACCTGTTTCCTCAGTAACTAACCATAATCCAGTCTTAGGATCTGGAACTGCTTGCCCCAGTTCGTCTAAAATTCGGTCAACTTCATCATACTTATCCTTGGTTGACTCACCTGAGTTTACATTGGGAATATGAATAATGGTTTTCTTGCTCGTGTCCAGTACTTCGTGCAAAGCATCCGTATAACGACCACGATAAAAGTTATAGCCCATGGCAAAACTTTTCAGATATTTGTACCCCTCCAACTGTTCATAATAAGTATAGGATACCTTGTCGAATTTTTGCTCATCTTCAGGTGCCAAAATAGGTACAGAATCTCCACGGAAATAAGAGCCCGTCATAGCTACTACATGGGCTGTTGAATTGGCTAATATGTTTCTTAAGGCATTTCCTAAAACTGAATTATCATCTTGAGATACATGATGAAATTCATCGATAGCTAAAAGAACATCATTAAAATCACTATCAGCCAGCTGTTCAAAAGCAAAACGCAAGGTGGCATGCGTACAGATTAAAACTCTATCATCAGGAGACTCTGAATGCATAAAGTCTACAAACTGTTTTACCTTACTTTTACTGGTCCCTTGTTCAGTCAAATTATTTTTGGAAAGAACTTCCCAATCCCAGTAAAAACCATAATCTGTCAATTTTGTTGAACGAAACGATTTTCCGATAGATCTTTCTGGAACAGCTATAATAGCTTTTTTCAGACCTTGAGCATGTAATTTATCAAGAGCAATAAACATCAAAGCTCTCGACTTACCAGATGCAGGAGGCGCCTTAATCAATAAGTGTTGAGAAGTTCTCTTAGCATATACCCGCTCCTGCATTTCACGCATACCAAGTGCATTATTAGATTGACTAGCACCTGTACCATTGTAATTAATTTCAAATATATTTGAGGTCATTTCGCTTCCTTTTCTGTCATTTCTTTATACAGATTCAATAAGACACTGAGCCTTTCTTCATCTGATTCAAAAGGCTTTTGCTGGTAGGCACGTTCTACGATACCATCAATTTTTTCATGTGCTTGACGAAGACGTTCGTTCATCGGTTTATTGGCTCCACCGTACAATTCAGCCAAGGTTCCACCTTCTTCTTCTCGAACATCCAGCATTTCAAAAACAGCTTCTTCAAGCATATTTTTCCGACTATCTGAAAGTTCTGGAATTGGGAATGTATTATAAACCAGTCCAGCTGAATAACGCAAACGTGTCTCTAATTTTCCTCCAATAGATTCTAACCAAACCATATGCATTTTGGATTCTAAGATACCAAGAAGCCAAATAGGAGCATTGTAAATAACCATAGCAGAATCTGATACAATTGTGTCATCTTCAATAAATCCCATAGGTACATAAGTACGAGATTCTGATGATACACGTGGAACAATAATGGCTTGACAACCTTCTATATCTCCTTTTTCATATGCTTCGTCGTATTCACCTCGTTGTACAAATTTCCATGGCGTAGACGCAGTTTCTCTTGTTCCAGCAGCCTTAGAATTCAGGCGTTCTTGCCTTACATTTTCAAATAATTGATGGAATTCCTGGATCTTATCTAATTTAGTATATTCATCTTGATCAATCCAAATAGTATATCTAAAATTTCCATTGATATACTCATCTGCTCCAATATACTTTTTAAAATACACTTCAGTTTCAGGATATCTTTGAACTAATTTATTTTTATCATCATTTGTCAATATTAGATATTTACTTCTTGGCATATTCCCAAAGACTATTTTTGGAAAATTATTTAACTTCTCTGAATCATTGTGATTAGATACAATAATATCATCTGCGAAAGCTAGATAGGGATTTATATTCTTTCCATAACTTTCTCCCTTATCACTATATATAATTTTTTTCTTATCATTTTTATTTGAAAATCCAATAATCGTAACTGTAACCCCTGCATTATGGGCCGCGCTATTGTTCCATTTAAAAGATTGATATGCAAAGGAAATTTGGCCATATCGTAGAAGAACACTCCACAAAATTGAAACTTGCTCACCTTGATTTATTGAATTTGTTGTTACAAAAGCATATTGAGCATTTTTACCATAAATAAGGTGAGTTGCCTTATAAAACCATCCCGAAATATAATCTAATTTTTTAGAAGAAATTTCTGAACAAATCACATTTTCTAGTTCCTTCTTTTGTTCCAAGGTCATTTTTTTAGAGCCTATATACGGCGGATTCCCAAATATATAAACTTCGTCATCTGCCTTAGCATTTAACACAATTTCCCAGTCAATTCTTAGGGCATTCCCACAAACGATATTTCCAGCTTCTCTTAAGGGTAATAGTCTTGGATGGACATCAGCAAGCGCTTCTTCCATCTCCACATTCATCTGGTGTTCCGCTATATACAAGGATAGCCTTGCTACTTCATGAGCGAAATCATCCAATTCAATTCCTGAAAACTGGGATAGAGAAATCTTAGACGCATCAGCAATCAATTCTCCTTGATAAACAGCTTTTTCATTCAAGGCTTCACGAATTTCACGCTGTTTGACTAAGATATTGATTTCTAAACGACGAAGTTCTTTATAGGTAATGATGAGGAAATTTCCAGAACCACAGGCAGGGTCTAAAAACTTGATAGAGGCCATACGAGTAAGTAAATCTTCTAACTTAGGTAAGATTTGTCGCAATTCCTTGCGACGATGTTCATCGCTAAAGTCACCACCTCCTATATAATAATCAGCTCGTTCTTCTAATTCCGTAAATGCTACTCGTAAATTATCTAAAAATAGTGGTTTGATGACCTTCATAATATTGGGCACGCTAGTATAGTGCATACCCGATGTTGATCTTGCTTCTGCATTTGCCACAGTTTGGATCATTGATCCCAAAATATCTGGATTGATTTCATTCCAGTTGAGCAATTCCCCTGCTTCAATGAGTAGTTGACGAGTTCTTTTATTAAAAATAAGGTCATGATGTGGCTCTGAAAAAAGCTTACCATTTACATAAGGAAAATCTGATAACCACGACTCCAAATCCTGACGACTAAATTCAGGCATATCTAAAACAGTAAATAGTTTTCTAACACACTCATTCAAGTCAGAACCATCTTCGGATGTCCTCATCTTAATAACATTTGTGAAAGCTCCCTTGGAGATGATATTTGTATCTTCTGCAAATAGTAGAAAAAGAACACGAATCAAAAATAAATTAAATGATTTACCATCAGTTTCAGTGATTGCTAGTTCAGGATTGATAGAAATTAGTTCATCATAAAGTTTGGTGAAACGCTCTGCCGCTTTTACATCAGCAGGGTTTTCCTTATCATAATCAATCTTTTCAATTCCATTCCAAGGTAAAAAGAAATCACAATGGGCTGGTAAATCATTAAAAGAAATTGCTAGAGTTAGACCTGTCTGTGTATCCTTTGCATATAATTCTTGAAAATCTGTTGTAATAATAAATCGAGATTTTCGAACCTGCCCCTCCAACTCTTTATCAATCTCAGTCAGAGCAAGTAATGGCTGATTTTCAACTTTACGAAAGTATAATTTATTTTTTATTATAAAATCATCAGATGCCACTTTACTTGCTCTTGTTATGGTCGTTTTAGTAATGTCAAATAATGAAATAAAATCAATAATAAATGTCGATTCATTAAGATTCTCTACTAAAACCTTGGTTCTATCCTCAATCTCAGTGATATTTAATAACTTTTTAGCCATTAGATACCTCCAAGAAACGCAAAAAGCCTACTGGATTTTCAGTAGGTTTCAATCTATATTTTTCACATATTTTTATTAGGTTATATATATATATATGCATTTGCGTAGTCTGACTCATTTTGAACTCCTTTAGAATTAAATTTTCAGAGATGCTATAAACAATTCTAATAACTCTCAGCCTAAAACTATTATACCATGATTTCTATTTTTTCAAAAAAACGAACCAGATTAACTGATTCGTTTCGTGACTGCTAACTCCTACTTCCGATACATTTTAAACTGGAGGAAGAGGTCACTGTAGATTCCTGTCCATTTATGGTCAAACTTCTCATAAACTTCCAAGTGTTTCATAGTATCAGCGTCTGGATAGAAGGATTTGTCTTCTTTTGTCTCCTCTGGGAGCATTTCCTTGGCTGGTAGGTTTGGTGTTGAGTAGCCTACATACTCCGCATTTTTCAGAGCATTTTCGGGTTTCAGCATAAAGTTGATAAAGGCATAGGCGGCATCTTGGTTTTTCACGGTTTTTGGAATGACCATGTTATCAAACCAGAGATTGCTGGCCTCAGTCGGAACGACATACTTGAGGTTAGGATTTTTCTCCAACATCTGGCTGGCTTCTCCAGAGAAAGTCACACCGATAGCAGCGTTGTTCTGAATCATGTAACCCTTCATCTCGTCCGCCACAATGGCTTTGATATTTGGAGTCAGTTTGTAGAGCTTATCTACTGTCTCTTCCAACTGTTGAGGATCCTTTGAGTTGAGGCTGTAACCGAGCGAGTTAAGCCCCAGTCCCAGAACCTCACGCGCTCCATCAAAGAGCATGATGGAGTTCTTATACTCTGGTTTCCAGAGGTCATCCCAATGCTCAGGCGCTTCATCTACCATGGTTTCATTATAGACAATTCCCAAGGTCCCCCAGAAGTATGGGATGGAGAATTTATTGCCCGGGTCAAAAGACTGGTTGAGGAACTCAGGTCCGATATTCTCGATGCCTTCAATTTTTGAATAATCAAGAGGAACCAAAAGATCTTCATCTTTCATCTTGTTGATCATGTACTCACTCGGGATGGCAATATCGTAGGTTGTTCCCCCTTGCTTGATCTTGGTATACATGGCTTCGTTAGAATCAAAGGTCTCATACTGTACTTGGATCCCTGTTTCTTCTGTGAATTTCTCCAAAAGTTCTGGATCAATGTAGTCTCCCCAGTTGTAGATAACCAGTTTTTGACTATCTCGACTGTTGATTTTACTATCTAGATGATGAGCAATTCCCCACAAGACAAGGATAATGGCTACAATTCCTGCTAAAAATGAATAGAGTTTTTTCATGCTTGCTCCTCCTTCTCACGTGAGATAAAGTAATAACCAACAACCAGGATAATACTAAAGAGAAAGACAAGTGCAGACAGGGCATTGATTTCTAGCGAAATCCCCTTCCGAGCGCGAGAGTAAATCTCGACTGACAGGGTTGAAAAGCCATTTCCCGTTACGAAGAAGGTCACAGCAAAGTCATCCAGCGAATAGGTGAAGGCCATGAAATAACCTGCAATGATAGACGGAGTCAGATAAGGAAGCATGATTTCCTTAAACATCTGAAACTGGCTGGCTCCCAAGTCATAGGCCGCATGGATCATGTCATCATTCATTTCCTTGAGACGAGGCAAGACCATCAAGACCACGATTGGGATGGAAAAGGCCACATGACTAGATAGAACCGTCAAAAAGCCAAGTGAAAACTTCAGCTGGGTAAAGAGAATCAAGAAGCTGGCACCAATCATAACGTCAGGCGCAACCATGAGGATATTATTGAGTGATAGAAAAGCTTCTTGGTATTTCTTACGAGACTGGTAGATATAAATAGCACCAAAAGTCCCGATAATGGTCGCAATCAAGGCTGACAGAAAGGCCAAGAAAAAGGTTTGGGTGAGGATCAACATGAGACGGCCATCCCCAAACATGGTTTGAAAATGGTTCAAGCCAAAACCAGTAAAGCTGTTCATATCATCGCCAGCATTAAAGGCATAGCCAATCAAGTAAAAAATTGGCAAATAGAGGATGATAAAGACAAAGGCTAGGTAGAGATTGGCAAATTTTTTCATCGTTCTCTCCTTTCCTTGGTCACCCACATGGTGAGAAACATGGTCAGGATGAGAATCACACCGATGGTAGAACCCATACCGTAGTTATCATTTGTCAGGAAGTTCTGCTCAATGGCTGTCCCCAAGGTGATCACGCGGTTCCCACCAATCAAACGTGTCAGCATGAAGAGACTCAAACTTGGGATAAAGACGGATTGAACTCCACTTCTCACACCGTTCATAGACAGAGGGAAGATGACATGACGGAAAGTCTCCCACTTGGTTGCACCCAGGTCGTAACTAGCATTGATGAGATTGTTGTCCATATCGTCCAAGACATTGAAAATCGGCAAAATCATAAAAGGAAGCTCGATGTAGCTTGCGACAAAGATAAAGGAGAAATCCGTAAATAGCAACTGTTGCGAACCGATTCCGATAAATTCCAAAAATTGGTTAATAGAGCCATTCTGACCAAAAATCCCGATAAAGGCATAGGCCTTAAGGAGCAGATTGATCCAGGTTGGCAGAATAATCAGCATGAGCCAGAGTTGACGGTGTTTGAGACGTGTCAAAAAGAGGGCTGTTGGATAGCTGATAAGCAAGGTTACAAAGGTCACAATACCTGCATAAAGCACAGAGTTGAAACTCATTTTAAGATAGGTCAAGTTTTGTGACGCAAAGTAAGACTTATAATTTTCTAAACTAAACTGACCTTCAATATTGAAAAAGGATTGTCCGAAAATCAAGACCAAGGGTGCCAATACAAAGAGGGCAATCCAGAGCATGTAGGGCACTACAAAGAGTTTAGAGCTTGTTTTCTTCATCTCTCTCCTCCTCGATTGCATTGATCAGACCTGCTTCTTGCTCTTCAATTTCCACGTATTCTTCGATACGGGCATCGAACTCTTCCTCGGTTTCGTTGAGACGCATGATGTGGATGTCTTCTGGTTCAAAGTCCAGACCGATTTCCTCACCCACGATGGCCTTACGAGTCGAGTGGATCATCCATTCATTTCCAAGTTCATCATAGGCGATAATTTCATAGTGAACCCCACGGAAGAGCTGGGTATCGACCTTAACTTGGAGCTTGCCTTCTTCAGGAAGGGTAATGCGCAAGTCTTCTGGACGAATCACGACCTCAACAGGTTCATTTGGCTTCATCCCACCATCGACCGCTTCGAAGCGTTTGCCATTAAACTCAACCAAGTAGTCCTCAATCATGGTACCTGGCAAGATGTTTGACTCGCCGATAAAGGTGGCAACAAAATGGTTAATTGGCTCATCGTAGATGTCAACAGGTGTTCCTGACTGGACAATCTCTCCATCATTCATAACGAAAATCCAGTCACTCATAGCCAGGGCTTCTTCCTGATCGTGAGTGACAAAGACAAAGGTAATGCCCAATCGTTGTTGCAGTTCACGCAGTTCGTACTGCATATCTGTTCGTAATTTTAAGTCCAACGCTGACAAAGGCTCGTCCAACAAAACCACACGGGGTTGGTTGATAATGGCACGGGCAATAGCCACACGCTGACGTTGTCCTCCAGAGAGTTTACGAATGGAACGTTTTTCGTAACCTTCCAACTGAACCATCTTGAGAACTTCCGCTACGCGTTTCTCGATTTCTTTCTTGTCAATTTTACGCAAGCGAAGCGGAAAGGCAACATTTTCAAACACATTCATATGTGGAAACAAGGCATAGGATTGGAAGACCGTATGGACGTCTCGCTTGTTGGTTGGGATGTCGTTGATGCGGACACCGTCCAGCAAAATATCTCCTGTCGTCGCATCCAGTAAACCTGCAATGATGTTTAGGATGGTTGATTTCCCTGAACCAGATGCGCCTAAAAGAGTGTAGAATTTCCCTTCTTCCAACTCAAAGTTGATGTCTTTGAGAACCTTGGTGTTGCTGTCTTCAAAAACTTTTGAGACGTTTTTGAATTCAATAATTGGTTTTTTCAATTGTCATTTATTCCTTCTTTTTCATAGATTAACAGATCAGGGCTCTGTCAGGCCGCTACTACCTCGTGTAGGAGATTGAACTGCCTACATTCTTCTGCACTGACGATAGGCTTTCACCCCCTTTCCATGACATAGCAGCAGCTTTTCAACTACAGCTTCCTACTTGCTTTCTCCTAAAATACGGACTTCCCTCTCAAGGGTAACGCCAGAGTGTTCCTTGACTTTTTCAATCACAGACTCAATCAAGTCCTCGTAGTCTTTAGCCGTTCCATCAGCGACATTGATCATAAAACCTGCGTGTTTTTCTGAGACTTCAACACCACCGATACGATAGCCTTTCAAGCCAGCTTCTGAAATTAATTGGCCTGCAAAATGCCCTACTGGACGTTTAAAGACCGAACCACAAGATGGATATTCTAAAGGTTGCTTGAGTTCACGTAGATGCGTCAAGCGATCCATTTCTTGCTTGATAACCTGATGGTTTCCTGGAGCTAGAGCAAATTTAGCTGACAGAACAACTGCACCAGACTCTTGAATAGCTGAATGGCGGTAACCAAAAGCCAAATCCTTGACAGACAGGGTCTCAATTTCTCCATCCTTGGTCAAGATCTTACAAGACTGCAAGATGTGAGCAATCTCTCCTCCATAGGCACCCGCATTCATAAAGACAGCTCCACCGACGCTCCCTGGAATCCCACAAGCAAACTCAAAACCAGTCAAACTATGACGAAGGGCAATACGTGTCGTTTCGATCAAGTTTGCCCCAGCTTCTGCTTCGATGGTATAGCCATCAACCGAAACGTTATTGAGCTTATCGCACAAGATGACAAAACCACGGATTCCACCTTCACGAACGATGATATTGCTGGCATTTCCTAGCACCATCCAAGGAATATTCTCTTGATTGGCAAATTGGACGACACGGGCCATCTCATAGCGATTGCGTGGCAAAACTAAATAATCCGCTCGACCTCCTACCTTGGTATAGGTATAGGTCTTCAAGGGTTCCTTAAAACGAATATCGATTCCTTCTAGGATTTCAAGCATTTTTTCTTTTACTGACATGTCACTCTTCCTTTTTCAAAATTCATTCCATTATACCATTTTTAGAGACATTTGACGACCATAAAAAGAGCTTGTTTTATCTTTACATAAAAAAAGAGGTCACCCCTCTTTTTATGATTTTTTGCAAAAGATAGCCTTTGTTCCATAGGCAAGCAGAACAAGTTCAAGTGCTAGGACAACTTCAACCAAGACAGGACTTGTAATCCATCCTACTTGAGCTAGAGATGGTACCAGGTCAAAGAAGGCATGTAGTCCATAGGCCGCTAGGAGATAAATCCATTTCTTCTGGCGAACAGCTTGGTAAACCCAAACAGTCAAGAGTAATTGGAAACCTAGCGCCAAGATTCTCTCAAAACCAAGCAAATAAATCTGCCAGACTGATAGCGACTGAATAGTTTTCAACATATTTTCAGACAGCAATTGCATAACCTGTGGATTTTGCGTTTGAACTGCTGAGAGAACGATGTAGAGATTAAGCAAACTAGTAAGACCTAGGAAAATCAACTCCAAGCCACCATGCCCCAATCCATAAGCCAAGGCATCTGCCTTTTCCAAACTTCTCTTTTTCTCCAACCATTTGAAGAAAATAAGACGAGCAGTTTCCTCAAAAAATGCTGCCATGGCTAAGCCATAGATGATATAGACAAGCGGATGGTCTTGCAAGAGGACAATACTGCCGTCTTTTTGAGGATGCAAAACCAAGATATGCACCAGTTTTTCTAAAATCTGTGAAGAGACAAAGAAGGCAACAGCCCCCAAACCCAAGACAGCTAGATTAATCTGGTATTTCTTTTTGGCATACCAAATGCTTCCTATCAAGAAAGTCAGCAATAGCACCATGGCAATGATAATATGAATGGTCATTTTCTTCTCCTATTCTGCCTTTTCAATATCTTTTTTCATCTCGTCAACATTGAACTTAGCAAACAAGTATTGACGGTCTTGGACTGGGAAACGTTGATCCAATTGGTCAACAGCTCCCACCTCAATAATGCCTTCCTTGATGACAAAGTCCATGACATGACCACCGAAGGTCAAATCATCTGAAATGAAGTGCAGATGGTAGCCTGCCACACTGACTCCATGGAAAATCTCTGGCGTCCAGAAACCAACGATAGTTCCCGCCACATTGTCACGACTATATTCCGGTTGATGGGTTGCGACCTCAGCAAACTTGGTATCTGGTGTCGACTTGGGAATCATGCGTACATGCATATGTGAGAATTCGCCACGAATCTTAATTGAGCGGAAAAGATTTTCCCCATCATAATAAGACTCAATTCGTTCTTCCAATTCCTTATCTGTCATCTCAAAGCGTTGGCGAAAAATGACCTCTGCCTGATGCGGTACCACTGCTGCGTAAGGAATAAGGGCATCTGGTGACACTTCTACAATTTCCGGTTGCTCTCCCGAGCCTTTGGCCTGATAAGCCTTGCCATCTAAGACAATCAATTCCCCATCAATGGAATCCAAGGTTCCCAAACCAAGGTCACCATGCTCTAGCAATTCTCCTACTGTCATGGTACCACCATAAAGGCCTGCCATCAAGGCTCCAAGGGTATTGTATTGAAATAATTTCACTGGTTCCTGCACGTTCTTATCCATTCACTTTCTTGTCTGTTATTCTATAAATGTTACTCCTAAGTATACCACATTTGCCCCTAGATGTGAACGAGAGAAACACTCTAGACATTGCCAAGAAGGAAAAAAAAAGGTACAATGTAACAAAATCAAGGGAGGTCTGGAATGAAGAAACAAAGCAAGTACCAAGAGGTCGTTTCCTATCTGAAAAACGGTATCGAGTCTGGACGTTTTCCAACGGGAAGTCGCTTGCCTTCTATCCGTCAACTGAGCCTTGACTTTCACTGTAGCAAGGATACTGTCCAACGAGCCCTGTTGGAATTACGGCACGAACAATACCTCTATGCCAAGCCTCAGAGTGGTTACTATGTCCTAGAACAAGGGCAACACCAGGATCTAGAAATCGAAGTCACTGACGAACATGCCAGCGCCTATGACGATTTCCGACTCTGTGTCAATGAAACCTTGATTGGCCGAGAAAACTACCTTTTTAACTACTATGACAACCAAGAAGGATTAGAAGACCTAAGACAGTCCATTCATAAACTCCTCTTTGACCAAGCCCTCTACTGCAAGGCTGACCAACTGGTATTAACTTCTGGAACCCAACAAGCCTTGTTTATCCTCTCTCAAATTTCCTTTCCTAGTCAAGCTAAGGAAATCTTGGTGGAACAGCCGACCTACCATCGGATGAATCGCCTCTTGATTGCTCAAGGTCTGGACTATCAAACGATTGAACGAGGCATTGATGGAATTGACTTGGAGGAACTAGAAGGCCACTTCAAAACAGGACAAATTAAGTTTTTCTATACCATTCCTCGTTTTCACTATCCTCTGGGACATTCCTATTCAGAGCAGGACAAACGGGCTATTCTTGACTTAGCTGCCAAGTATGGAGTCTATATCGTAGAGGACGACTATCTGGGGGATTTGGACTCTAAAAAGGGCCAGACCTTCCACTATCTAGATACAGAGGAGCGCGTCATTTACATAAAGTCCTTCTCAACCAGCCTCTTTCCAGCCCTGCGGATAACAGCACTCATCCTTCCAAATGCTATCAAGGAAGCCTTTGTGGCCTATAAAAATATCCTAGACTACGACAGCAACCTCATCATGCAAAAGGCCCTGTCACTCTATATTGACAGTCAATTATTTGAGAAAAATCGTCTAGCTCGCTTGTCCAATCAGGAAGCGTACCAAAAACAAATCGAGGAAAGACTAGCTAAAACACCTTGTCCCCTTCCTCATTATCCCCTACACGATGGTTTATTACTAGACCTGAGACAGTATCCTAAAATAGCCAGTCTCAAGCACAGTCAACTGGGCTTAGACTTCTTTGAAGAGGCATACTTGGATGCCTGCCCTTATCAATTTGCCAAGGTGTCCTTAGAAAATCTGGAAAATGTTTTAAACTATTTAAAAGCAGAATTGGAATGACTTCCAACTCTGCTTTTTTCTTATACTCTTCGAAAATCTCTTCAAACCACGTCAGCGTCGCCTTACCGTACTCAAGTACAGCTTGCGGCTAGCTTCCTAGTTTGCTCTTTGATTTTCATTGAGTATTATTCTTCAACTTCAGTTAGACTTGCTGCTTTTTCAAGATAGCTTTGGTAAGTTCCTTCATCCTTGAGTTTTTGGATAACTTTGTCCACCACTTCTTTCAAATCAGCACTATTTTTTCTAAGAGCAACTGCATTAGCTTCGCCGTCCTTCATCTTCAAGCTGACAGTTGCGACAGCTAAGTCGGCATTTTTAGCAGCGTAGCTAAGGGCAACAGGCTCATCCATGTGAACAGCATCTACTTTTCCAGCCTGTAATTCATTAACAGCTTCACCCATATTAGCTAGGGAAGTTAATTGAGCTTTTGGCAATTGTTCCTTGACCATTGATTCTGGAACAGTTCCTTTTTGGGCTGCAATATTAGCACTTTCTAGGCTAGTCAAATCCTTGTATTTTTCTACATCAGCCTTACGAACCAAGAAACTAATCTTGTTTTCATAGTAAGGGATTGAAAAATCAAAGACTTCTTTTCTCTCATCAGTAGCGCTAATTCCTGCAACTGCTAGGTCAGCCTTCCCAGTTTGAAGACTGGTCAAGACATTGTCAAAACTCATGCTTGAAATTTCCAACTTCACCCCAAGTTCATCAGCGATAGCTTGGGCCATGTCAATGTCCGCACCGACTACCTGATTTTTTCCGTCAACCAAGGCTTGGAATTCAAAGGGTGCATAGTCAGGACTGGTCGCCACAACTAATTTCCCCTTTTGCTTAATGGCCTCAAGAGCTGACTGAGAACCATTCGAACTTGACTGGCAAGCCACTAAGAAGAAACTTGCAAGAAAGCTACATAAAACAAATATCCATTTTTTTGATTTCATAAATAAACAACCTCTCTGTTAATTTTGTATAATTATAACGCTATCCAAGATACTTGTCAAGTGTTTTTTGAATTTTTATATTAAAAATATTTTTTTCATTCAAGAAAAGGAGCTATCAATTGATTTCAAGCTCCTTTTTATACAGAATGAATCTATTTTATAGTTCGACAATCTTACCTGTTTCAAAGTAAACAACCCATTCACAGATATTCTTAGCATAGTCTCCAATGCGTTCCAAGAAGGCAATCACTTGGAAATAATCACGACCTGTAACAATGGCATCTGGATTTTTCTTGATTTCTTCTGTAGCCAAGTCACGAATGCTATCAAAGTAATGGTTGATTTTTTCGTCCATAGCTGCTACTTCATAGGCCTGATCAACTGAACCATTGAGATAGAGTTCAAGGGCTGCTTCAACAAAGTTCTTGACATCGCGACCCATTCTCTTGATTTCTTCTTCAACAGCTGGGATGCGTTGCTCCCCTTTCATACGAATTGCCGCTTTGGCAATGGAAACGGCATGGTCCCCCATACGTTCCAAGTCAGATACAGCCTTCAAGACTGTCAAAACAGTACGCAAGTCTTGAGAAACTGGTTGTTGAAGGGCAATCATTTCAAATGATTTCTTCTCCAATTTCACTTCGTATTCGTTTACTTCTGCATCGTCTTCGATGACTTCCTTAGCTAAATCACGGTCATGCGTAACAAAGGCACGCACTGTACGATTAATTTGGGATAGCACTTCTTGTCCCATAGCATAGAACTGGTTGTGCAATTTCTCTAAATCTTCTTCAAATTGAGAACGTAACATCATTTATCTCCTTATCCAAATTTTCCTGAAATATAAT
This sequence comes from Streptococcus mitis, assembly GCF_002096855.1. Taxonomy (GTDB): domain Bacteria; phylum Bacillota; class Bacilli; order Lactobacillales; family Streptococcaceae; genus Streptococcus; species Streptococcus mitis_Y. The sequence goes on along the minus strand of NZ_NCVH01000031.1, from coordinate 40,936 downwards.
CTTCTGTTTCCTTGTGTTGTGGGTTGAGGAACATCTTCTTGGTATCGTTAAACTCGATTAAATCTCCATCTAGGAAAAATCCTGTCTTGTCAGAGATACGAGAGGCTTGTTGCATGGAACGCGTAACCAAGAGCATGGTGTATTTATCTTTTAGACCATACAAGGTTTCCTCAATCTTACCAGCCGAGATAGGGTCCAAGGCTGAAGTCGGTTCATCCAAAAGAATGATTTTAGGACTGGTTGCCAAGACACGGGCAACACAGACACGTTGTTGTTGTCCACCTGAAAGCCCGATAGCTGAATCATGCAGGCGATCCTTGACCTCATCCCAGATAGAAGCTCGTTGCAAGGCTTTTTCTACTGCTTCATCCAGAACCTGCTTATCCTTAACTCCATTGATACGAAGTCCGTAAACAACGTTTTCGTAGATAGACATCGGGAAGGGGTTTGGTTGTTGGAAAACCATACCAATCTCCTTCCGCAATTCAACTGTATCTGTACGTGGACTGTAGATATTGTGACCATTATAAACTACTGAACCTGTTGTGGTCACCTCTGGATTGAGATCTCCCATGCGGTTGATTGCCTTGAGAAGGGTTGACTTCCCTGATCCAGATGGACCGATCAAGGCTGTAATTTCCTTAGGTTGGAAAGATAGGGAAACACTATTCAAGGCCTTTTTTTGATTGTAGTAAACAGACAGGTCTGATACCTGTAAAATCGCTTCTGTCATACTGTTTCCTTTCTATCCAAAGTGTCCTGTTACGTAGTCATTGGTTGACTGCAGTTTAGCATTTTGGAAAATATTAGCGGTCTTATCGTACTCAATCAAGTCACCCAAGTAGAAAAATCCTGTGTAATCACTAGCACGCGCAGCCTGCTGCATACTGTGGGTCACGATGATGATGGTAAAGTCCTTCTTCAATTCCAACATTGTTTCTTCCAGCTGGGCTGTCGCAATTGGGTCTAAGGCTGATGCCGGTTCATCCATCAAAAGGATATCTGGTTTAACAGAGATAGCACGAGCGATACAGAGACGTTGCTGCTGACCACCTGATAGGGTCAAGGCTGACTTGTGCAAATCGTCTTTGACCTGGTCCCAAAGGGCAGCCTGACGAAGAGAAGTTTCCACAATTTCATCCAAAACTTGCTTGTCCTTAACTCCTGCACGTTCATGGGCAAAAGTGATATTGCGGTAGATAGACTTGGCAAAGGGATTTGGGCGTTGGAAGACCATTCCGATATGCTTACGCATCTCATAAACATTGATTTCTGGACGGTTGACATCAATCCCTTGGTAGAGGATTTGACCTGTGACCTTGGCAATATCAATGGTATCATTCATACGGTTGAGACTGCGGAGGTAGGTTGATTTTCCTGAACCAGAAGGGCCAATTAAGGCTGTAATTTTATTCTTTTCAAATTGCATATCGATGCCCTTGATGGATTCATTTTTACCGTAGTAAACATGTAAATCCTTAGTAGAGAGGGCCACTTTCTCTTCAGGAAAGGTGATGATATGCTTTTCATCCCAATTATATTTTGACATGGCTTCTCCTTTAGGCAGCGGTTAATTTCTTATGTAGGTAGCTTCCGAGTTTGCGAGCTCCAAAGTTAAAGATGAGAATAAAGATAAGGAGCACTGCAGCAGAACCTGCTGATACGATGGTTCCATCTGGAATGGTTCCTTCACTATTGACCTTCCAGATGTGAACAGCCAAGGTTTCTGCTTGACGGAAGATAGAGATTGGGCTAGTTACACTGAGAATATTCCAGTTAGACCAGTCTAGGGCTGGAGCGGATTGTCCTGCTGTGTAGATAAGAGCAGCAGCCTCACCAAAGATACGACCAGAGGCCAAGACAACCCCCGTCACAATACCTGGAAGAGCTTCTGGAATGACCACATGGACCACAGTTTCCCAACGAGAAATTCCAAGGGCTAAACCGGCCTCACGTTGCGTATGGTGAACGTGTTTCAAACTGTCCTCAACATTTCGAGTCATCTGAGGAAGGTTAAAGACCGTCAAGGCCAAGGCACCTGAAATGATTGAAAATCCATACTCAAACTGAACTACAAAGATCAAGTAACCAAAGAGACCCACAACCACTGATGGCAGTGAAGACAAGATTTCAATACAGGTTCTGACAAAATTGGTTACAGGACCTTTTTTGGCATATTCAGCTAGGAAAATCCCAGCCCCCATAGATAAGGGAACAGAAATAATCAAGGTAATGACTAAAAGGAAGAAGGAATTATAGAGCTGAATTCCAATCCCTCCGCCTGCTTGGTAAGAAGATGATTTGCCAGTTAAGAAAGACCAAGAGATGTGGGGCAAACCACGAACCAAGATATAAAGAATCAAGGATGCCAAGATGGCAACGATAATTCCTGCAATTGAGTAGAGGACAGCTGTTGCAATTTTATCTAATTTCTTAGCGTGCATAGTTTTTCTTTCCTCTTTCTTTCGTAATCAATTTAATCACACTGTTGAAGGCCAAACTCATCAAGAGCAAGACTAAGGCCAGTGACCAGAGAACGTTATTGTCAACTGTTCCCATAACAGTATTTCCGATACCCATGGTCAAGACAGAGGTCAAGGTCGCAGCAGGTGTTGTCAATGAAGTTGGGACAACGGCTGAGTTTCCGACCACCATCTGAATGGCCAAAGCCTCACCAAAGGCACGCGCCATCCCAAAGACCACTGCTGTGAAAATCCCTGAACGTGCTGCCTTCAAGGTCACGCGCCAGATGGTTTGCCAGCGGGTGGCCCCCATAGCCAAACTAGCTTCGCGGTAGTGACGAGGTACCGCACGCAAGCTATCGGTTGTCATAAAGGTTACCGTCGGTAAAATCATGACAAAGAGAACAAAAATTCCTGACAAGATTCCAAAACCAGTTCCACCAAATACACTACGGACAAAGGGAACTACAACCTGCAAACCGATAAATCCATATACGACTGAAGGAATCCCGACCAGCAATTCAATGGCTGGTTGCAAGATTCTAGCACCTTTTGGTGAGACCTCGGTCATAAAGACTGCCGCACCAATGGCAAAAGGAGTTGCGATAAGGGCCGATAAGATTGTGACAATAAAGGAACCCAAAATCATGGGAAGGGCACCAAATTGTTTACCTGAAGGATTCCAAGTTTGGCCAAAAAGGAAATCAAAGATATTAACCCCATTGACAAAGAAGGTCGACAAACCTTTTTGGGCTACAAAAATCAAAATCATGGCCACAATGATAACAATCAAAGACAGACAGGCAAAGGTCAAACCTTTTCCTAATTTCTCTAGACGGGAGTTCTTTGAGGGAGAAAGTAATTTTTTAGCTAATTCTTCTTGATTCATTATTGACTCCCTTCTAGTGCTGTCACCGTTCCTACAGCATCTTTTTCAACCTTCATTTCCTTGACAGAAATATAGCCCATTCCCTTAACGATTCCGCTTTGCGCTTCATCTGAGAGGACAAAGTTAAGAAATTCTGCCACCAATTCGTTCGGTTGGCCTAGTGTATACATGTGTTCATAAGACCACAAAGGCCAGTTATTGGTTGTAACATTCTCTGCAATCGGCTCATAACCATTCAACTTCATGCGTTTTACCGAGTCATCCACATAGGCAAAAGCTAGGTAAGAAATGGCTCCTGGTGTCTGGGAAACAATGTTTTTGACCATCCCATTTGAATCCTGTTCTTGACTCTGCACGGCAGATTGACCATCCATGACAACACTATCAAATGTTGCACGCGAACCTGAACTTGCCGCACGGTTGATAATGGAAATGGCTAGGTCTTTCCCACCGACTTCTTTCCAGTTGGTCACTTGACCTGTGAAGATGCTACGGAGTTGTTCAGTTGTCAGATTTTCAACATCAACTTCCTTATTTACAATGACTGCCAAGCCCGCTACGGCTACCTTATGGTCCACTAGAGCGGAGGCGTTGATACCGTCTTTTTCCTCGGCAAATACGTCTGAATTTCCTACATCAACAGCTCCAGACTGAACCTGAGACAGACCTGTACCCGATCCTCCACCTTGGACGTTGACTGTTTTCCCAACGTGCAGAGAACCAAATTCATCTGCTGCTGCTTCGACCAAAGGCTGAAGAGCCGTTGAACCAACAGCTGTCATGGATTCCCCACGATCAATCCAGCTAGCACATCCCGCCAAAGAACCTGCCAGCAAAAGAGCTGCAAGAGATAAAGCGAGTTTTTTCCTTTTTTTCACTGTTTTTCTCCTTGAAAATAATGGTGAATGCTGTGAATTTTTTCAACTATTTATTTATGTTTTTCTTTTTTAAAATTGGGAGCCAACCGAAGTTGCTAGCTTGGTTTTACTAGAAATTTGCTCAGTTGCCTTACCCACCAATTTTGACTTAAAATAAAAGACAATTTGAAAAAAATCCATACTTCCACTATAACATAGACAAGCTACTTTGACTAGCATTTTCACTTGAATCTGAGTCCTTTTGGAAAATAATTTTTCAAAACATTTCCAGTCACCTTAGCAAAGCCCAAACCATTTCCTTGAACCAAAACTTGGTACCAACCATTTGGCAGACTTTCCGCCAGCTGAACGGTTTCTCCAGCGACATACTTTACAAACGCTTCTTGGTCAATTTCAACCGACTGCTTGACCTGACTCGGTTTCAAGGCTAGACCAAGAGCAAAACTAGGCTCAAAGCGTTTTTTCTTAAAAGTGCCCAGATGCAGGCCATTCCGAGCAATCTTGAGTTTTCCTAAATCTGGCAAAAGTTCTGGCAGGAGATAGAGTTGGTCACCAAAAGTCTGCAAGATTCCCCTTAGATTGATTTTCAGGTGTTTTTGGGCAAATTCCTGCCACAAAGTAACTTGTTCTCGGCTGAGGTTACTCTTACTTGCCTTACATTTAGGTGCTGTATTTTCACCTTTAAATTGTAAATGGGCGACAAACTGACCCTCTCCCTTAAACTGATGAGGGTACATCCGAGCCGTTTCTGGCAGGTCAATACCAGCTACCATTCCATTGATATGTTCAACTGGTAGCAAATCAAAATCATACTCCTCCAGTAGCCAATTGACAATCTCTTCGTTTTCCTCGGGGGCCCAGGTACATGTCGAATAAACCAGACGACCACCTTCTGCTAACATGGTTACCGCATCTGCCAGAATTTCTCTTTGCAAGCTAGCACATTGGCTCGGATAATCAAGGCTCCAATAGTCCATAGCATCTGGTTGCTTACGAAACATCCCTTCCCCAGAGCAAGGAGCATCAAGAACAATGAGGTCAAAATAGCCTTTAAAAACCTTGGCCAAACGGTCAGCAGATTCATTGGTCACCACAACATTTGTCGCACCAAAGCGCTCCATGTTTTCTACTAAAATCTTAGCCCGTTTGCTTGAAATTTCATTGGAAACAAGGAGACCCTCTCCTGCTAGATAGGCTGCTAGCTGAGTTGATTTTCCACCCGGTGCAGCGGCCAAATCCAAGACTTTCATACCAGGACGGGGCTGGGCTACCTGAGCAACTATCTGGGCAGCGGGTTCTTGCGAATAAACTAAACCAGTAGCATGCTCTGGCGATTTTCCTGAAACCTTACCATAGTGACCCCAAGGAGTTTGAGGAATAGCATCAGGAAAGGAAACTGGCGCTTCTTTTAAAGGATTGACCCGAAAGGCCGAAACCGCTTCCTCCTCAAAAGAGGCAAGAAAATCTCTTGCCTCATCTCCTAGTATCTCTTCATATTTTTCAACAAATCCTTCTGGAAATTGCATTTAAGTTCTTTTCCTTTCGTAAATATAGGACTGAATTTCCTCCTGCATCTCAAGAGGTAGCATCATGACCGGCTGTCTGGTTTGAAAATCAGGAGCTTCACCAGATAGGGTCACCACCCGATAGCCCAGACCTTCTCCTAAAATACTAGCGGCAGCATAATCCCATGGTTGCAGATAAGTGACATAGGTCAACAAACGCCCTGACAAAATCTTGGCAAAACTAATGGCCGCACTCCCATAGACACGTACACCGAGGACCGCTCGACCCAAATCAGCCAAGCCCCATTCATTAGTTTCCAACATACCACTATTTCCCGCAATGAGAAAATCTCCAAGTGGTTTTGCTTTAAAGGAAGCTAGGGACTGATCGTTTCGGCAAACCGGAAATTCCCCACCACCGTGGTAACAATCCCCCTTGACCACATCATAAATCAGTCCAAACTTCCCCTGACCATTTTCAAAATAAGCCATCATGACAGCAAAATCTTCCTGCTGGGCGACAAAATTATTGGTCCCATCAATGGGATCAATGACCCAAACCTTGCCCTCTTGAACCGAGGCTCGCAGACAACCTTCTTCAGCACAAATCTTATCTTCAGGATAACGATACAAAACCTCACCAACCAAGAGTTCCTGAACTTCCTTGTCCAGTCTGGTAACCAAATCTGTTGGAGAGGACTTGGTTTCAACACGCAAGTCTTCCTGCATATGGTCAAGGATGTACTGGCCCGCCTTCTTAACAAGCTCTTTAGCAAATTCAAATTTACTTTCCAAGAGAAATCTTTCCTTCCCCTTTTTCCTTAGCCTCCTGAACCGCTCGGTAAAGCGAATAGCCACTAACCGTTTCAAATTCTCGTCCCAAACGTTTTTCTTCGCTCTTGCTTGGCACGACCGCTTTGAATCCCTTATAGGAGTCCAGTAACTTTTTAGCCTCTACCTTGCCTTCATAGGCAGCTTCAACATCATTAAAAAAAGAAAGCACTGAAGCAAGTTCTTCAGTGCTCCACGACAAATCTAGTGGGTAACTATACTGTTTGTTCATTAACTAATACCAGCTCTCATTCTTGCTTCTTTTAGTTCTTGCTTACGGTAACTACGAGGGAGAAAAGCACGAATCTCATCTTCATTAAAACCAATTTGCATACGTTTGGCATCAATAATAATTGGGCGACGCAAAAGACTTGGATACTGCTCAATTAAATGAAGCAATTCCGATACCGAGATACTCTCTACATCAATATTCAATTTTTGAAAAATTTTTGAACGAGTTGAAATGATGTCATCAGTACCATTTTCGGTCAAGGAAAGAATGTGTTGCAATTCTTTTCTCGTTAAAGGACTGGTCATGATATTGTGTTCCACAAAGGGAACCTTATGTTTTTCTAACCAGGCCTTCGCCTTACGACATGAAGTACAGCTCGGTGATAGAAATAGTGTAATCATGCTTTTCTCTTCTTATCTATACTTTGCTATTTCTATTATACAAAAAAATAAAGCGCTTGACTAGAGATTTTTAGAAAAAAAGCCTATTTTTTCAAGAAAAATAGACTGTTTGCGAACGATTAACCCTTTTTGGATTTGATTAATTCATTCTTGACAATAGTTTCGAATCACATACCTAATTGATTTATGCAAAATAAGAATATCTTTAGTATTATTTCCTATGACTTTTCAAGTACAGAAAGCCAAAGAAGCTCTCATAGAGGGCGAAAAAGAGGAGGAAGGCATGTAGGAAAAAGGTCTCTGGCAAAATCAGAATAACAGGATCCTTGGCTGGGTCAAAAAGCCAGGTATCATCTCCCACAAAGAGAATTTGATGGAAAAGGGTAAAGAATTGGTCAAAACCAATCAAAACTCCCACAAGACCAATCACCAAAGGCAAAACTACTAGAGTCAGAAGCTCCTTACTAAATAAAGATAAAAATCCCTTTTTCACAATCCCTTTGACAAAGACATAGAAACTTGGTAAAGTCACTAGAGCAACCAGCTGAACTAGGTGAAAGAGGTCCTTGACCACTGCAAAATGGTGCAAACCATCCGCTGACGAACGAAAATCTGGCATCTGCAAGACCTGACTAAAAGGATTGGTCAGGTAATTCATCAAGATATGAAAGTTGTACTGAATAGTTTCTGGTTTTAAATAGACCCTATCCATTAAGTTCAACCACTGAATTTCCAGCGGATAAAAAATCCAAGCCAAATAAATGGTCAAAAGGATTGAGAGGGAGAGGAGAAAGAGCATAGAGCTCCAAAAGGTCAGTTTAGTTTTCATCAAAATCCCACTCCGCAAGGCTAGAAACCACATGTGTCGGTGCGATTGGCAGGTCTGCTACTTCTTCTGCCTTGGTAAAACCTGTCGTCACCAAAAGCGTTGGAATGCCATTGTCAATCCCTGCTCGAATATCCGTTAAATAGTTATCTCCAACCATAATCAACTCTTCACGTTCCAAACCTAAGTGCTCAACCGCCTTGTCCATAATGATGGCATTTGGTTTCCCAATATAAACAGGCTTCACTCGTGTTGCCACTTCAAGAAGGGTAATCAGTGAACCAGCACCAGGCAAAAGACCGCGTTCTGTCGGGATGTTGAGGTCAGGATTGGTTCCGATAAAGTGGGCGCCCTTTTGAATAGCTAGAGTTGCTGTCGCAAATTTTTCATAGTCGACTTGCCAGTCCAGACCTACTACCACATAGGCAGGATTATCCTTGTCTTCGACATAACCAGACGCCTTGATGGCTTCCTTGAGCCCTGCTTCTCCGATGACATAGACGGTCTTTTCAAGCCCCAAGTCGTTCATATAGTCGATAGTCGCCAAAGTCGCTGTGTAGACAGTCGATAGGGGCGTATCGATATTAAAATTCTGAGCCAACATCTCTTGAACACTCTCTGGAGTGCGGGTTGTATTGTTGGTCACAAAGAGATAGGGAATATCCCGCTTTTGCAATTCATGGACAAAAGCCTCTCCAGCTGGGATTCTGTCTTTTCCCTTATAAATCGTTCCGTCTAAATCAATTAAATAGCCTTTGTATTTCATACTTTCTCCCTAATCCTTTTTTATTTCTTGCCAAGTGATGATTGCTTGGGCATTGGTAGCCCCGTCGCTTGTAATCTCATGTTTGCTTTCCAGTCCAGTCCGTTCAACAGCCGATGTAATCACCCCACCTGGTCGAACTTCCTTGACATACTTGAGATTGATTCTCTTGGGAATATATTGTGTCAAAAAATCAGCTCCCATAACCTCAAAAATCCAGTCCAGATATTTACTGTTATTGACATGGCCATTCATATCCAAGTCGTAAAAACGGACATGGTAATCCTTGCTGACTGGTTCGTTCAAGGACTCATACTTTGGACCACGGATAAGTTTTTTATCAAAATCAGACTGGTAAGGAGCTACAATCTCAGGTTCTACTGCATGGACTTTTCGACTGTCTCGGTCCATGAGAACAAAGGTCGCCATCATGTGAATGAGCTCCTGACCTGCTTCATCATAAATGGTAAAGCGACGATAGCAAAAGAGCCGATTGTAGCTCAAAGCTTCCGTTTCAATGGTGATTTCTTCTGCAAAACGAGGCAAACGAGCCACCTCAATATCATAATCTGTGATAATCCAGACCAGATTATAGTTTTCCAAAATAGCCTTATCACTAACTCCCAGTTCAATCGACTGCATCCCTGAAACTTGCAGGGACAGCAAAATCACATCTGGAAGTTTGATATGACCGTTCATATCAGCCATATCAAAAGGAATTTTCATTTTCATTTGATAAGTTAAGCCCATGATCCTACTCCAAAATAAATCGTTCTGCTACGGTGTCTCCTAAAAAGAGACCTCTTTTTGTCATGCGCACGCTATCACCGTCTATTTGCATGAGACCTTGTTGAACCAAATCTCTGACGATTTCTCCATAAATTCCCTCAAACGACCGGCCGAATTTTTCCTCAAATCGCGCCATGGAGACTCCTGATTTCTTGCGGAGACCTAGGAACATTTCTTCTTCCATTTGCTCCTTTTGACTCAGGTGTTCTTCTGTGATGCGAGCGTTGCCTTCCTCAACTGCACTGAGATAATGACGAATGGGACCATGATTCTTATAGCGCACTCCATCTACATAACCAGATGCCCCAGCACCGATACCATAGTATTCAGCATTGTCCCAATACATGAGATTGTGGCGACTTTCAAAACCAGGCTTGGAGAAATTGGAAATCTCATAATGCTCAAAACCAGCTCGCTCCAGCTCTGCGATGATGTACTCAAACATCTCAGCCTCAAGTTCCTCCTTAGGCAGAGGCAATTTCCCTCGTCGCATACGGTTCATAAAGACCGTATGATTTTCCAAAATCAAGCTATACAAACTCATATGGGGAATATCCAGTCCAATGGCCTTAGCCACATTTTCCTTGACCTGCTCCATGGTCTGACCAGGCAGTGCATAAATCAAATCAATAGAGATATTGTCAAAACCAGCCAGTTTCAGACGGTCGATATTTTCATAAATATCCTTCTCCAAATGACTGCGCCCAATCTTTTTCAGCATCTTATCATCAAAGGTCTGCACACCTAGCGAAACACGATTGACAGCCGAGTTTTTCAAAACAGCTATCTTATCTGCATCCAAGTCGCCTGGATTGGCTTCAATGGTCAACTCTTCTAAGAAAGACAAGTCCAAGTTTTTAGTCAAGCCCTTCAATAACACCTCCAGTTGAGAAGCTGACAAAGCTGTCGGTGTGCCACCACCGATATAGAGGGTTCTCAACTTTTGAATATCATAAGATTGAAACTCTTCTAACAGATGTTCCAAATAACTATCTACCGGCTGATTCTTGATAAAAACTTTTGAAAAGTCACAATAATAACAAATCTGGGTACAAAACGGGATGTGCACATAGGCTGACGTTGGTTTTTTCTGCATAGTAATTATTATACCACAAAGACAGGCTACGAGAAAAAAATCACCATCCCCAGATACATAGTCCGTCCAGAGATGGTGATGGTTTATTCTTCTGTTATGTCAATAACAATCTCTTCTGATTCATCAAGAGTTTCAGCCTTTTCTTGCCATTGCTCCTTGAGATTATTGAATCGATCTTTTGATGCTTCTGTCGCTTGACGAGCACATGATTTGGCTTGAGCAAGGACACTGTCCACAGTGATTTCACCTGACTCAACCTGTTCTTTGGTTTTCAGAACAAAATCTGTAGCCTGCTCCTTGACTTCTGTCAGTTTTCCACAGACCTGCTCCTTGGCATACTCAGGATCTTCTCTCAAATCATCTAGAAAATCTTGAGCCTGACTGCAAACTTGTTTGCCCTTGTCGCTTGTTAAAAACAAGGCAAGAGCTGCACCTGAAACGGTTCCTAAAAGGATTGAGGATAGTTTACCCATAAGAATTCTCCTTTTTTACTTTTTGAAAAATTTACTTGCAAGACGAAGAGCTGACAAACTTGCACCAGTCTTGAGTGTCTTTGAACCAGCTGATGAAGCTTTCTTACTCAATACACGCGCATGGTCATTGAGATCTGAAACAGATAGAGATAAATCTGCAACAGCACTAAAGAGTGGATCAATCGTTGCCATCTTGACGTTAATATCATCTGCCAAGACATTGACCTTGGCCAGCAATTCATTGGTATGATGCAAGGTCACATCCACATCTGAAGTTAAGGTTTTAATCGTCTTCTCTGTTTCATCGATAACACGTCCAAGCTTTTGTACAGTAATGATTAGATAGACTAAAAAGACAATCAAAGCAAGGGCTACAAGAATATATGCAACTTCTAACATTTAATTTTCCTCCTCTGTAATATAGTAAGGGGCCTTCTTTCGATTTTGATATAGAATGATAAAAATACCCAGTCCGATAAGAACAACTGATAGCCATTGAGACACTCGAAGGCCAAAGAACATGAGACTATCTGTCCGCATACCTTCGATGATCATACGACCGAAACCATACCAAATCAAGTAAAAGGCAGTGATATGACCTCTTCTGAGGCTCTTCCATTTTCGTCTAAAAATCAGAATCAAGGCAAATCCAAGTAGATTCCATAGGGACTCATAAAGGAAGGTCGGTTGACGGTAGCTCCCCTCAATATACATCTGGTCACGGATAAAGCCAGGTAGATAATCCAGATTATCCACTGCTGCACCATAAGCTTCTTGGTTAAAGAAATTGCCCCAGCGCCCCAAACTTTGGGCAATCATGACGCTAGGTGCCGCAATATCTAGAAAATCCCAAGTATTGATGAGTTTACGATCAGCAAAGATGTAGAGTACAAGGGCACCAGTTATCAAACCACCGTAAATGGCCAAACCACCATTCCAAATGGCAAAAATTTCTCCCAAGTTCTGACTATAGTAATCAAAACGGAAAATAACATAGTAGAGACGAGCTCCTAAAATAGCCAAGGGAAAGGCTACCAAGATAAAATCTAAAATATCATCTGGTATGATCTTCTTTCTAGGCGCTTCTTTCATGGTCAAATAAACCGCAAGAATCAAGCCTGTCACAATACACAAGGCGTACCAACGAATGGCTAGAGGGCCTAGATGAATAGCAATTGGATCAAGCATTAGGCACCTCGTTTTGAGCAATGAGATTTGTCAAGCGTTCTTCGAACAAACGCGTCGCATCAAAGCCCATTTCCTTGGCACGATAATTCATGGCAGCTGCCTCAATCACGACAGAAATATTACGACCTGTTTTAACTGGGATACGGATACGAGGAATGGATACGCCAGAAATTTCAAGTTCCTCTGCATTATTTCCTAGACGATCAAAGGTCTTATGTGTATCATAGTTTTCCAAGTAAACAGCCAGCTGTACTTGTGAAGAATCCTTGACGGCACTCGCACCGTAGAGGCTCATAACATCGATAATCCCAACCCCACGAATTTCAATCAGGTGTCTCAAGATTTCAGCAGGTTCACCCCAAAGAGTAATCTCGTCCTTGGCAAAGATATCGACCCGGTCATCAGCTACCAAGCGGTGACCACGTTTGACAAGCTCTAGACCTGTCTCACTCTTACCGATGCCACTATCGCCCTGAATCAAGACACCCATACCATAGATATCCATCAAGACACCGTGCACACTGGTACGTTCTGCCAAACGTGAATCCAGATAACTAGATAACTCTCCAGACAATCGACTGGTCGCCGTACGGCTAGTTAAAATAGCAATCTTACATTCTCTAGCTGCCTTTAGCATCTCCTCAGGAACCACCAAACCACGAGCAACAATGACCGCAGGTGTCTCAGGTAGAAACATTTTTTTCAAGACTTGGTAACGGTTGTGAGAGGACATCGAAACGAGATAGGACCACTCCTTCATTCCCAAGAGCTGGATTCGCTCAGGCGTATAATAGTCAAAATAGCCTGTCATTTCAAGACCAGGTCGCGTAATGTCCGCAGTATTAATTTCCTTTTCAAGTAATTCTGGTTCGCCATAGACAATGTCTAGTCTAAGCTTTTCAATCACTTCTTTTACTAAAACCGACATCATTTCCTCCTTCAAATGAGTTCTTCTCTCTATTATATCAAATTATAGGAGGATATTTGAGATTTTTGCAGGCTTTGAAGTATTTATTTATACTCAATGAAAATCAAAGAGCAAACTAGGAAACTAGCCGCAGGCTGTACTTGAGTACGGCAAGGCGACGTTGACATGGTTTGAATTTGATTTTCGAAGAGTATTAAAAGAAAAAAGACTAGATTTCTCCAGCCTTTCATTTCTAATTAGAATTTTTTACGTTTACGAGCTGCTTCTGATTTACGTTTACGTTTTACAGAAGGTTTTTCATAGAATTCACGTTTGCGTGTTTCTTGAAGAGTACCAGCTTTAGTAACCGCACGTTTGAAACGACGAAGTGCGTCGTCAAGAGATTCATTCTTACGTACTACTGTTTTAGACATTTTTTTCACTCCCTTCAAGTTCAAGATCTATTCTATTTTACACGTAAAAGGAATAATTGTCAAGAAAAAATCCGGTTTAATTTTGATTTTTTCTTCCATTTATACAAGTTATACAAGTCTTGAAAGCGTTCAATAGAAGAACTGAAGGGTGCTGCTTTTTTATTTTTCAAGTAAGCTGAGCGCTTCAGCATCTGCGATGATCGTCACATCAGGGTGATTTTGGAGGCTACTTGCTGGGAGATTCTCAGTCACTGGGCCAGACACGGTTCTGGCAATTGCTTCTGCTTTCGACTCACCGTAAGCAAAGAGAAGGATTGACTTGGCATCCAAGATATTTTTAATCCCCATTGAAATGGCTTGAGTTGGGACATCTTCAATCTTGTCAAAGAAGCGAGCATTGGCTTCGATAGTAGACTGGTCAAGTTCGACTAGGTGTGTTTGACTGTCAAATGGAGTACCAGGTTCATTAAATCCGATATGTCCATTGCGACCGATTCCCAAGATTTGGAGGTCAACTGGATGGTCAGCCAAAATTTGGTTGTAGCGTTCAACTTCAGCTTCAGCATTGTCCTTAACACCACGTGGCAAGAAGCTTTCTTTAAATGGCTTTTGGTTAAACAAGTTTTCTTGCATGAAGTAACGATAAGACTGTGGATTGTTCCCATCAAGTCCTACATACTCATCAAGGTTGACACTGGTTAGATTTGAAAAATCAAGGTCACTCTCAACGATTTCCTTGTAAAACTCAAGCGGACTACTTCCTGTCGCAAGTCCTAGGGTTTGAGCGCCGTTGGCCAATTTTTCCTTCAAAATCTCAAAAGCAACTTTTCCACCTTCGACTTGATTTTCAACTTTAATAACTTTCATCTTTTCATCCTCCGTTTTAATCTATATTTATTATATGGTATAGACCAATTTTTGTCAAGTGAAAACGATTTAATTTCTAAAAAAAGAGCGTCCAAACTTGAAACATGTTATAATGGATAGGATTAGAACTTAGAAAGAATGAACAGATATATGAATACAGCTGATTTTGATTTTCACTTGCCTGAGGAATTGATTGCCCAAACACCCCTTGAAAAACGAGATGCCTCTAAACTCCTTATCGTCAACCGTGAGACGGGAGAAATGCAGGATAAACACTTCCACTCTATTATTGACATGCTGGAACCTGGTGATGCCCTTGTTATGAACGATACCCGTGTTCTCCCTGCCCGCCTCTATGGTCAAAAGGAAGAAACTGGAGGTCATGTGGAACTTCTCCTGCTAAAAAATACTGCTGGAGATGAGTGGGAAGTTCTGGCTAAACCTGCTAAACGCCTCAAGGTTGGCACTCGTGTTAACTTTGGTGATGGTCGTCTCAGCGCTGTCGTGACGGAAGAATTGACCCACGGGGGCCGCATTGTCCGCTTTGAATACCAAGGAATTTTCCTAGAAGTTTTGGAAAGTCTGGGAGAAATGCCACTGCCACCTTATATTCATGAAAAACTGGATGACCGTGAACGCTATCAAACGGTCTACGCTAAAGAAAGTGGCTCTGCTGCAGCACCTACTGCTGGTCTTCACTTCACCAAAGAACTGCTAGCAGAAATCCAAGCTAAGGGTGTTCATCTAGTCTATCTGACTCTTCATGTCGGGCTTGGAACCTTTAGACCTGTTTCAGTTGATAATCTGGACGAACATGAAATGCACTCAGAATTCTACCAACTTTCTGAGGAAGCAGCTGCCACTCTTTGCTCGGTTAAAGAAAATGGAGGTCGCGTCATCGCTGTCGGAACCACTTCTATCCGCACCTTGGAAACTATTGGTTCCAAGTTTGAGGGGCAAATCCAAGCAGATTCTGGCTGGACCAATATCTTTATCAAACCTGGCTATGAATGGAAGGTCGTGGATGCCTTCTCAACCAACTTCCACCTGCCAAAATCTACTCTGGTCATGCTGGTTTCTGCCTTTGCAGGTCGCGAATTAGTATTAGATGCCTACCACCATGCCATTCAAGAACACTACCGCTTCTTTAGTTTTGGCGATGCCATGTTTATCTATTAATTTTCATAATCAAAAAACGCATATTATCAAGGTTTTATAAAGCCTGATAGTATGCGTTTTGTAATGGATAAAAAATGAGTTAATTTATTCTAAAGCTCGGATCTTTCAAACTCTGCACACTGGCATTGATTACCGCTCCGACAATCAAAATCTTAGCGATAAGAATAAACCAGAACATCATGACCACCACGACGACGGAACTGAAAAAACGGACGTCCACTAGGTGATTGACATAATTGTTGACATAGACTGAAAAGATATTGAGCAGTAAAGCCAGAGTCAGCATGACAAAGGCACTACCTGGCAATACATGTCGAATCCGTCGGACTTTAACATTGGGCAGGAAATAATAAAGCATGACCAAGATAGCAAAAATCAAGGCATAGACCAAGGGACCTGTTAGGTCTTGCAGATAATCAAAGAGAGGACTATCCGATTTCCAGTAGCTTTTGATAAGGTTGAGGAGCATGCGACCAAAGACACTGAGAAATAGAGATAAAGCAAAGAGAATCTGCAAGCCAAAACTGACAAACAAACTCATGAGCTGATTGGAAATCAGCCCACGATTTTTTGCTACTCCGTAAGCTTTATTAAAGGCTTTCTGTAAGAAATTCATGGATTTTGAAAAGGTCCAGAGGGCTGACAAAACCGCAAAACTCAATAAGCCCGTTGAAGGTTGGGTTAGCACTTCTGTAATAATCTTTGCGACTACATCATACATGGTTTCCGGCAAAAATTCATTTACAACCTTTAAAAAATTAGAAACTGGAATCTGAAAATAAGGGAGGATATTGACCACCACCAAAAGTAGGGGGAAAATCGAAATCAACCAATAGTAGGCTACTGCGACACTGGTCAACTCACTATCTGATGCTTGATAATAATGCAAAAAAGCTTTTAATAAAGGCTTATCTATCAACTCTTTCCACCACTTCTTCATGTCATACTCCTTCACTTACAATCTTGATTAGTTTCTTCTTACCAATTCCACCATATCATAAGGCAGGGTATTGGCAGCTTCCTTCAGAGAATAGTTCTCTAAGTTATTTACATTTTGTCGTAACTTCTTGGCATACTTGGCCGTAATCAATCGTTTTTCTTCATATTCGAAAATCAACTTGCGCTCCAGATAATATCCTCTCAGCATTTCATCGATATTGTTGGGTTTGACACGATTGATAACCCGTTCAACAAAGGCACCACTAGTGATAATAGCTGTTTCTCGGAGACGAGAATCCTGCATAAAGCTGATTAAAGAACTCTTATAAACCCCTTTTAGGTTCTCCAAACTTTCGATAATCATCTCTGTATTTTCTAGATAGAGCTCTGCAATTTGGTCATAGTCAAGAGCCCTGAGTTTCTTAGATTCTTCATTTTTCCAACTGCGGAAGGTCTTGCCTAAGGTAAAGACTTCGTGAAGGAGAAAACGTAAAATCCGCAAGGAAACAAGGAAATAATAGGTCAATCGTGAAGCAAACTTGCGATTGATGCTTTGTTCCATGTTTTTCAAATAACGTTGGTAGACTCGATAGGCACGCTCACTCATCTTGTCTTCTTCGTAAGCCTGTTCCAAACCATCACTCTCAATACTGAGGATAAGAAGTTTCAAGGCCTCCCAGTCCTCTCGCTCGCCCTTATTTTCTTGGCTCAGGATAAGATTTTCAATACGTCCATGATAATTGTCAATAGCCGCATAGAGAGGAAGCTTATTCTTATGAGTTTCAAGTTCTTTTTCTAACTCCGAAGTAACCTCATTCAAAATGGCGATATGCATGAGATAATCCTTGCTTTCTTCCTGTTCATCAGAAAAATGAGGCAAGACCACGAGACCTGTTAAAAAGCTTACAAGCGTCACACCTGCGACGAGGAAAAGCAAGAGAGGATACTCCTGCTCTAGATTACTTGGTATCAAAAGAATCGTAGCAATCGACACGGTTCCCTTAACACCTGAGAAAGTCAAGAGAAGCATGTCCTTTATATACTTATTTAGCTTTTTCTTGAGACGTCTAGTCCTATAGGCATAATAGCCATAAATCATGACAAAACGAATAGCAAAGAGGACAAAGGTCAGGGCGACAAGAGATAGCAATAAAAGTAAGGGATTATAGATTGGATTGGTCAAGATAGGTTCTGCTATCATTTCCAGCTCCATCCCTAAAATCACAAAGACAGAACCATTGAGCATAAAGTTCACTGTATGCCAGACCGTCTCGGTCACCGTATCCACTTGGGCTTCGAGAAGCGTGATTTTCTTAAAACGGCTTGCCTTTAAAATCCCCGCAACCACAACGGCAATAATCCCTGAAACGTGGACTTCTTCTGCCAGAAAGAAAGTCACCAGAGGCAAACTCAATTCTAATAAAAGTTCGCTGGCAATATCCGTTGCGCGCACACTCAGCAAGAAAGTATGGAGGAAACGGTTGGTCATGGCTGTTAAAAACCCAATCAAAAAACCGCCTAGGATTGAAAAGATGAGCGAACTACTCGCTTGCCCAAGGGAAAAGGCTCCAGTTGTCCAAGCTGTCAAAGCTACCTGAAAGGCAACCAAACCTGATGCATCATTCAAGAGTCCTTCACCCTTAAGGATATTAGACACGCGCTTTGGAAAGCTAAACCGCTCCGAAAGGGAGGCAAAGGCCACCAAGTCCGTAGGACCAAGTGCCGCCCCAACAGCCAAGCAAGCCACCAAGGGAAGACTGAGCCAAAGAAGGTGGGCCAAGCCACCCAAACTCAGGGTCGAGATGAAAATCACTGGAAATATGAGATAAACAATGATTCGCCAGTGTTTTAAAATAGCCGTAATATCCGCTTCTTCAGACTCTCGGAAAAGCAAGGGACCGATAACCAGTGCCAAAAACAACTCTGTATTGAGGTGAAAGTCGGTATTGGGTAAAAAGAGACCAATCACAATTCCCAAAAGAATTTGCACCAAAGGTAGAGGCAAAAAGGGCAGGAGCTTATTGGTTGTACTCGAGACAATCAAGACTAGTAAAAATAGGATGAGGTAAATCAGTAATTCCACGCACGTCCTCCTTAATCTTTTTTACAACAGGATTCAAATATCTCCTTCTGCTCTTTGATTTTTTGGTCAATCTTGGAACAATCTTTGTGCTCAATTTTTCTCTGGCACCGTTCCATTTCAAGAGCAACTAATTTTTTCTTGATTTTAAGCATTTTTTTGCTCATGTGTGCTTGGTCTAACACACCCACCGCTCGTTCGTGGTGGGTTGATTCAACAAAATTCTGGCGCATGGCATCCAGCTTTTCACGTAGGTATTGTTTATCCATGTCTATATCTCTCTAATTTTTCAATCATTACTAAAAATGGTGGGTTGTTGACTTGGTTTAAAGTTCGGTAAATGGCAGCTGTGTACTCTTGTTGGTTCAACTGACTGACAAAATCCAAGACAGCATCCCTCTCGAGGTCACCTCCTTCATGACCATAGTAGATCATGATAGCAATCCGTCCACCTTTGACAAGCAAATGACACAGTTTTTCTAATGCTTCGATCGTTGTCTGAGGTTGGGTGATGACAGACTTATCAGCTGACGGCAGATAGCCCAGATTAAAAATCCCTGCCTTGGCTTCTGTTACAAACTGGTCCAGTGTCTCATGACCTTGCAAGATTAACTGGGCATTTGTCATTCTAGCTTGGTCCAAACGCTCCTTGGTCTTTTCCAAGGCTTGCTCCTGAATATCAAAAGCATAGACTTGCTTAGCTAGCTTGGCTAGAAAAAGCGTGTCATGACCATTTCCCATAGTCGCATCCACTACGATATCCTCTTTTGTCACTACCTCAGCCAAAAAATCATGTGCCATCTCAAGTGGTCTTTTCATTATTAAACTCCTGTTTTACAGCCTTGCATCCTTGAACACTTCCACGATGTCGCATCTCCATCTCAATGCTATTGAGAACTTCCCATTTATTAAGGCTCCACATAGGCCCAATCAGCATATCCCTAGGTGCATCTCCTGTGATTCGATGGATGACGATATGTTTGGGAATAATTTCCAATTGATCACAGATAACCTTTACATATTCGTCCTGACTCATCAACTGCAAGCGTCCTTCGTGGTAATCCCGTTGCATACGTGTATTGGTCATCAGGTGAAGCAAATGTAATTTAATTCCTTGAATATCATTATCGATGACACAGCGACGGACATTTTCAATCATCATCTCATGGGTTTCACCAGGCAAACCATTGATCAAATGGGAAACAATCTCAATCTTGGGATACTTTCTCAAACGCTTAACCGTTTCCACATACAATTCATAGGAGTGGGCGCGATTAATCAGGTCAGAGGTTGTTTCATAAGTGGTCTGCAAGCCCAATTCAACCGTCACATGCATGCGTTCCGACAACTCAGCCAAATACTCGATAGTTTCGTCTGGTAAACAGTCTGGTCGCGTTCCGATATTGATTCCGACCACACCTGGCTCATTGATAGCCTGCTCATAGCGCTCTCGGATGACTTCCACCTTTTCATGGGTGTTGGTAAAATTTTGAAAATAAACCAGATACTTCTGCACATCTGGCCACTTGCGATGCATGAAGTCAATTTCCTTATAAAATTGCTCACGGATAGGCGCATCTGGTGCTACGATAGCATCTCCAGAGCCTGAAACCGTACAAAAAGTACAGCCCCCATGAGCCACAGTTCCATCACGATTGGGACAGTCAAACCCCGCATCAATAGGGACTTTAAAAGTCTTTTCTCCAAATAGTTTTCGATAATAATCATTCAAGGTATTATAAGATTTCATAACTTTCATTATAACAAAAAACATCTACAATCTCAAAAGCCTGACTTTCCTATAAATTCCTCTGTTTCTCGTTTCCTTTAGCGATTTTTTATGATACAATATGGATATGATTTTAATGAAATTAGCATCTATTTTATTATTGATACTGACTCTAGTAGTCTGCATTATCATAACCAAACTTTTTAGATTAAAAAAACTAGGACGAAACTTTGCAGATTTGGCTTTTCCAGTCTTGGTATTTGAGTACTACCTAATCACAGCTAAAACCTTTACCCATAATTTCCTCCCTAGACTGGGCCTAGCCCTCTCAGTCCTAGCCATTATTCTCGTTTTTTTCTTTCTTTTGAAAAAACGCAGCTTTTACTATCCTAAATTCATCAAATTCTTCTGGCGTGCAGGATTCTTATTAACCCTTGTCATGTATATCGAGATGATTGTTGAATTGATGGCTCAGAAATAAAAAACTAAATCGAAAACACCTCAATCAAACTGAAATACAGTGATTGAAGTGTTTTTTCTTTATCTATTTTTCAATAATTTCTATTTACTCTCTTTATCAGGAAATAGATAACCAATACCTACACAAGCCAGCACACCTGCTCCAATCACCAAGCCACTTGAAATCGGCAATAGATCCAAAATTGCATTCGCAATGATAAAGGCAATAATCAAACACATCAGACTAGCTTTGTAGTCTTTTTTCCAAAGATTCTCTAGAGTGAAAAAGAGGAACAATCCTACCGGAATCAGTGACCATAGGCTGACATCCAAACTTGGCCATCCAACAGAATCAAAATACACTACTGTCGCTGCTGCTATTAAAAATACAATCCCCAATAATTTTTTCATTTGTTTATCTCCAATTTCGTTTTTAGGAACTTGAGTTATCTGATATTGATACCTCACGTCCCTTACACCAATCATTATAGCAGAGGTAAGTTTCAAGAACAAGTTCTTTTGCCTATCTGGTCTCTATACCGATCTAAGTGGTTGAAGAGTTAAAAGAAAGAGGCTGAGGGAAAAACTTCCTTCCAAATAAAAAGGAATTAAGCAACCAAACGCTACTTAATTCCTTGAAATTGTCTCATCACCTCTATTAGCCTTTAAATTTTGATAGACTCTATTTTCTAATCAATGTGACCAATATTGTCAATACTAACCCTTTCAATCAATTCATTAGTTGTCAAAACTAAGTCCATTAATAAATCCAAAAAGAGTATCAATAGTAAAGTAAACTAAATAATTGAGTTATAAATAGCTATTTTCACAAAACTATGTCATCACCTCACTATCTAACCTCAGTACATAAACCATTTTTTCATCCATACCTTTTGTCTTAATCTTGATCTTTTTTCTTCAATCCAAGAAGCGCTCCTACTATAAACAATATTCCAGCAATGAATGGTGTAAGAACTTCTCTAACTGTTCCGGTTTTTGGCAACTTATCAGAATGGTTAGTATCCGACTTACTATCAATATTAGTATGTTTATTAGCTATATTCTCTTGTTCATTAAGATAGACTTCTTTCTTATTTTCAAAGTTTTTATCAAGAACAGTAGTTGTAACATCCTTAGTTGAATCAGATTTTTGTGAATGATTTGCTCTTTGTAAGTCCTCTTTTCTATGACTTTGATTTAATTGACTAGGATTTGCCTGTGGGTTGTCTTTCTTTTTGGATACATCAAAAGTAGGTTTATTTTCCTCCTCCTTTTTCTCCTCTATTTTCTTGAATACAGGTTTTATAAGGGTATCTTTTGATAGATTAATAACATAGCCAGCGTCTTTTTTCCCTTCGAAACCAGAAATTTCCCAACCATCAAATTGGTATCCTTTTTCTAATTCACCCTTATAGACAGGTAACATAAAATCTTCTTCCGACACTATCGTTGAACTCATTTCTTTTCCATTTTGAATGGTCACAGTTACCCTATGAGGTTTTAATTCACTTACCTCTCCCGTATCTTTGTTTAAAATGAATTCTTTTACGGTTGTATTTCTTGCGAAATCTTTTACAAGAATCTTAATGTTTAGTGTCTTATCTGTTATTTGTTTAATATCATCAAATGATCTATATTCTTTTCCATTTACATAAATATGTTGTTCTTGAATCTCACCATCGAATCCATTATTTCTTTTATCATTGATACTAAAGACTACAGATTTTCCCTTAGCATATTCGATACTAGTATTTCCCTTAGGATCAATGTTTACTTCTGGTTTGACATTATCATATAAAAATTGATAGTGTACTCCAACCGCTTTCGCATTCAAATCGCTATAGCCAGTTTGAAGATAAACATTTCCATCCATGTCTGTTACCTTATCTGGAAATCCGTTTGCTTTATAGTCTTTCATCCCCCAGTCCATGATGTCACCGTCTTTAACATTAAGTTTAATGTTAAAATCTCTAGTGTTATCAATGTGTAAATCTCCATAAATTAAATAATTATCTACAACCGATTCATTAACTCTCAACTCCCAGTTGAAACCACCTTTATCAGAAATCTTACCTCTTAAATAAAATTCTGGATTTCGTACATAAATTTTATTAGATTTAGATGGATTAAAGTAGTTCTTGTCCATTGAAAGATTTACTGGTTTTGCATCAATAAATAACGTAGAGCCATCTTCTTTTATAGCTTCTACATTGGACATATCCTCTCCTGTATACTCTTTACCATCCTTACCAAATAATACCAGTTTAGAAGAATCTGTCACAAGATTTCCATCTTTATCGATTGCTTCCCCTTTATCATTCATTTTAAATGTAAACACTTGATACCTTACAATGTTAAAGCCGTCCAAAGCCGACATTAATACGGATTGAGTACTTCTTCCATCTTCAACATTTCTACTATCAGCATAAATTATTTTTTCTGATAAGACTCTTAGATTAGGATTGGCCTTTTGGATTTTTGCTATATCTTCCTTGTTATAGACTCCATTTCCTTCTAACATATCTGTTTTTCCAGGATTATAGGTAGTCACTTTTAGTGCATAGCCTTTTCTTAGAATGATGTTATCCTTTAATAGATATTGTTGTTTTTCTGAATCAGAATAGATTTTACCAGATTCCATCTCCGTTAAATTGGTTGGTTTATTTTTTGAAAGATCTCCTTCTCCTAATTCTATTACATTCCCATAACTTGATGCATACGGATATTCTGCTTTAGTTTCCTTATTTTTTTCAGGCATTCTAATTTTAGTTTCAGCTTTTATCTGATCATCATCTTTAACAAAGAATCTCATATCTCCTGCAAAAGCTAATCCATCCACAATATCATTAATATTAGCGTATAAATCAAATGTCATCGTTTTTGAATGCGAATCATACTTGGTCGTTTTGATTTCTATCGATTTATAATTATTGCCATAATATACCTTGGCATTTTTAGAAACATTACTTATCTTTCCAAGAATTTCAAAGTGTCCATCTTTAGAAGGGCTTAGAACACCATAAATTTTTGATTTGATTTCGTCAAGTTTTTCAGTTTCATATTCTAAGGCACTACCATCGTCATAAGCAATGATATTTCCCTTATCATCGTATTTATAATCGTATTCTTCTGTCCTCTTACCAGTTTCACTTGTAAAGTCATCAACTTCTCTAAATTTCTTTTTAATGAGTTTTTTCAAGTCTTTACTTTCAAACTCTCTAATTGTTGAAATCGTTTTATGAATAGTCAAGCTAGATTTTTCTTCGGTAGCCTCTTCATTTTCTTGATGATTTTCTACCTCAGTTGTATCTTTTTTAAAACTATCCTCTTTTCTATTTTCTAAATTTTTAAATTTAGATTCGGAAATCTCGCCAAGTTTTTGGTATTTAGATGAATCTTGATCAGGATCTACTAGATAATAGGAAATCATTCCCCTTTCATCAGCATGATCAGCAAATTTAATTCTATGAATCTTTGTGAAATTGCTAGAACCATCTAATGCAATGACTTCAATGATTTTTCCTCTTAAATCTCCTGCACCATTAATTTCATAAATGGTATTTCCGTCTTTGTCAAGTTTCCTATTTCGTCCTTGACCCTCACCTGCGTAAGTTACTTCAAGATTTTTCTCAACTTCTCCATCTTCATTAACCAGAGCGGCGCCGGCATACCAAACTTCGTTTGCAATCTCGTCAAATTTTTCAGGATGTTCTTTTTGATCTCTCGCAAATAGAGTTTCATTCTTGTATTGATCTTTTACCTTGTGATAAGTATCCTTTGTAATCAACTTAATTTTTTCAGGGTTTGAAAAATCAATTGAAACAATCTTAGGGGCTGTGTTATCAATTTTTACAGGAATATAGGAAACCTGCCATGGGTAATCCTTGGTTAATCTATATTTAAATTTATAGAAATATTGACCTTCTGCAATCGGTTCAAATTGACCTCTTATCCTAGTAGCTGGATCTTTGGTATCCTTGCTTTCTGGTGCATTTTCTTCTTTCCCTCTAGGATTATAGATGAGTCCATCCCATTTCAAGTCGCCCCAAACTTTTAGCTTAGAAGATTTGATTCCCTTTGCATCATTTCTTTTAGAGTTTAAAATTCCTTTAACAAAGTGTTCTCTCGAAATGACTTTTAAGTCTCTTTGATTTTCTCCCTCTTTATTTGTATTTACTATTGAAATCATTCCTTCTTCTGCACTTCTTAATACAAGTGGAGAAGGTGTTAATCCTCTCTCAAGTTGAGCATCTTGAGGATTTCCATTTGAATCTAAAGGATAAATTTTAGCAATATTAGAACCACTTGATGATGGTGCGTTGATCCCTTCGTTATTGAAAGCAAATAATTCTGGATTTTGATCTAGGGATGTTGTATTTTTATCTTTTCTATTTTGTATAACTCCTGCTGGATTAAATTTATCTATACCATGTTCTCCACCAATTCCCTTATTTAAGGTTCCTGGAATTTTTGGTTTACCATCATCATCATAACCTTCCATTGTTTTTGATTTTGAACCTTCTTCCCAGGCCCATTTATCAAGAATTGGTTCGTGGTTCCAATTCCCAGCAAATCCCATTAGAGGCATCGATAAAGAAGGTTGGAAATTTGTTTTCTTCCCATTGGAGTTTAGAGCTTCCATTTCTTCCACTGACTCAAAATGAATAAATGATTCTACAAATTTATTTTTATTTTTAGCCTCTCCAACGTTTATAACCGCATTTAAATCAAAGCTAGAATTTGGGTCTATAGTGAAAGTGTCATGCTCAAATGTAATATTTGCATCTTTTACTTTCTCTGGGTGGATTTCTGGAACAATTTGCTTCCCATCTGGAGATTTTTCGTCTTTATATGTTTCATCCAGTTTTAGTCTATCAGTTAGAGCATCTGTAGTTACCGCTGATGCTGAAACTTTAAAGGTCAAAGGTCTGTTTGATGTATTGTGAAGCTTAATTGTAAAGTATTTTTTATCTCCTTTTATTTCTTTAAGAGAAATAGAACCATAAGAGTTTACCAAACCTTTAGAATCCGTGTTTTTAAAAGTAGCTACAACTTCATTCCTCAATGCATTGGCAACATTAATTAGCCCTGCTCCCTGTTGTCTAGGTGATGCAAAGTATTGACTTTTTTCTTTCCAAGACGTTGCATCCATCATAGGCCGTGCAGTATTTTGTAGGGCTATTTTTGTAAGACTTGTAAGGTCTATTTTGTCATCTCCCTTAAGATTTTTCAAGGCAGGTCTTTCAAGCATTTCCTTTAACTTTGGTCTAATCAAAACAGTAGAAGCTGCCACGATAGGAGTTGCCATACTAGTCCCTGACATATAACCATAAGTTGATTTCCCATTGATGACATTGAGAGTGGATTTAATATTTTTACCTGGTGCTGAAACATCAGGCTTTAAAAGTAAATCTGTTCTCGGTCCCCAAGATGTGGATCCTGCTGGAACGATGATATCTTCTTTATACAATTCTTTGTCTGTGTCAGGTGCAAACTTAAAGTCAATTTCTTTTTCATCACCTACATTCGGTTTATTAGAATTATAGCTGGCCATATCAATTGGATAGTATTGCTCCAATTTATCTTTGAAATCTTCCTTACTATTTCTTTTAACCTCAGTTTTTTTATCAGGATTAATCATGTTCCATAGCTTTACACCATCATCTCCTGAAATTGAAAATACTTGACTTTTAGTCCCTTCATCCGCTTCATATCCCATGGCTGGAAGCTCTGTCCAATTATCTCTATTGTAATAATTTACAGTATTTACAACCATAATGCCACGTGCGCCCTTATCCGTTGCTCTTTTAAAAGCATCTTTTAAATCCTTGGTATAAATTCGATCCATTACTGCAATTTTGCCCTTAAGATCCAATCCTATCAAATCTTGGTCTTGACCTTTGCCTATATATACAAATTTCAATTTATCAGGAGCTTTTGAACCATCTTCATTTGTTGTGATTTTATTCTTATCGAAAAAGGCCCCTATATTTCTGTATTTAAAATTTTCTCCACCTATGTTAACTTTATCAAACTCAACTGTTTGATTTTTAGCAGAAGCAACTGCTATCGCATCTTCATGTGCTGCAGTTCGCGTTACATTTCCAGTATCGGTCATTTTCAGATTATTATTTGCCACTAAATCCCATGAAGAACTTGACGCAGAAGTCGCATAGTTACCCGTAGCTACAACCATTGGAATGCCTGCTTTTCTTAGCGCTCTAATAGCTTCCCAATATTTCTCACCTACAAGACCTGTTCCTGTAAAGCCAGATGATACCGAAACAACATCGACATTGTGTTTGATCGAATCTTCAATAGCATGAAACATTGTTTCATCTCCTGCGAAGCCAGATCCTGCGTCAGAGTACATTTTATAAGAGAAGATCTGTGCATTAGGAGCAATTCCATCTATTCCGTTAAAGTTTTTAATATCTTTTTCAGTATCATTTCCCGCAAGAATCCCTGCAATATGCATTCCATGTGGATCAAAATAATCGCTTCCATCATCAGCTTTTTCTACAGTAATTTTACCACCATTATAATAATTGAAAGCATGAGGGATTTTATCACTCAACCAGAAATTTTTATCAGTACCTTTTAAGTCTTCTTTTTTGAATCTCATTGAGCCTTTAGCATCATCATCAATCCTCATGGCCTTATGCCTATAATCTGTCCCGGTATCGATATTTGAAATGACCATACCTCTACCATCAAAATTTTTACCAAATGGAGCATTGATAGATTTTAGGTAATCAATTGCCTCTTCAACTCCAATTTCCTTTCTAGCATGATTCATCATTGGCTGGACTTTTTGTGATCGTTCAACCGATGAGATACCTTCTATTAGTTTAATTTTGTCCAGATTATCTGGAGTTGTTTCTATTGCAACACCATTAAAAACCGTATCATAAGTATATAAAACTTTTGTATCCTTAAGATTGGATAATTCCTTGATTGCTTTTTCTCCAGATTCCTTATCTTTAAATTCAGCAATATAGACAAGTTTATCCTCTTTTTTGGGACTTTCTGGGTCTTTACTTGCAGACGAGTCCGCTTTATCTTCTTTGGATTGATTGGAATCTTCTTTGATTTTTTCTTCTTCATTGCTAGTTTTGTTATCTATCACAGATTCTTTACTAACAACTTCTTTTTCCTCAATAACCGTTGTTTTCTTCTCTTCAGTATCCTTTGAAGTTTCTATAACATTATGAATATCTTCAAGTTTTTCTTTGTTTTCTTGTTGTTTATCTACTACTTTTTCTTTATCAGATATTTTTAAAGAATCTTCAGAACTAGGTGTATCTGCTAGGATTACCTCATTAGGGACATATGCTGCTAAAATAACTGCAGCTGTGGTTAATGACAATACTGTACTTTTTTTCATTTTAATTCCTTACATATTTATTTAACTTCCAATAGATAGAAAACTTTAACTTTGCTAGCCTTTGTTATAAAAAGTTTTACTAAGTATTATCTAGGAAATAGAGTAGTGCATTTATATATAATTGTTAACTCTCTGAAAATAGTATATCAATTAAAAAAATTTAAGTCAAGAAAAATTAACATGCCTTAATTTATTTTTTAACGCATGTTAAAATTATAGAGTCCAAAACTTTCGTAGTTAGCTTAGGTACATTATTTATAAACACATTCACACCATCAAAAATAGTAGGAATCAAGTTGAACCACTACCAAAATCACAAAGTCAAACATCATTGATAAAATATCAGCGCTATTAAACAATATAAATAACCGCTAAGAATAAGGCTTAACGGTTATTTATACATATCTATTTTTTTCAAATCCTCAGTCGTTTATCTACCTATAACCTAGGCTTTACGAGTGCCTTGCTCTAGCAACTAATACTCAATGAAAATCAAAAAGCAAACTAGGAAACTAGCCGCAGGTTGCTAAAAGCACTGCTTTGAGGTTGTAGATAGAACTGACGAAGTCAGCTCAAAACACTGTTTTGAGGTTGCAGATGGAAGCTGACGCGGTTTGAAGAGATTTTCGAAGAGTATAAGCTAAATCGGCGATTACACTTACAATATAGCACTCTGAAAATAGATGGCAAGGAATTTTCATTTCTATTAGAAAAAGCCTGTCCTGAGACAAGGCTTTGATATTCTATTATTTACGAACCTGCACTTTCGTAGGCATCCAAGCCCCTATCCCAAAGTTTAAGGGAAATGACAAAGAAAACAAGGGAAATCAATATCAAACCTCCAATGTTAAAGATTACATCCTTGTCCTGTAAGAAATAGCTAGCAGGATAGTAGGCCGTAAATGCAAAAGGTATGATAAAACTGATTAACCAACGAAGAAGAGAATTGTAAATGGAAATCGGATACTTGGCAAAGTCATTAAACATATAAAAAATATAAATCATGGCACCTGACTGCTTGGTCCAAAAAGCGATGCTGGCTGTTGCAATTTTCAAGGAAGTATAAATCAAGGTCGCAAAAGGAATACAAACTAGAAAAATCAGGAATTTTGGAAGGGTCCAAGCAATGCTAGTCGCCGTTGTCGCTAGTAAAATTCCACCAACCAAAAGTTCACCCAAGGCATCAATCTGAAAGGTCTCAACGAGGATATGGAAGAGAGGATTGATGGGTCGAGTCAGATACTTGTCAAACTCTCCCTTTCTCACCAAGCGTTGCCCCAGTGCCCAGAGATTGTCAAAAAAGAGATGATCTAATCCCTTTGGAATTAAGGAAAATCCATAGATAAAGGCAATCTCTTGAAAGGTCCACCCTTCTAGCGAGGGGATGTGTTGAAAGAGTACATTAAGAAACAAGAGGTTCAGGCCTTGAGTCAGAAAGACTCCCAAGACACCTACCACAAAATCAACTTTGTATTCCATGATTTGCTTGATGTATTGTCTGATAAAAATCAGATGCATGCGTTGATATTTTTTCATACTAACCTCCCTGAATAGTGATGAATGTCTGGACTCGTTTCCAAATCAACTGAGACAAGCCCACCATCACTATAAGCCAGAAAAACTGTAAAGCGAGTGCTTGAAGCATCTGATTGGCATCGTATTTCCCAACGATAATCATGACCGGAGTGTAAATCAAGGATGAAAAAGGCAGGAAGGACAGAATATCTGAAACAACCTTTGGAAAGAAAGCCAAGGGAATCAAACTTCCAGACATAAAGGCCACTATGGAAGTCTTGAGGAGATTAGAACCCCATAGATTTTTAAACACAAAGGCAGAAAATCCAAAACAGATATTAAAGAAAAAGTTAATCAGATAGGCCAGCGTTAAGCTAAAAAGATAAAGGATAGTTAATCCCAGCACTTCTACAATCCCTTGCCCAGATAAGATTTTCATCAACACAATGACACTTAAAAATGGAAGGCCAACGCTGATAAAAATCAACCACTTGGATCCAAGCTCAGTAAAAAGATAAGAGGCCGCAAAATGCACTGGTCGCAACAAGCGCATGATAATAGAGCCATCCTTGACCTCCTCCCCGATCATAAAGGAGCTATCAGATCTGGTCAAAAGATTGGTCACAAAACTCATAATGATGTAGAGGGTGATATCTGCCATACTAAAGCCCTGAATCAAAGACTCCTGTGAGGAATCAAAGACAGCCTTCCAGAGATAAAAAGCCACAAAAGCTCCCATAACATCCCCAATCCGATAAAGAATAAAGTTGACTCGATAGGTGATCAATTCCTGAACACCTGCATTGATAAAGGGTTTATAACGTCTCCACAATTTGACCATCTTAGAGCTCCTTTCGATAGAAGCGACGGATAATATCCTCGATATCCGTATCCACCATCTTCAAATCGCGGATTTCAAAATCAGACAGGGTTTGCTTAATAATATCAGCTGATTGGTAGCGAGAACTATCGAATTCAATGTTGAGACTGCTTCCTTGTCTATCAATAGTCATATCCGAAAATCCTTCATAGTGAGAAAGGAGATGACTTTGACCTGGTAGCAGTTCAAAGGAGAGAGTCTTCATCTTACCAAATGTTTCCTTGAGCTGACTCACCGTTCCATCAAAAATCTCCTGCCCCTTATCTATCATAAAAATCCGATCACAGAGTTGCTCAATGTCGCTCAGGTCATGAGTAGTCAAGAGAATGGTTGTTGCTTCCTCTTGATTGATTTGGGTGATAGCACGTCGAATATTATCCTTGACCGACACATCCAAACCAATAGTCGGCTCATCTAAAAAGAGAACCTTGGGATTGTGAAGCAAGGAAGCCGCAATATCCGCCCGCATCCGTTGACCCAGTGAAAGAGTCCGCACAGGATCCTTGATAAATTCCTTCAAATCCAAGACTTCATTCAAAAAGTCCATGCGCTTATGGAAAAGCGAGTCTGGCACATCGTAAATTTCTTTTAAGACCGTGTAGGTCTCTTGCAGTGCCAAATCCCACCATAGCTGGGTGCGTTGTCCGAAAACGACTCCAATATCCTTGACATAATCTTGGCGATTATCCTGTGGAATCTTGCCATTAATCCGACAAAAACCAGATGTCGGTTTTAAAATCCCTGTCAGCATTTTGATGGTTGTTGATTTCCCAGCACCATTGGCCCCGATAAATCCTAAAATCTGCCCTTTTGGTACCTCAAAAGTCAAATCCTTGACCGCTTCAAAGGTCTGCTTTTCAGGATGAATAAAGGAGCGCAAAGCCCCCTTCAAGCCCGGTTCCTTGACAGTCTTCACAAAATTTTTCTGAAGATGTTCCACTTCTATCATTGCCATATCTAAATCCTTACTTCTTATTCCTTCTCAATGTTAATATTACAGAAGGCTTTATACCAACCTATTATAATCCAATAAAAAAAGGAATGCAAGCGTTTGCTTAAAGTTTATAAAATTGAAATTTTTCTCTTAAAGTGCTATTTTTATACTCAATGAAAATCAAAGAGCAAACTAGGAAGCTAGATGCAGGTAGCTCAAAGCACAGCTTTGAGGTTGCAGATAAATCTGACGTGGTTTGAAGAGATTTTCGAAGAGTATTCGTCCAAAATTCTGGCTTAATAGTTCCTTTAAAACGCCAAAAAACCCACCCAATGGGCAGGTTCTATCTATATTATTCAGCTAGATTAAGCTTTACCTTCTGAACCGAATACGTCGATACGTTCTTCAACTGATGCTTGGATAGCTTTTACACCGTCAGCCAAGAATTTACGTGGGTCGAAGAGTTTTTTCTTGTCGTATTCTGCTTCGTTTGCTTCGTAGTCACGAGCAAATTTACGAGTTGCGTTAGCGAATGCAATTTGGCATTCAGTGTTAACGTTAACTTTCGCAACACCAAGTTTGATAGCTGCTTGGATTTGCTCATCAGGAATACCTGATCCACCGTGCAATACGATTGGGAAGCCTGGAAGAGCTTCAGTCAATTTTTGCAAGTGGTCAAGGTCAAGACCTTCCCAGTTTGCTGGGTAAGGACCGTGGATGTTACCGATACCAGCTGCCAAGAAGTCGATACCAGTTTCAACCATTGCTTTAGCGTCTTCGATTGGAGCCAATTCACCTTTACCGATGATTCCGTCTTCTTCACCACCGATAGTACCAACTTCAGCTTCTACTGAGATACCTTTAGCGTGTGCTTTCTCAACAACTTCTTTAGCCAATTTAAGGTTTTCTTCAACTGGAAGGTGTGAACCGTCAAACATGATTGAAGTGTAACCAACTTCGATACACTCAAGTGCATCTTCGTAGTGACCGTGGTCAAGGTGGATAGCTACTGGTACAGTGATACCCATTGATTCAACAAGGTTAGCGATCAAGTTGCGAGCAACTTTGTAACCACCCATGTATTTAGCAGCACCCATTGAAGTTTGGATCAAAACTGGAGCTTTTTTAGCTTCTGCTGCACGCAAGATAGCTTGAGTCCACTCAAGGTTGTTTGTGTTAAATCCACCAACTGCATAACCGTTGTCACGAGCTGCTTGGACAAATTTTTCTGCTGAAACGATTGCCATTTTATCAGGCCTCCTGTATATTTTTATGGGTCATCCCATTTACATTGTTCATTTTATCACTTTTTGACAAAAAAATCTAGTTTTTCCCGCAGTTTCGATTGAATTTCTTCTAGCTTCATCTATGTAAACCCTTTCTCTTCCTAGTCTTGGGCGACTTTTGGAAAAGCTATAAAGAAGGTTAAACGATTATCCTGCACCTCGAAACGATAGGATAATTTTTCATGTTCCAATAGACTCTTGACTACAAAGAGCCCCATTCCAGACCCTTTGGCCTTGCGACTAGCATTATCAGAAAAAGATTGGGCTAGTTTTTCTTGTTCTTCTGGACTGCAGTTATTCTCGATAAAGAGTTCTCCTTCTCTTTCTCCAATTCGAACCAAGCCGTCTGGAACAGAGTGCTTGATAGCATTGCTGATGAGGTTAGAAAGAATCAACTTCATAACTGATGGGTTTAGATAGGCATGCTGATGAGTCAAACTATTGTCTATCTGGAGCTCTCTATCCTTGGCTAGTAAAGCATAATCCTTAACCAGACTTTGAGTCATCTGGTATAGGTCAATTTGTTCCCTATCATCTCGCAATTCCTGCACAGAAGAGAGGGAAAGTATCTGCAGAACATGGTGATTGAGTTCATCCACAATTCCTAAGGCAACTCCTAGATAGTGGTCTCTATCCTTATAACGACCGATATTTTCTTTCATGTTTTCGATTAGGATTTTCAAACTAGCCAGCGGTGTTTTCAATTCATGAGAAGCTCCTCGTAGGAATTCGACCTTCATCTTTTCTAGCTGGAGAATAGCTTCATTTTTGTCATGCAAGTCCGCAATAACAGTCAAAAGATGATGATAAAGGCTATTGATTTGTTCCTTGAGATCACCAATCTCATCCTTAGAATCCACTCGCAATCGCACTTTAGCATCCAGTTCCATCATCCGTCGGGTCACCCGCTTGATTTCCAAAATCGGGGAAACAATGGTCCTAGCGTAGATATAGGCTACCAAGAGGGAAATCAGAAAGGACGCCAGCAAGGTATAGGGAAGAAACTGGAGACTGATTTGCTCTGCTTCCTTTTGCAAATCCATGGAAGCTAGAAACTGGAGAGTCATGGTACCACCGTCCTGCGTTGTCACCTCCCGCTCCTCAATAAAGAGAGAGGTGGTCTGGCGGTCTGTATCCAGAGGAAGGCTGTCCTTGACTTCTAACTTGTCCTCAGTCATCTCTCCCTTGACGGTCCCCTTGATATCACTAGTCTGAGAATACAAGTCTAACACTTGCTCGATGCTCTGCCTATCCTTACCTTCCAGGGACTGGGCAATGGCTGTCGCTTTCTGGCCAATGGTTTCCTGACGATGACTTAGATAAGTTGATGGAAAGAGAAAATAAATGGCTAAATGAAGACAAATAACCAAAACACTAAAAATCGAGAAGGTATAGATAAATATTTTAGTAAATAGACCTGTTCGTTTCATTTTCGCTCCAATTTATAACCAACATTGCGCACAGTGAGGATACAATCCAAGTCTAGCTTTTTCCGTAATTCCTTGATATAGACATCAATGACACGGTCAAAGGGAACCTCATCTGTCGCCTTCCAGACAGCATCGATTATCTGAGAACGAGTCAAGGCCCGTCCTTCATTTTTCACCAGATAGTCCAGAATTTCCAATTCTTTGGCATTGATGGCTACTTCCTCACCTGCTAGGCTGGCACTGTAGCTCTCAAAATCCACCCTGGCATCTTTATAGGAGAAGATTCGTCCTGTATCATAATAGCGTTTGAAAATCGCATCTACCCTCACTTTTAAGAGGGAAAGGGAGAAGGGTTTTTCCAGATAGCCATCTGCTAGCGAAGCAAAGGCACTCATCTTGTATTCCTCATCCTGAAAGGCAGTCAACATCAGGACAGGAACCTGACTGGTTTTGCGAATCTCAGATAGGACTTCTAGGCCGTTGAGCTTGGGCATCTGGATATCCAGTAAAATCAAGGCTACCTCATAGCTAGAAAATTGCTCCAGGGCTTCCTGACCGTCCGCTGCCTCAATGGTTTCATAACCACAATCCGTCAAATAATCACTGATCCCCTCACGGATCATCTCTTCATCTTCTACAATTAAAATTTTCATAGAAAAACGTTTCACATTCCTTTAAATTTCTTGTAAATCATATCGGTTTCATCCTGAAAAACAGAAGCCTTATCAAGACAAAACAGATAAAAATGCTACCTATATTATACCCCATTTAGGGGAGAATAAGTAGCAAGTTTCTTATTCGCTATCCAGCAAGAGCTCTTTTGGTTGTTTTCTTAGGAGATTGCTTGAAGCAAGCGACATAACAAGAACCACTAGAACCAAGGCAAGAACAAAGACGATGATAAAGTCTGATGTCTGAATGGAAATATCTAGGCTCGACAAGGTCTTGCTAAAGCCATCTACTTCTGCACCGCCACCAAGGTTAGAGGCTTGAGCAGCCTTGCTAGCCTGTTTGGCAACACCTGAAGTGACATTGGCAAGAACAGTATTTCCGATTGCACGGGCAGTGTAATTAGCTAGGAAGTAAGCAGAGACAAGAGCAGGGATGGCAATCAAGATGGATTCAGTGATGAATTGACCCAAGATACTTGCCTGCTTGAGACCGATAGAGAGGAGAATACCCACTTCCTTGCGACGGGCATTGATCCAAAGGCTGAGCAAGAGGGCAAGAAGAAGAACTGAGAAGCTCAAGCTACCCCAGAAGAGGAGGTTGGCCATCTTGTACATACCAGAGATGGATTGCTCAAGAGCTGGGTAGTTAGATGAGCTCTTAACGAGTGTATAGCTCTTCCAGTTGATACCACTGATGCCATTCAACTCTTTCATAACATCATCCAAGTTCTTGTCCGCTGTTACAAAGAAGGTTGCGTCCCCATAAATAGCTGTGTCTTCTGTATAACCATATAGTTTAGCAGCCGTATGGATGTCTGTGATAGCTGTGTTCTCGTATAGTTCTTGTGAGTAGGTTACTGCCGACTTATTGTGGCCATCAAAGAGTCCCTTGATTGTCACTTCGACTGTTTCCTTGGCTCCTTTTTCATTGTCTGCATCGTAGATATTAGAGTCTAGTTTAACCTTATCCCCTACTTTCCAGCCGTGTTTGGCTGCCAAGTCCTTGTGCAGGAGGATCTTGTCTTTGTCATCGTTGGTTAGGTGCTCACCTTCGACCAACTTATAAGAACCAGAGACAAACTTGTCTTCTTTAGAAGAGTCATTGACACCTGTAATCATCAAGCTACTTCCAAAATGTTTAGCACGATCAGGTGTCAGATTTTTCTTGGTTTCTGGAGTTTCGATAAGTTCATATCCAGTCAAATCTCCGATAGCGTTGATGCGTTTCACATAAGACTCAATGGCCTTGTTTTCGGTGATTTTTTTGATATCCTCAGCCTTAATATTCCCAGCACCACGTGGCGTCCCTTGATTGACGCGACGATTGATTTGCATGGAAAAACTATTGGTAATATTTTTAAAGGTCTCCTGAGAAGCCTTGGCAGTAGCTCCCTTGATTGACAAGCCAACCAAACTCAAGCTCGCCATGAGGAGAATAATCAGGAAGATGACAATCGATTTGAAAAACTTCCTTGTAACATAGGCAAATGCGTTGTGTAACATAGGTTCCCTTTCTAGATGTTGTTCTATTTCAATGTCTTATAACTTATATAAAATAATTTTTTACTATTTCCCTTAGATTGTGCGGACGGGAGGTAAAATTATCCAGTGGATGATTTTAGAAATCCAGGGAATTTCATCCCTAATTTTTGAGCCCTTCGCCCTTTAATTTCTATGCTCAGGCTAAAATAGTTCCCCAAACTATTTTACTCTCAAAAATTCCGGCCTAGATAATAACAAAGTTATTATCTAGGCTATCACTACTGCGGGAAATAGTTGTTAATGATTCACTTCGGTTATTAGTACTATACACGTATCTGATTACCAACTAATACTATTTTAAAGTTTAATAACTAGATTCTATATTTCAGTCAGTTTCTTGTCCTTCAACTCAAGTGTAATATCTGACGCTTGTGCCACTTCCTTACTGTGGGTGACGACGATGACACATTTACCTGTTTTCTGGGCAAGTGATTTGAGCAGTTCGACAATATCTCCAGCAGTTTTAGGGTCTAGATTTCCTGTTGGCTCATCTGCTAAAATTACTGGAGCTTCTGATACCAAACTGCGAGCAATGGCAACACGTTGCTGTTGACCACCTGATAACTGGAGAACATTCCGCTTGATCTGACTTTCATCTAAACCAAGCTCAAGCAGTGTATCCTTGCTTGCCTTTTTGTTGACCAAGCGGATATTTTCCAGTGGAGAAAGATAATCTATCAAGTTATAATTTTGAAAGACCAGGGAAATATGGTGCATGCGATGGTAAGAATATCCCTTCTTACGAATGTCCTCTCCTTGAAAAAGGATTGAACCTTCAACAGGACTATCTAGACCAGCAAGTAGAGACAAGAGAGTGGATTTTCCTGCTCCTGACTCACCAATAATACTGTAAAATTTCCCGGGTTCAAAATTATAATTGATCTGATATAGGACTGCTTCAGCAGTGTTCTTATAACGGTAGGTAAGGTCTTGTAATTGTAATAAAGTCATGATTTCTCCTTCTTATACTCAATGAAAATCAAAGAGCAAACTAGGAAGCTAGCTGCAGGTTGCTCAAAGCACAGCTTTGAGGTTGCAGATAAAGCTGACACGGTTTAAATTTGATTTTCGAAGAGTATTAACTAATAGATGATAAAATTTCCTTAGGCGATTTTCTAAATAAGAATAGGAAACAAAGGGCTACAGATAAGCAACTAAGCAGAACTAGAAAAACATAGGATTCTGCAAAGGATAGGATACTAGTTGATAGACTGCTTGCTTTGGCTAGTGTGTCCTGTAAGCTTGCCTGATCTCCACTGGCTAGGACAGTTTGGAGCAGATAGGATGTAATGGCATTTCCAGCGATAAAGGATGGAAGCAAAGCACCGATAGATACCAAAACTACCTCTAAACAGAACTGTAGGAAGATCGAGCTCTTACCTTTTCCAAGTGCCAGTAAAATTCCCACTTCGTAGACCCTTTCTCTCAACCAGAGAGACAAGACCAAAATTAAGGCTCCAGCTCCAGCTATCAACATACCATAAAGGAAGATGGTTAGGAAGGTTTGGAAGGTTGCAACTGAGTCTTTGATTTGTTCAAAAGCCTTGTTTTCCTTTTCAACTTGATAGCCTTGATTTTCCAAGGCCAAGTTTTCCACCTGCTTCATAAGTCCATCCATTTCCTTAGGATTTTCTACATAGAAGCGAGCTGCACTGACTTGAGATTTACCATTTCCCAAAAGGGTTTGGCTACTTTCATAGTCTGTAAAGACCTGGTTTTCACTGAAGTCTGAAGACAAGCCTGTAAATTTCTCTTGTTTTTTACCAGAGAAGATGCCGACAATCTCAAACTCTACTGTTTGTCCTTTGCCAGATTCTGACTGTCCAGCATCCAAGCGAAGTTTATCATGAAGCGAAAGACCGTTCTTCTTGGCCAGCTCTTCGTGGATGATGATTTTCTTTGAATCCCCTTTTTGAAGGTGTCGCCCTTCTTTTAGATTGAAAGCCGAGCTGGTAAAGGTCACATCCTTAGATGAATCCTCAAGAGCTGTTAAGCTAACCAAGTTTTTGTCTGCAGCTGATAAATCATCACGCTCCACGCTCTGCTCGCCACTCACCGCTTCCTTGTCTTTTAGTTTTGCAATCGTCTCCAGTTCAGGAGAGACATTTTCCAGCCCCTTGATCTGGCTCACGGATGATAAGTCCGACAACTTAAAAGTCTGTCCGTTTTCTATCTTCTTAATCGAAAAAGATGTGTTGAGTGATTTGTAAAGATTGGTTTCAACTGTTTTGTTGGACTTCATCAGAGTCAAACAGGCTGAAATTCCAGCCAATAGGACCAATAAAATCAGAAATAAAATAAAACTTCTCAGTCGTTTTCTACTGACATAAGCCCAAGCTCTTTGGATTGGATTCATTTGTCACCTCCATATTTGTAAGACTATTATAAAATCCAAATATGAAATGTTTATGAAATACAAAAAAGAGCAAAAATTTTTTTGCTCTACTTGAATTAGATGAAAACAAAAGAGCTAGCCTAAGCTAACTCTTATCCTATGCGGAGAGAGGGACTTGAACCCTCACGACCTAAAGCGGTCACAGGATCCTTAGTCCTGCGCGTCTGCCAATTCCGCCATCCCCGCGTCGATTACTTTACTAGTATATCAACTTTTAGGACTCTTGTCAACACTTTTTTCAAATTTTTTTCATTTCATCAACTAAATTACTCTGAAATTTCATTTAGCTTCTCATCTACTAACTTAGCTCCAAGTGTATTTTTGAAATGACCTAGAGCAAATTGATGATTTTCAGGCCAGATAGAAGCAACAGCTGGTTGAACAATCTCGATGTCATATCCTAGATTATAGGCATCTATAGCTGTATGCAGAACACAGATATCCGTCAAGACACCAGTTAAAATCACTGTAGACACGCGACGCTCTCTCAAGCGGATATCCAGGTCAGTTCCCGAAAAAGCCGAGTAATGGCGTTTATCCATCCAAAAGACACGACTGTCTGAACCATGCTCTTGATAAAATGTACCCAAATCTCCGTATAAATTGCGTCCGCTAGTCCCAATCAAATTGTGAGGAGGAAATAGCTTGCTTTCTGGATGGAAACAATCGTTTTCTTCATGAGCATCGATGGTAAAGAAGATGTAATCTCCGCGTTCAAAAGCTAACCGAGTCACCTTACTAATGGCTTCCGAAATAGCTTGAGCTGGGGCACCTGCTGTCAATTTACCACTATCGGCAACAAAATCTTCTGTATAATCAATCGAAATCAAAGCTTTAGTCATTAGTAATCTCTTTTCTTCACTTCTTCAAAAATATCTGAAATCAAGACCTTAAGATAGGTTCCCTTCATTCCAAGTGAGCGACTTTCAATAATCCCTGCAGACTCAAGTTTACGAAGGGCATTGACAATCACAGAGCGAGTGATTCCGATACGGTCTGCAATCACAGACGCAGTCAACTGCCCTTCATTTCCGTTTAACTCCCCTAAAATTGCTGAAACAGCACGGAGTTCTGAGTAAGAAAGGGTATTGACCGCCATGGTAACAGCAGTACGGCGGCGAATATTTTTCTCATCTTCTTCACGTTGGAAATTAAGGAGTTGAATCCCAACAACGGTACTCGCAATCTCAACAAGGATCAAGTCCTCATCTTCGAATTTTTTATCATTGCGCCAAATAATCAAAGATCCAAGTCGAATCCCTGATACATGAATCGGTGCAATGGTCGTCAAACCATCTGGAAAGTCGGCACGACTTTCCACAGGGAAAATACTCAAATCATGATCAACTGTCAGATTGGCTTCTGTATCGTAGATCATGTTCGCACCTTGAATGTAGTCATCCGGGAAAATTTTAGTTTGGAAGAATTGCTCTACACGATCTGTATTGGTTTTGTAACGCATAAAATAACCAAGGAGACGTCCCTTGCTATTGACGATACAGGCGTTACAGTCAATAATATCTGCCAATTGACGGGTAATCGCATTGTATGGAAGTTCTTCCTGCAACTGCTCCTCTGAGCGCTTCAGGATAGAAGTAATTTTTCTAGTTTTTTCTAATAAATGTGCCATTTTTCACCTCGAATTTAATCGCTATCATTATAACATAAACAGCTTGAATTTTCAATTATTATCTGAAAATTGCTTATTTAATTGCAATTTGAAAAAACAAGAATATTTTTAATTAGATTGCTTCTTTTCTATTGACAAGCTCCCTATTTTTGTGTATCATAATATTACAAGAAGGTAATATAGCTATTTTATTTATCTTTCTTTTCCATTCGGTCTCCTTATATAAAAAAGCGATTCATTTTGAACTGCACCCCAAAAGTTAGACAGAAAAAATCTAACTTTTGGGGTGCTTTTATTATGAAATTAACTTATGATGATAAAGTTCAGATCTATGAACTT